>JAOUNB010000002.1 GCA_029881195.1 Candidatus Nitrosopumilus sp.
ACCCCAGAACCAACACCACAACCAACACCAGAACCAACACCAGAACCAACACCAGAACCAACACCAGAACCAACACCAGAACCAACACCAGAACCAACACCAGAACCAACACCAGAACAGAAAATTTCTTCAGATGATCCGTTTGATGGAATTAAAGATGATGATATTGCAACTTATTCAGATCTATTTGATGTTCTACCTCCTGAAAATGACAACGAAGCAATCAAACTGGGAAACAAAATTCGTCAATGGATTAAAAATGGTAGGCTTAAACCTGATGAATCAAAAGAAAAACATGATAAAATTGAAGATGAGCCAAAACATGATAAAGAAGAAAAGCCTAAAAAGAAAAGAGGTATTTTTGGATTCTTTAAGAAATGAAACTCAAAACAAAAAATTTACTCACTTTAGCGGAACTAACGCCAAAAGAATTTTTAGGATTAATTGACGATTCTATCAAACTAAAAAAAGAACTAAAAAAAGGTAAAAACAAACCTGTTTTAAAGAATAAAACTTTGGCAATGATTTTTCAGAAACCCTCAACACGAACACGTGTTAGTTTTGAAACAGGAATGTTTCAGCTAGGTGGACATGCAATTAATTTATCCTCAAACGATATGCAACTTTCACGAGGTGAATCAGTAGAAGACACTGCAAAAACTCTTTCAAGATACAGTGACTGTATCATGGCACGTGTATATTCGCATGATTTAATAGAAAAATTGTCTGAGCATTCGAGTATTCCTGTGATAAACGGTTTATCTGACTCTTTTCATCCCTGTCAAATTTTAGCAGACTTTATGACTATTAAAGAAAAAAAGAAAAAACTCAAAGGATTAAAGATTGCATGGATTGGAGATGGGAACAATGTGTGCAATTCTATGATTTATGGTGCTGCATTATCTGGAATGGAAATGTCTATAGCAACTCCAAAAGAATTTGAACCTGACAAGAATGTAGTAAAAGAATCCAAGCAATCAACAAAAATTGAATTAACATCCGATCCATTTACTGCAACTAAAAATGCAGACATTGTAGTTACTGATACCTATTCATCAATTCATAACAGTGATCCAAAAAGAATTAGAAAATTCCTTCCAAAATACCAGGTCAATTCAAAACTAATGAAAATTTCCAACAAGGATGCGATCTTCATGCATTGTCTTCCCGCAAAACGTGAACAAGAAGTAACATCATCAGTGATTGACGGTCCTCAATCTGTTGTATGGGATGAGGCAGAAAATCGTCTACATACTCAGAAGGCTTTACTTGTGGCCCTAATTCGCGCTTAACGTATATAAGAGCAGATTCAAACTCGGTTTCTATAGATGGCTTATTCGAAAATATTGAGAAGACTTAGAGAGGAAAAGACCAATTATAAAAAACGTAGCACCATGTTGATGGGCAAACGTGATTTTATCACTGTAAATATTACTAATGAAAATACTCAAGTTCAAATTCTAAAGCCTGGAATGGCAGGCGATAAAGTAGTTGCATCTGCACATTCTAGATATCTTCTTGAGAAAGGATGGAAGGGTTCTAGAAAAAGTGTTCCTGCAGCATATCTTACTGGATATTTGGCAGGAAAGAAAGCACTTGGCCAAGGTGCAAAAGATGCCATTCTTTATACTGGAACTAGAAGATACACTCAGAGAATGGCAGCCGCCCTTAAAGGAGTCATTGATGCAGGAGTACAAGTACCAGCTAATGAAGAAACATTTCCACCTAAAGAAAGACTCAACGGTGAACATCTTACGGTAAAAAACGAAGTTTCAAAAATAAAATCTACTATTGACAGTGAGGTTAAATAGACATGAGTCAAACTGCACAATCTAAAGGCAGATCAAGTCAAAGAGGACGAGGCCCACCAGTATATGGTGGAGGCCCACCAGGTGGATCTAAAAGTACCAATGATCGTCCAAGAAGACCAAGAAGAGAACCTGAAGAAGAAGTTTGGGTTCCGAAAACCACCTTAGGTCAAAAAGTTGCGTCTGGGGAAATTACTTCACTTGAAGAAATTATTGAAGCAGGACTAAGAATTCAAGAATCTGGAATTATCAAGAAACTTTTACCTGATTTGAAAAGCGAAGTCGTAGATGTTGGCATCATTCAAAAAATGACCTCAAACGGGCAGTCAACTAGATTCAAAGCTATTGTTGCAACTGGAAATGAAAATGGGTACTTGGGAATTGGTCAAGGAAAATCAAAACAGATGAGAATTGCAATCGAAAAAGCAACTAGCCAAGCTTACCTTAATGTTAATCCAATCAAGTTAGGATGTGGCAGTTGGGAATGCAGATGTGATCAAAAACATTCTGTTCCATTCAAAGTAAGGGGAAAAGGTGGAAGTGTTACTATTGAAATAATTCCTGCACCTCGTGGATTAGGTCTAGTTGCGGGTGGTAAAATTAAACGATTATTGGAATTAGCTGGTCTCAAAGATGCGTGGACTACTGCAAAAGGCTCTACTCCTACAATGAACTCAACTTCCAAAGCAATTTTGGACTGTCTAAGACAGACATTTAGTCAAGGTTGATAAAAAATGGTAAACTCGTATCTTGTTGTTAGAATAAAAGGTCAGGCTGACTGTCCCTATTGGGCAACTCATACAATGACTTTGTTAAAATTAGATAAAAAATACCGTGCAACAATTTTACCAGCTAAAGAAAATACCTTAGGAATGTTAAGAAAAGTACAGCACTATGTTTCTTGGATTGAACTAGATGCATCATTGGCAAAAGAATTGATTGACAAAAAAGCAAGAAAAGGCGGTTATCAAAAAGTTACTACTGATGATCTTAAGAAACTAGGATTTACAAGTTCTGATGAATTAGGAACTGCATTGGCAGAAGGGAAAACTACTCTATCAAAATTAAAACCTCTAAAACCTTGGTTTGCTTTGTCACCTCCAAGACTTGGATTCAAAAGAAGTACAAAGAGACTTTATGGAAACAAGGGTGTTCTTGGACAAAACAAAGAACTTGACGCTATTGTAAGGAGAATGATTTGAGATGGCAACAAGATTGAGAAAAACAAGACGACTTAGAGGTGGACGACATATGGGATGGGGTCAAGTAGGCCAACATCGCGCAAGTGGTCACAAAGGTGGTCTTGGAGTTACAGGTATGCTAAAGCATCATTGGAGTTCTACTTTAAAATATGAACCAGATCACTATGGTCATGATTCCACTAAACCACCTCACCCAAATATAACAAAAACATGGACTAGCATCCGAGATCTTGATGACTTGTTCTTAAAGTTCGGTAAAGAAGAAGGAGGAAAAAAAATCGTAGACCTTGAAAATGCGGGTTACGAAAAACTCCTTGGTGGCGGAAAATTAACAAATGTATATTCCGTCAAAGTAAGACAATTCACTGCGACTGCAGAAGAAAAACTAAAAGCTGTTGGGGGAGAGGTGTTATCTGATAATGGCTGAGGGTAGCGTTACTACAATTATTCGAAAAGTTGTTTTCAAAGCGGAACCATATATTCCTCAAGTACCAAAACCAAAAAAGAAAATTCCCCTTCCAACTAGATTGTTATGGTGTGGAGTAGCATTACTCATTTACATGATAATGGGCCAGACTCCATTATTTGGAGCAACCGCACCACAGTTTGACTTTTTAGCATTTGCTAGAGTGATTTTTGCATCCCAACAAGGAACTCTTGTTGAGTTAGGTATTGGGCCTATAGTAACTGCTGGACTCTTGATGCAACTACTGAGAGGTTCAGATATTCTCAAATTTAATTTTAAAAAACCTGAAGAGAGAGGTATCTTTCAGACAGCAACTAAGCTTGTAACATATGTTGTAATTGTTGCAGAATCTATTGTATATGCTATTGCAGTATATGGGCCCGGAGTAACAGAGCCATACTTTTTGTATGTGATGATTGGGCAGCTTATGGCTGCATCAATTATCATTATGTTCTTAGATGAGTTAATTCAGAAAGGTTGGGGTCTAGGAAGTGGAATCAGTCTTTTTATTATGGCCGGTGTTGCCCAGCAAATTCTTTGGAGTATGTTTAGCCCATTGCCTGCAGGTGACGGGGGGACAATTGGTATCATTCCATACATTGGTCAATCAATAATGGCTGGGGACTTGTCAAATATTCTATTCCGTTCGAACCAACTTCCAAGCATCTTTGGTTTATGTCTTACTGCTGGGATCTTGTTAATCCTTGTATTCACACAAGGCATGAAAATTGAGATTCCAATTGTATCTACAAAATACAGGGGTTTCTCAGCAGTTTATCCTATCAAATTGATGTATGTTTCTAATATTCCTGTAATTTTGGCATCAGCACTTACAGCAAATGCTGTTTTCATATTCCAAATGCTGTGGGCAAATATGAACCCGCGAAATAATGATTTCTTCATGAATTTTATTGCACAGTTTGATCCGACAAGTCCATCTACTCCTATTGGTGGAATCATCTACTATATCACTCCTCCAAGAGGTTTGGATGTAGCGGCATTGGATCCAATGCGTGCAGTTGGCTATGTTCTATTCATGATCGGAATTGTAATTGTATTTGGTAGATTGTGGGTAGAGCTTGGAGGTTTATCTCCAAAGAGTGCAGCTCAGAACTTACTTGACGCAGATGTCCAAATTCCTGGATTTAGAAGGTCAAACGCCCCAGTTGAAGCTTTGTTGAATAAATACATTCCATCAGTTACAATAATTGGTTCTGCAATTTTGGGTCTGTTAGCAGGCGTATCTGATGTTCTTGGTGTATTTGGTTCTGGAATTGGCGTTTTACTTATGGTGGATATTCTCATCAACTATTATACACAATTAGTAAGGGAACAAGTGGAAGTTGTCATGCCGCGTTTAGGTGCTTTACTTGGAAGGAAATAAGAGAATAATCCTAGTAGGAATTCCTGGTGTTGGAAAAACTACCATTTTGACCAAAATGGTAGAAGTTCTAAAAGATCATGATAAAACCGTCAATGTAGTAAGTTTTGGAACTTTGATGTTTGAAATTGCAAAAGAAAATGGCCTCAAAGACCGAGATGAGCTTAGACATTTACCTGTGAGTGAACAACAACGTCTTCAAAAAATCACTGCTGAGAAAATTGCTGCATTTGATGAACAAGTAGTAATTGTTGATACTCATGCATTTATCAATTCACCAGAAGGCTATTATCCTGGATTACCAGAACATGTTTTGAAAATTATTCAACCTACAAACTTTGTTTCAGTCTCAGCAAAACCTGAAGAGATCTATAATAGACGAATGAAAGATGAAACCCGAAATCGCGATAAAATCACTCTGCCTAATATCAACAAAGAACTGGATATTCAATCTGCAATGATTTCAGCTTGCACTGTACTTACAGGCTCGCCTGTAAAACATATTCTTAATAGAGAAGGAAAGATTGATGAAGCCATAGATAAAATAATTAATGCGATAGGACTGTAAAAAATGGACTTTAACTTTATTCTGCTATTTATTGATTTAACACACCTACAATTTCTTGATTCAATACACTTACAATTTGATATTTTTGGTGGTGAAAGCACGGCTCTTGGTAGTGATGATCCAGTAATCAAAGGATTAATTCTTTCAATGTTTGCCGTCTCTGGATTTGGGATTGTATTGAATCTCTTTAATGCCGCAGTTAGAAAGAAGATGGTTGATCAAACAAAACTAAAACGAATCATGAAAGAAACACGTGGATGGCAAAAAGAAAGAATGGCTGCAATGAGAGCCAAAGATCAGGCCAAAATTAACGAACTGAGCAAAAAATCCTCATACATGAACAAAATGTCAATGGAGATGATGCAGATGAACATGCGTCCAATGATGATTACTTTTGTACCTTTGATCCTGATATTTTATTTCGTGCTGCCATATTTGTTCTCTTATACTGTAGCACTATCTCCAATTCCACTAAATGTAATCCCTGGAGACTTTTTCCAATTAACATGTACTTCAGCACAAGCAATGGAAGAGGGTCATGTTTGTTTTGGTCATGAAAATTCATTGTATCTCTGGGCTTGGTATTTCCTTTCATCTATTGCATTTAGTGGCATTATCATGAAGCTGACGAAAACCTCGATGGATCTCAGTTGACAAAATCTATAGTAATTTCTGGTCCTCCTGCAGTAGGTAAAACAACTGTTGCCAAAGGATTGGCAGAAGAATTTCAACTAGAATATCTTAGTGGTGGCGATGTTCTGAAAGAGATGGCAATAGAAGAAGGCTTTGATTCTGATGGAGATGATTGGTGGGATACCGAAGAAGGAATGAAATTTCTGAATCAACGCGAACAAAATTCAAAATTTGACCTTGCACTAGATGAAAAATTAACTAGTATTTTCAATAGAGGGGGAGTAGTAATCACTAGTTACACTTTGCCTTGGCTTATCAAGGACGGAATTAAAATTTGGTTACAGGGTTCACATGAAAGCAGCACTGAAAGAATGCAAACAAGAGATCATATGAGTCCTCAAGAGGCTTATGAAGTTACAAAAGAACGATTTGATAAGAATAAGGCGTTGTACAAAAAACTCTACGATTTTGATTTTGGTGAAGATACATCCGTATTTGATTTAATAATTAATACTGATAATCTTTCTGCACAACAAGTAATTGATATTGCAAAAGAAACTGTGAGAAAATTACTATGCAACTAAAACAATTAGAAAATCTAATCGAAATTGATCAAGATATTACCGATGATGCATATGGGACATATTATGACAAAAGATCACTTGGACAATTACTTAACTATGGACTAATACTGTTAGACAAGCCTCCCGGTCCTACGAGTCACGAAACAGTTGCATGGGTAAAACGAATTTTGAAACTGCCAAAGATTGGTCACAGCGGAACTCTTGATCCTCAAGTTTCAGGAGTGCTGCCATTGGGATTAGGTGAAGCAACAAAAGCATTAGGTGTTTTACTTTTAGGTCCAAAAGAATATGTTGCATTGGGACGAGTGCATTCTCTTCCATCAAAAGAAAAACTGGCTGAAATAATTCATTTGTTCAAAGGGGAAATATTTCAAAAACCACCCCAACGTTCAGCAGTTGTTAGACAAACAAGAACAAGAACTATCTATGAATTTGAATTAATAGAACAAAAAGAAAGACTTCTCTTAACTCGAGTTCTATGTGAGGCTGGAACGTATATTAGAAAATTATATTATGATATTGGAGAAATTTTGGGGCCTGGTGCTACAATGATTGAGCTTAGAAGGACCAGAGTAGACCAATTTTATGAATCTGATGGCCTAGTAACTCTACATGAACTGGCAAATGCATTTGCATTATGGAAGGAAAACAACGATGATTCTAGACTAATGAATATGATTAAACCTATAGAATATGCACTAAGTGAATTAAAATCTGTAATGATTCGTGACTCTGCAGTGGATGCGATGTGTCATGGTGCCCAACTTGCAATTCCTGGTATTTTGAAAATTTCTCCAAATCTAAAGAAAGGTGATTTGGTTGGGATTTACACTCAAAAAGGGGAAGTAGTAGCTTTGGCCGAATCTACAATGTCTGAAGAAGAGATTCGTGACGCAACAAAGGGATATGCATTTGAAACAAAGCGAATCATTATGGCCCCAAACACATATCCTAAAAAATGGAGAACAAAACCAACTTCTCTGAAGAATTAACGTCAAATAATTATTCTGAAGACATGTTAGCAAAAAGCCTGGTAATTTTTATTGTAATTGGAGTGATTTCAGGTTTTGCATATGGTGTTTACTTGATGGACGTAAAAAACACAAATCATCTAGTATTTGTTGAAGGTTCTTCAATATCTTTAGTTACTGAAAAATTTGATTTTAAAAAAGGTGAGGAGATAAAAATTCGAATTGTCAACTCTGGTACAACCACTCTGATTTTTCCTGATGCATCTTATGGTCTTAGAATTACAGGATTATCTGGAATGTTGATTTATGCACCAGTTGGTGCACAAGTTGTTTCCCATCTTGATCCTGGTGATGAAATTGAATTGTTATGGGATCAAATAAAAAATGATGGTGATGCTGCATTGGAGGGTTTATACAAAATCTCTATAAATGGAATGGATGCACAAGGAGTTCCTGTAGAGAAATCCACCACTGTTACAATTTGGAAGTAGATTTTAAAATAAGCAACATAATTTATAATCACATTTTATCCAGTACTTTTGTCGTTAGACTTGTGCCGGGGTCGCCTAGCCTGGTAGGGCGCGCGCCTGGAAATTATTAACCATAAAGCGCGTTCTCGCAAGGGAACGGGAGTTCAAATCTCCCTCCCGGCGCCTAATATTGTAATGTATAGGCCCAATGAATAAAATTTGTCCACTTTAAATTCAAGTCATATTCATAATACTATGAAGGATAAAAGATCCCCTGATTGGCACAATTCCCAAATACTTTCTTGAAACTTTGAATCTAGAAAATAATAATGATAACAAAGTAATTGTTAGTTTGGAAAATGAAAATGATCATTTCTTTGTTAAAATAATGAAACAGAATGGCAAATTACAGTATGTTGAACAAAATGTTGGAATTGTAGATGATGATATTTCTAATGTTAAAAAAGACTTTGTAATGGCAATGATAGGCTCAACATTCTGGGGACAAGAAATTGATTCAGATGGAAACCAGACACCATTGTGGATAAACCCATTACTTGGAGCAAAACAAAATGATCTAGTTAGATTTCACATACTTGCAATAGGAATGGATCATACATTCCACTTACATGCACACAAATGGGTTGATCCTGGAACAACTAATGTCATTGATGCTAAATTATTACAATCAGATTCATCAACTCACTCTTTTGCAGTCAAGGCCGGTGAGAGTGGAGTTGGATTTTGGCAATACCACTGTCATATCTTTGCACATATGGAATCAGGAATACATGGATCATTCCAAGTAGGAATAAATGATGTTGCATCAATTCCTGGTAAATCATCCAATGTTGCACATGATGCATTTGGAATTCCAAATGTAGCAGTAGATGTTGCAACATTTGTTGTTTCAGATGAACCAGGAACTTGGTTTAAATCTGCAAGAGGAGAGGCTTTGGCACCAATAACAGTGTCCGAATCCCTTGAAGTGGTTCTACCAGATAGCGATGTTAATTTTATTATGACTGACACTAGCACAAGACACACAATTACAAGCTTAATTTATCCTGAGGGTGCAACCCACATGCCATTTGATCAAGTCGCATCATACAGTGGTGGCGCCACAATAAAACTACATGATCCAGGTCTCTATGTATTTTCATGCAAAGTTCATCCTTACATGTTTGGTACTGTAATAGTTCAGGATCCTGCAGACTTGCCAGGTGGAGAAAATGAACCAGGAATTACTCTTGGTGAAAAAATTACTACCGTAAATGGAATTGCCGTACCCACAGCCTCTGATTTGGCTCTAAGATTGCTAAAGGTATTCTTTGTTGCAACTACTGACAACTGGCAAACATTTGCTACAACTGACACTACTTGGAATCCTCAATATCCTGCATTACCAGTAGTAGTTTACACCAATGATGGTGACAGACTCGTAGTGAATCTATCTGATACAATGCATGCATACTTTGGTGATGAAAATCAAACTCTCCAAGCAGTCTCTGACCCAGAAGTTTCTGGAGTAGGAGAAGTTTGGGTAAATACCCAGTTTGAACATACACAAAATAAGGCAAAACCAGGAACTGCTACTGCTGTAAATACTGCAGACTGGACTGTCACTAAAAAGGTCGCTCTACCTGAAATTAATATGAACAATCCACATAACATGTGGACTGATAGAAATCAAAGTGTGATATACCAAACAGAATGGTTTGGTACAGATCTTACAGTATTTGATAGAGAAACCGGTGAACTAGTAGAGCGCATACATGTCGGAGATTCTCCAGCACATGTAATGACTAGATCTGATAATGATGATATTCATGTTACCCTAAATGGCGAAAATGGAGTAGTTGAGATACTTCCAGGAACTGATTCTGTAAATAGAATAATCCCAACACAGGGACCTGATGGGGACCCAACACATCCTCATGCTCATTGGATGAGTAGTGATGGAAAGTTTATGGTGACTCCAAATGTCTTTACAGATGATTCTACTTTGTTACATTATCCTCAAGGAAAACTGATGGCAAAGATCAGTGTAGGTTCACATCCAATAGCAACAGGTATGACCCCTGATGATTCTCATTATATTACAGCAAATTTCCTTGATAGCACACTAAGCGTGATAAGCATAGATGACAAGACCAAAGTTACAGATATTGCATTACTTGCTGATTATGTTCCAACAGGAGGTCTAACTGGACTTATACCTGGTGGAGATCCACTACCAAGTCTTCTTGGCTCACCAGAAGGTGCTGCTGTCATGATAGGTGCATTGCCTATACAGACACCAATATCCCCATCTCTTGATGCACCAGCAATCGTTACTGCTAACACACTAAGTGGTACAATAACAATCGTAGACATGAAAGATCCTTCAAATCCAGTTCCAGTAAAGACATTAGCATGTGATCCTGGATGTCATGGTGTTAACTTTGGTGCAAAAGAAGGGGATGGCTACTATGCCTATGTATCAAGCAAGTTCTCAAATAGAATGTTAGTAGTAGATATGGATCCAAACAATGACAATAATCTTGATGATGCTAGAATTGCTGGAAGCATATTATTGGTAGATCCTGCAGTTAGTGTTAGTGATGACGAAATAGTATCTTATCCTGGAATGGGTGGACAGGGAGTACTTGCAATACCAAACATTTACCAAGGTTGGATTCAAAAGACAATAGTTGAATGCAACTCACCAGGTGCCTGCTCTGATGAGATAAATGATTACCTTGCTAATCTAACCGATGAACAAAAGAATCTTAATTAGATCTTTTTAATTAAGTTATAAAACCCCGGATTTTTTCTATTGTTTTCTACCATTGCGATAACTATTATGATTTTTGTAATGGGTTAGGGGGATGGATTTTTTGAAACGTTAGGTGTAATCTCTGAACATACTAAATAGATTTTAGATTCAATTCGCGAAACAATCCCATCTCCGTAGTCATTTATTACTTTTATTCTATGTCCAACTGATCATCAAACTGGAACCCAAAAAACTTAAGGTTTTCCTGAAATTACATATTACCAAATAAATCAATAATATTTTCTAGGAAGTATTGTATTTGATACTGTTTCTGTTTGTTCCTTGGGCCTACGCACAATGTTTAAAAGCCCTCCCGGCACCATCTTAATTGGTATAAACCACACGGTGCAGTACTGTCATTGAAGTCTGCAACAAGAGTTATTGCATCAAAATCATCTATTTTTAAATTGGTAAAATAGAAGAATCAATTAAAATATCTAAAGAAAAATTTCCAGAATTTGAAATAATGAAATTTCCTGATTTCAAGTAATCCATGACAAGTATTTTGAACAAATCAAACACAATGACATTGAATTAATCTTGTGAATTAACACAAGTCCTATGAAATTTAGTGAACCTAAGAGCATAAAGACTAATGATATATGGTATATTGGAAATTCCTTTTAATTTTTCATTATGTGTATCTGTTAGATCGTAAAATCAAAAAAGCGTAATAATTAATAAGAACATATTTTGACTGGTTTTAGTGAATCACTATTTTTTACTGTCTTTGATACTGGGTGTAGTAGTTATTGGTAACTTGTCTAGTTCCTTTGCTGAAATTGAATCTGTTGATGTTAACGAAAATAAACTGGTGACTCTACTCGGCGAAGGATATGATCCTGATGCAGAAAATCTTTCATTCAAATGGACTCAGATCTATGGTGAGTCTGTAATATTATCCTCAACGACTGTTCCTGAACCTACATTTATGGCCCCAGATGTCAAAAATGGCGAAATTAAAGTTCTTACTTTCGAATTATTGGTTACTGATCCTCAGGGAGCGAGTAGTTCCGATACTGTTGAAATTATTGTAAATTCTGTAAATAATCCCCCATATGTAGATGCGGGAAATGATATTTTGGCGGTTCAATCAATTAATGCAATAAGCATTATTCCTCAAGTTACAGATAAAGATGAAGATATTCTGACTTACAAATGGGAACAACTTTCAGGACAACCAGTATCTTTGTCCTCAATCACAGAAAAGCATCTTACATTTCAACCTGTCCTTCTTGATTTTTCTCAAACTGATCCTATAACATTTAGAATTACCGTTGATGATGGATTTGGGGGAGTTGCAAGTGATACCGTAAACGTGATATTCTTTACTGGTCTTATTGACAACAAGTCCATTTCAATTGAAGCAGGACCTCCACAGACCGTAGTCGAAGGTCAAACTGTATCTCTTGATGTAACTGGTCACACGTTGAATAATCAACCTATTTCCTATACTTGGATTCAGTTTATTGGAACTCCTGTTACTCTCAGTTCTTCTAATGGAGATCATATTGAGTTCACAGCTCCCAAAGTAGGTGATTATGAAGAACTATTGTCATTCCATGTTACAGGATACTCTAAGGGAAATGGATACGCAAATGATATAGCAATAGTTAAAGTAATTCCATCAAACCTTGCGCCAATAGCTGATGCTGGAAAAGATCAAAATGTTCCTCAAAGAACATTTGTGTACTTAGAGGGAACTGGAACTGATCCTGATGGTGACAATATTAGATTTTCTTGGTCTCAAAAATCTGGAATTCCAACTAAAATTTATGAAAACACACAGCCTTCAGCATACTTTGTTTCTCCAACAACCCAATCACTATCAGAGCCATTAGTATTTGAGCTTAAAGTAACTGATGTTGTAGGAAATTATGATGCTGATGATGTAACAATTACGGTAAGTACTGAAAATAGCCCACCACGTGCATATGCTGGTCCTGACAGAAGAGTTCATGGCGGTGATAATGTTACTATCATGGGTGCTGCAGTTGATTTGAATGACGATGATCTAAAAACAGAATGGAAGCAAATCTTTGGTGATGCCATATCCTTTGATAAATCTAATTTGAAACTATCATTTATTGCACCTGACGTTGCTCCGACAATTTCTAAACGACTGGCTTTTGAACTAACAGTTACTGACCCACAAGGATTAACTGACTCAGATCAAGTTGTAATCTTTGTGTCTCCTGAAAACAGTGCCCCAAAAGCTAATGCGGGGCCTGATATGACTGTGGATGAAAATACAGTTGCCAATTTACACTGTACTGGAACTGATCCTGATGGTGACAAACTTGGATTCACATGGAGTACTACATCAAAAGGTGTTATTGAGCAAAATACTAATTCTAATACTATGGTGAAAATTCCAAATGTTGTACGTGATTCTACAATGAACTTTACTTGTACTGTAACAGACGGAACCTACTCTTCTTCAGATAGCATGAATATTCTAGTTAAAAATACTCTTAGTCTTGATATTGTAGCTGATGCAGGTGTTGATAGGATAGTAAATGAAAATGTCAAAGTTTCATTGGATGGAAGCAAGAGTCATGATCCTGAGGATCAACCGATTTCATTCAAATGGACACAACTATCTGGAGAATCTGTAAAACTATCTTCTAATACTAATGTGAATCCATCATTTACTAGCCCAATCGTGAATAATAATGAAATTAAGGTTCTGACATTTGAACTCAAAGTATTCGATGATAATGGAAGGGAAAGTACTGATACAGTTGTAATTACTGTGGATCCAGTCAACTCTCCTCCAGAAGCATCTGCATCTGCAAAACAATAATTCTGGAATTTCTATTTGAGGTTGATTGATATCTTTTGTTTCTTATTCTTCTAACTTCTCTATGACTTGAGAAAAATTCCAAGGACCGCACTGAACATCAAGATTCTCACTCTCAAACAGACCTGTCTTGTTTAGATGATTGATAATGTGTGCTGCAAACGGTAATGCACCAGTGGCTCCAGGCGAATTGTAATTCAGAATATGAAATGATGCATCATCATCAATTAAAATTACATCTGGAGCAAACTTTCCACTATCATCAATTACTGATGATCTAATTCCTGCAGTACCTTTCTCAGTAATTTTGTCTGAATCAATTTTGGGTAAAAATCTCTTTACTCTATCAATCATTGCAGATTTTGACATTGATGATTGTATTTCATTTATTGCAAGTTCCTGAAATTGTTTATCAAAGATTGCTTTTCTGGCACCCGACCCTAACATTTCTAATATTTTTGGGATAAACTCCTTGATGTTTTCTATTTTGTTGTATCCATATGGGCTGAACACTGGAACTGCGTTAGGTCCAATCTCACAACTGCCATCAACTCTGATGATCCAATGAGGATCTAAAAATGGATAATCTGGAAATTCTGGAACAGAGTATACGCTTGTTTTAGTCAAGTCATGATATTCTTTTGGGGCTTTCCAATACTCTCCTCTAAAATGCACATCAGTAAATTTTTCTGCAACACCTACATCATGCGCAATATTTACTGCCTCTCCCCCTGCAGCATTAATTAAAAATTTTGCAAATATTTCATGTTCATTATTTAATGTAATTTTCCACGCATCATCTTCTTTTTTTATTTTTGTTACCTTTGTATCTAAAATGAATTGTGTGCCATTTGATTTACTGTCTTTCATAATCGAATTTGTGAATATTGAATAATCTGCAGATCCATCCTTGTAAACATAAAGTGCAGTTTCACATTTTATTTGAGGCTCTATTTTTTTCAACTCTGTACTGTCTATCAGTTTGATGTCTTTGTCTTTTAATCCATTTTGCTTTCCCCATTTTAGATATTTTTCAAGAACTGAGGTACCTTTTTTATCCAAAGCAACTTCAATCACCCCATCTTTTTTAAAAGGCAAATCTCTTAATTTGGAATACTCTTCCCACATTTCATATCCGTGAAATGCAGCTTTTGCAAACAATTTCTTCTTTTCTGGATTGTACAGATATGGCGCATGAACTTTTCCTGTATTTCTCCCACTTGTATGAAATGCGACGGTATGTGCTTGCTCAATTACAGCAATTTTTTTTGATCTGTTAAGATGCGATAGAAAATATGATATAGATGTTCCAAGAATCCCTCCTCCAATAATTACAACATCAAAATTATGTGTCACAGGCCTCAATTAAGATTACTTCTTCGTCAATATTAAATCAAATCTTTGAGAATTAAGGTTAATATCCAATAAAATTTTAGTTCAAACTGTGTTGCCTGATAGATGTTCAATAATGGAAGAAGGAAAACAGTGCGTCAATCCTCCAGAATTTATTGTATCTATTGTTGCAGATCAAGATGAATATATGTTCGGAGTTACTTGCCAAAAACACAAACAAATAGTTTCAGGCAAAATTAGATTACTTCAAAATGAAGAAAAACTACGTAATGGTAAAATCATCTTTTCCCCTGTTAAAGCAATTGGTACTGATTGTATTCATGGTGATTCCGACGATTTTGTTCAAATTGATATGAACTCCACTAAAAATTGAAATAATTTTGTTTTGAATAGTTCATGGTGCTTTTTGAATTGTTATCTGATATAATTGCAAATGATGATGTTTTGCTTGTTGTCAAAAACCATGGCGTCACAAGTGAAATTAGGAGTAACTCTCTTAATATCAGAGAAAAAGAAAAATGGATTACTATTGGAGATAATGACGGCCCTGCACACATGCATGTTAATTCCGAATTGATAAAATCTGCAGAATTCATTCAAGAAATAAAACCTGAACGAACTAGTTTCAGTGTGCAGTTCTTTGATGAATATGGAGAACGCATTTTGGCTGCATTTTTTACAAAAATGTATGATGGCTCTAAAAAACTAATTACTGCAAGAAAAAAAACGTATGATGATCTAACTCAAAAATTCTCCCCAAAAATCAAATTTTAAAAAAACCTTGTCTGAAAAAGACAAAAAGAAAAATACTATTGTGATTCTTTCTTCTTCTTTTCTTTCTCAGATTGTAATTTAGCTAATTCTAATTCTTCATTAGTATGTTTGAATTTTTTCAATCTGATATTTTATCATGATTTCAATATAAAAACCGCTCATTTTTTTAAACGATCACTCAAGCGTAAAATTCAGTATCCTACTGAGTAGATCGGCTTTTTTCCACTCATTCCTAGATTCAGATTTTTAACTGTAATTTCTGCCATCTTAGCCCTAGTCTCTTTCGTTGAGCTGCCTATGTGTGGTGTCAGTACAACATTTTGTAATTTGGTTAATGGGTTTTTTGTACTGATCGGCTCTTCTTCAAACACATCTAAACCTGCACCTGCAATGATGTTTTTTTTGAGAGCTACTACAAGTTCTTTTTCATTTACTATCTTTCCTCTTGAAGTATTAATTAAAAATGCAGATTTTTTCATTTTTCTAAAAACCTTTCTGCCAAACAAATGCTCTGTCTCTTTAGTATGTGGAACGTGAATTGAAATAATGTCGCTTTGTGTAACTAGTTTCTCAAATGAGACATATTTTACACTCAATGTTTTTTCATTGAATTTTGAAATGCGATTTCTATTATGATATATGATGTTCATATCAAATGCTTTTGTTCTTTTTGCAAGTGTTCTGCCAATTCTCCCCAATCCTAAAATTCCAAGCGTTTTTCCTTGCAGATCTACTCCAACATAATCATGTGCTCCGTAGATTACTTTCCATTTCCCCTTTCGAATAATTCTGTCCCCCTCAGATACTCGTCTTAATACATCAAGAATAAGTGTGAATGCCAAATCTGCAGTTGCATCAGTTAGTACTTCTGGTGTATATCCTACACGAATCTTCTTTTTCTTGGCATAATTGACATCAATATGATCAAAACCTACACTATAGGTGCTAATCACTTTTAGATTCTTCGCTAAATCTATGGTCTCTTTATTGATTTTGTCATATGGAAAGCAGATTATGCCATCCACTTCTTTTATTTTTGATCTAATCTTTGTTTGAGGAATTGGAATTTTTCCTGAATGAACTTCAATTTGATATCTTTTTTTTAATTCTTTTAATGCAAAATCATGTAAAGTTCTTGTAAGAAAGACTTTTTTCATCAGTCTTGAGATTTATCTCAAACCATTTATACGATTTCTTTCTAAATTACGTATGTCTTCCAAGACCGAAGAAGAAGAGGAAGATTTTGCTATTTGTGTAGAGTGTGGTAATTCTATTGATAAATGTGGATGTGTCTGCCCTTATTGCGGAGAACGAGATAAATGTGAATGTGCATTGTTTGATGCAGCTACTGGGGGTTAAACATTTTGATAATGCATAATATTATACTTCATCAAAAGGATAACTTACTGTGAGCATAACTGATTTTACTTGGTTAATAGGCGGTCCACAGGGTAGCGGTGTTGAGTCTGGAGCAAACATCTTCTCTAAAGTCTGCGCTGCGATGGGATATCAGATATTTGGAAAGCGAGAATTTTATTCTAACATCAAAGGAGAACATAGTTATTTTACGGTAAGAATTTGTGATAAGAAAATCAATTCAAACGTAAATGATGTTACTCTGATGGTCTCCTTTGATGCAGAAACTATCTTTCGTCATTACGATGAAGTAGTTTCTGGTGGTGGGATAATTTATGACTTGGATCTAGAAAAATCAAAAACAGACGATGTTCACACACTTGATGGACCATTCAAAGAAAGATTGCATAAAGAATTAGAATCAAAAAACAAACCATTTACAATAGCGGGTGTTTTAGAGATTGCAAAAGAAAAAGGAGTTACAATATATCCAGTCTCTTTCAAATCAATCCTTGCTACGCTTGCAGAAGAAACGGAAAATCCTCGATTACGAGGATTAGTTAGAATGTTTAATGTGATAGGAGTTGCATTATCTTTGGGATTAGTGAAGATGCCTCCTGATTCTTTGAAGAAAACTATTGGGGATATTTTTGCGAAAAAACCAGAGATTGCAAAAATTAATCAAGAGACTGCAAACTACTCATACAATTACGCAATTGCAACCTTTGAATCTTTTAATCACTTACTTACTGGTACTGAAAAAAAACCTGACACAATTTTGGTTCAAGGTTTTCAGGGAACTGCATTAGGTAAGATGGCATGTGGATGTAGGATGCAACCTTACTATCCAATTACACCTGCTTCCGATGAATCTGAATTTCTTGAATCCAATGAAATCCTTGAAGTAAATGGTGACAGACTCGGCTCCACCGCAGTCATTCAATGTGAAGATGAAATCTCTGCAATGGGAATGACCATTGGTGCAGTATTAACTGGAACCCGTTCTTCAACATGTACTTCAGGTCCGGGATTTGCATTGATGGCTGAAATGCTGGGATGGGCTGGAATGAATGAGGTGCCAGTTGTAATTACAAACTATCAAAGAAGTGGTCCTTCAACTGGACTTCCAACACGACATGGTCAAGATGATTTGCTCTTTGCAATTTATGCTGGACATGGAGACTTTCCAAAGATTGTTTATGCATCAGGTGATATTGAAGAGAGCTTTTATGATACTGGCAATGTCTTTAATTACGCAGAGATTTTTCAAGTTCCAGTAATCCACATGATGGATAAATTCCATGCAAGTTCTGTAATTACTTGTAAAAGATTTGATCCTCAAAAAATCACAATTAATCGTGGTAAACTATTAGAAAAAGTAGAAGATGGCTATAAGAGATTTGCATTTACTGACGATGGGATATCTCCTCGTTCTAGATTGGGAATTGATAATGGAATATTTTGGAGTACTGGTGATGAATCTGATGAATTTGGTCACATCACAGAAGATCCCATTTTACGTGTAAAAATGATGGATAAAAGAATGTCTCGACTTGATTTGATTCTAAAAGAGATTCCTGAATCACAACAAGCAGTGTCTTTTGGAGTTGAAGATTATACTATCATTTCTTGGGGGTCAGCAAAGGGTCCGATTCTTGATGCAATTGACATGCTCAAAAAAGAAGGAATCTCAATTGGATACATTCAACTAAAATTAATGCATCCGTTTCCAGCTGAATATGTTACATCATTACTCAAAGATGCCAAAATAATAATTGATATAGAGGCCAATCAATCAGGACAACTGGGAAAATTATTCAAACAAAATGTTAGTCGTGATGTTGATTACTTTATCTTAAAATACTCTGGCAGAGCTATGACTAGTACTGAAGTTTATGATTCCCTTAAAAAAGTTGTTGAAAATAAATCCGGTAAACGGGAGATCTTAATACATGGCGCTTAAACTTGCAGATTATAAGACAGACGTGCACAATGACTGGTGCCCTGGATGTGGGGATTTTGGAATTGTCAATGCTATACAGATGGCTTTAGCTGAGATGGGAGTACAACGGGACAAGACAACAATCTTTTCTGGAATTGGCTGTTCAGGTAAGACGTCACACTTCATCAATACTTATGGTATTCATACATTACATGGACGTGTTTTAACATTTGCGCAAGGCGCAAAGATTGCAAATCCTGAGATGACAGTAATTGCTGTTGGTGGTGACGGTGATGGTTTAGGAATTGGTGCAGGTCACTTTGTTGCAGCTGGAAGACGTAATGTCGATATGACTTACATTATTTTTGATAATGGCGTTTATGGATTAACAAAGGGACAAGCATCTCCTACATTAAAACTGGGAGAGAAGACAAAATCACTGCCTTCTCCAAATACCAATTTCAATGTTAACCCAATAGGTCTTGCAGTTGCAAGTGGTTTTACTTTTGTTGCACGTGGATATTCATATGATGTTAAACATCTCAAAGATTTGATTATTCAGGCAGTAAAACACAAAGGACTATCCTTTTTGGATGTACTTCAACCCTGTCCTACTTATAATGATATCAATACAAGGGACTGGTATGCGGGATCTGATTTACTGGATGAGGCACAAAAAAGGCATTCAAGAATTTACAAACTTGAAGAACAGGGATATGATCCGATTGTTCATTACAATTCAATTTCTGAGGTTAATGAAAAACTATCTCAATCCCTCATCAAATCACTAGAATGGGATACCAAAATACCAACTGGCGTATTTTACAAAAATGAACTAATTTCACCTTACACCCAGAGACTAAAAGACAAGATTCCAAATTATTACGAAAATCCTCCTGCAAAACAAAATATCTCTCAAAATGGCAAGCCAATTACTGATATTTCTGCAATTTTGGATTCACTTCAAGTATAATTTCTACTTCAAACCTAACAAGTTATAGGCAAGTTTCGCAGCAGTGTATTTTGCATTTGAATATTTGTGACGCAAATAAAATATTTCGAAAATCCATAATCAGGGGATTCTTTGAACCTCAATTGGTAAATCTTGACTTTAAAAAATCTTCCATAAAACATCCTTTGATTAATGATAACGGTCTTATGCAATCTGATTTACTTCATATCTTCTTTGATGTGGATACAGGATGTGATTACCCTGATGGGGATGAATGGTTTATTGTGGAATTGATATTCCCACATGATGTGACACTTCCTGATAATTTGAAAGGTGTTGATTATTTTACTACTCTTTCAGTTGAAGAAGGAAAAACATTTTGGCATCATCGTGAATTAGTTCGTTTCAAATATGGAAAATCAAAAAAGCTTGATTATGCCTTAAATTTTCTAGAGTCAAAGTACAAAGAACTTCATGAATTACTAGAACCGTTACAAAAAGATCTCAAGTAATCTTTTTCCAGGTGTTGCCACTAAAAATGTATTTTTTGTTTTCAGATGATGCAGTATTTAGTCTCCATCTAATTGATTTTGGGTCAAATTTGTAGATTATTTCTGAAATTTCTGAAGGGAGTTTTTGAGGATCAAGATGATGTGGGAGTAATTCTAAAACAAAATCAATTTTTTCAATTGCATTATCAAACCATTGTCTTTCTTCTACATCAACACTAAAAACAATCCTGGGATTTCCAGCAAAATTAATTTTAACTTTTAACGCATTACCGCTACCTCTCCTTCTCTTCATTTCCTTGAAAACTGCTTTTACTTTTTCCCAACGTCTAAAATCAAACCATTGAAAGAATTCTTCATTAAATGCAAGTGGAATTTCTATGTCCAGTGAACTAACAAAATTACTCTCATCTTGCTCAATCTCCTCCTGAATAATTGTAAAATGTGAGTTTAGAAATCCATAGAGTACTTCAATTTCCCATGGTGAAATCCCATAATATGTCAGTGTTGTCTTCAATCCTTCTGACATGTTATAGATTCTTAAAAATTGTAATTAAATCTTCAAACCTTATAAATTGGGACAAATTGACCTTAAAATTAAAATTACATGGATAAAATTGTTATATTAATGAAGAAAGAATTTGTAGTAAAGAGTATTGATTCCGCACCAGATGGGGCACCATATGTTGTAGTTTCACTATCATCAATTAAAGATCTTAAAGACACAGCTCAAAATCCACAATCCCCTTTTGGTACTCCCAAAGTCATGGGATTCTCAAACATGAATGACATGATGAAGGATTTAAACAAAATGATGGCAGGAATGGGCGGTGGAATGGGAATGCAAGGTGTAACTCAATTAAAACTTGAGATGCATGAATACAAAGACATGGGTCTCTCAGTAGGTGATAAGGTCTTTTTAGAAATGACCAAAGCTGAAAGTCTGGGTGTTTAGATTTACCAGATTGTATTGAAATATTTCCAACCATAAAGGGCAGCAATTGTTCCAATCACAAATAACATAGGCTTCCATGCAAATACTGGAATACTTGGTGTTGCAAGTTTTACTTTGTAATTATCTACAATTGCATTCACATTTTTCTTAATTTTATCATGCCAGATACTATACTCTACATGATATTTCTTAAGAATTTCTTCTACTTCGTAAACTACTGGAGTTCTCTGCGAGAACAAGTGCTGAAGATAATCTCTTGACACTTCAACTTCTGCATGAATTCCAATCAATCCTTTTTTTAGATCTACCATCCTGATGTGCATCTCCCAAGGTTTTTTTAATTTTAAATTTAGACCGTTCCCAATTTGTCCTGGTTGTTTGTGTTCGAGTTTTACTTTGGTAAATCCTTCTTTAACAAAGATTTTCATTAGTTCTTCAAAACTCTTCTTTACCACTACATGAAGCTGCTCTAATCCTCGTTTGTTATCAACATCGATCTTGTGTTTTAGGCCATCAAAAAATGAAACCGTCTTTGGGTATGTGGTAAGATACTCCATATTTTCTCACGAAAAAACCTCTATTTAAAGCAGAACTAAATTTCTAGTATGCTGGTGGATTTGATAGCCCTCTAACATAAACACATTGATCTGGCGATATTGTCATCTCTGAAGAACTAATTTTTCTATCCGTCAGTTTTGCTTCTGAGTTTCTGACTATGGCAAACGGTTTTGATTCTCCTCCTTCTCCCATTTTATAATTTGCAATAGTTGCAATATTATCCACCACTGCTTGAAATGTAACTTTTAGTGGATTATCATCAAGATCTTTTTTTGCTCTCATATCTAAAACTGGTTCAATTCCTGCACATGCAACTGCAACTCCTGACGTTCCAATTCTTGCAGGCATTAATCTACTGTCCACTAGAATAACTCCGACATGAATTAACATCTTCAAGAAAACCTTTCTGCGAATCTGCTCTGAAATTAGATAAGGATTCTGTGGATACAATATCGCTTTATCTTTTTTTGCATTGGATTTGTCAATACCTGCATTTGGTGCCATGATGTTGTTAGCTGATGTAATGACAAATCCTCCTATTCCTCCAAAGATTTTATCTGATTCTCTGACGATTATTTCTGCAATTTCTGATTTCAGTCTGTATTTTTTTGAAACCTCTAATCCTTTCTCTGATGTTCTGATTTTTGAAAGATCGACTATTCTTCCTTGTGAATTTGAAATATATTTTGTTGAAATTACTAAAATGTCATCATCTTGTAATTTTACATTGTTTTTTTCTAAAGTTTCAAGTAATGCCTCAAAAACATCAAATGGTTCTTGTTTTCTTTCTGCTAAAAGTGGTAAGACAGTTAATTGCATAATATTTTCAATAATCCGTTTCTTTTTTATTGTTGTGACTAATATTTCCTAATTTTTTAAATGAAATCCTCCTAAAAAAGCCATTAGTTATTTACAGAAGATACAAAGTAAATCTTGTGAAATATAACCAAAATCATGATGAGATTTCGCCATCGGAGTGGTTACTGATTAACCGATTTCTGTATGAGATAAAAAAGATCGATTCTCCATGCATTTCTGTTTATTATCCCTATGGCAAGGGACAAGAAACCATATCATTACTAGAAGAAACAGAGCGAAATGAATTCTTTGAAAAAATTGAATCAAAAATTGAACAAAAAATTATAGACCTCAAAGACAATCCCATATCTGTAGGCAAATTTACAAAGACACTGTGTATTTTTGGATGGATAAAAAATAACAAAGTAAACATCAAAGTAATTGGCACCTCAAAAAAACTTCCCTATGTGTACATGGCAAGCAAAAAGCCATTCGTTAAACCATTCAAGGATATTCTGGAAATCAATTACGATGTTTTGTTAGTGACACTAGATCAAAAGTCTGCAAAAATACAGAAATTTCATGGAGATCAAATAATTTTGGAATCTAAACTTAGAATTGACTTACAAGGAAGACATCGAAAAGGTGGCCAGAGCCAAGGAAGATTTCTGAGGGCAAGACAAACCAAAATTCATGTTTTCTTTAAGAAAATTGCAAGTAAGATCCGCAAAATGGATCTGAATTCTGATCTAATTCTGTTGGGGGGAACTGGTACGGCAAAAACTGAATTTTATACAGAACTTGATTCAGAGTTGAGAAAAAAATGCCGATTTGTAGAAAACCTGTCCTTTTCAACAACAATGAGGGATATTGAAAAGAAAATAATTCGCCATCTGTATCAGCACCGAAGAAAATATGTGGAAGAAATTATTGAAAAATATGAAAATCTAGTTAAAAAAGGCCTAACTGCAAAAAGAAATAGTGTTATTCTCAAAGGTTTAGAAATTGGAGCCGTTGACACATTGATTGTCTCTGCAAATTATCACCGCGATGCTCAATTCAAAAGAATAATGAAGATGCTAGAGATTGCAAAAAACACTTCGTGCAAAGTAGAATTTGCATCTTCCCCAAAAATTATCCAAAAACTAGAACTTGATAATTCCGTTTTAGCAATTCTAAGATACAAGATACAATAATCTCAAGATTTTGATGAATCTCAAATTGACTCTAATAATTTGATAGTTATCTTCTTAGATCATTAAATAAAAAATACGCATGACTAACTGATGCAAACTTGGAAAAGAAAATTGCGAATAGGAGAACTAGCAAATATTACTATCAAAAAGACAAAATCTAGAACAGAAATCTCCACAATTTATAAAATTTTAGATGAAATAATTGTCCCAAATTGGAAGTCAATTCCTGCTACTAGAAAATAATATTTGAATTCTGTTGAAGTTTTAAAAAATCAGAATTTTTTATAAATCTAACATAATGTCTGCTGTTTACAAATTTGAAATGTATGATTCAGTTATTTCTTTTGGGAAGAAATGGAATTAATGTTCTGACAAATTCTGTAAAATTCTTTGTTTGGTAGTATACTGTTCCAGGTCCAATAATCTCAATTACTAGAGCCTCTCCTCCAAATATGGATGTCTTTAACCCTCCATGTTTTGTTACTCTGTAATCTGCACTTGCACTCATTGCAACTAACTGATAATTATCTAGAATCATCTTTTCGCCACTTTTGAGATTCATCGATAAAATACTTCCCCATGCATTTACAAACATGTCTCCCTTGCCTAGTGTTTTTAACATGAATAGATTACTTCCAAAAATTCCTTTTGTGAATCCCTGCCATTGTGTATCTAGTGTAAGATCATCAGTTGATGCAACATATGCCCCTGACTGAACAATAAATTCTTCATTAACATTAATCACTTCAATATCCCCTAACATATTTCCAGTTAGTCCAAGTGTGCAATTATCTTCTCTTGCAATGAAATTATTTACAAAAAATGACTCACCACCTAGAGCAACTGTCTTGAGTGTTTTGAGAAGCCACCTTTTCTCATTGAA
This sequence comes from Candidatus Nitrosopumilus sp., assembly GCA_029881195.1. Classification (GTDB taxonomy): domain Archaea; phylum Thermoproteota; class Nitrososphaeria; order Nitrososphaerales; family Nitrosopumilaceae; genus Nitrosopumilus. The sequence goes on from JAOUNB010000002.1 coordinate 24,981, forward strand.
GTTACAGTCTCAATATCTCCTTTGATAAATACCATCGATCCTGCTTCTGCAGTAACTTTTTCTCCTTTGTTCATTGAAACATAAATGATCCCCATGGGATTTTTTAGAATCTCATAATTCATAATTTTTCTATATTGTTCCTTTAAGATAAATAGTATCTTGAACTGTTCTAAAGCTTTTAATCTGTAAAGCAGGGTTTTGGATTATGAATATTGTTGAGAAGATTCTTGCACGTGCATCCGGAAAGTCTTCAGTTGCCCCTGATGATGTGATTTTTGCAAATGTTGACAAGGTAATGGTTCATGATGTATCAGGACCAGGCGTAATTAAGGTATTTGATAAACTAAGGAAAGAAGGAATTTTAATTGACAAGTTATGGGATCCGACAAAGGTTTGGGTAGCAGAAGATCATTTTGTTCCTTCAGCAGAAAAAGTATCAGCTGAAAATATTGTAAAACTATCTAATTTTACTAAACAATATGGAATTGAAAAACACTTCAAATATGGAATGGGACAGTATGGGATTTGTCACACAATATCCCATGAAGAAGCAATGGTCATGCCAGGTGAGGTATATGTAGGCGGAGATTCTCACACAAACACTACTGGTGCTTTAGGTTCATTTGCATGTGGATTAGGGCACACTGATGTTGCATATGTCTTGTTAAATGGAAAGATTTGGTTTAAGGTTCCTGAAACTATGTACTTTAAGCTAAATGGAAAATTACCCGATCATGTAATGGCTAAGGATTTGATTTTAAAAATTATCGGTGAGATTGGAACTGATGGTGGTGCATATAAAACAATGCAGTTTGGTGGAAGTGGGATTGATGAAATGTCAGTTGAGAGCAGATTAACAATGTGTAATATGACTACAGAGGCTGGTGCGAAAAATGGGATTGTTGAGCCTGATCAAAAAGTAGTTGATTACCTTTCAAGCCGTGGTGCTACAAATTTTAATTTAATAAAAGGAGATGGCGATGCAGAGTATTCAAAAGTGTTTGAGTATGATGCCTCAGAGATGGAACCCATTGTTGCAAAACCATTTTCTCCTGAAAATGTCACAATTGTAAGGGAAGCTCCTAATGTTGAATTAGATAAATCATATATCGGTTCATGCACTGGTGCAAAATACGAAGATTTAGTAGCTGCTGCAAAAATTCTCAAAGGCAGACAAGTAAAGATTAGAACAGAAATATTGCCTGCTGCAATTTCAATTTATAAGCGTGCTATGGAAACTGGTCTATTGAAAATATTTTTAGATGCTGGTGTGACAGTTGGACCGCCTACATGTGGTGCATGCTGCGGTGCTCATATGGGTGTCTTGGCAAAGGATGAAATCTGCATTAGTACTACCAATAGAAATTTCCCAGGAAGAATGGGTCATATTGAATCTCAAACCTATCTTGCTTCTCCTTTAGTTGCTGCAGCATCTGCAGTTACTGGTAAAATAACTGATCCGAGAGATTTACAATGAAAGGAAACATCATTAAATATGCACAAGATAACATTGACACAGATGTAATCATTCCAGGTCAGTATCTCAAAGTGCATGATTACGCAGAACTTGCAACACATGCAATGGAGGGGCTGGATCCTAATTTTCATTCTAAAGTAAAGAACGGCGATTTTATTTTATCTGGAAAAAATTTTGGATGTGGTTCAAGTCGAGAACATGCGCCAATTGCTTTATCTCATTCAGGAATAAAGGCCGTACTTGCATTATCCTTTGCAAGAATTTTCTATAGAAATGCAGTAGATGGCGCATTTTTGTTACCCATTGAAATTGAACATGATGCATATGATGGAATTTCAGAAGGAGACGAAGTAGATATTGATATTTCTGCAAATGAAATTAAAAATCTTACAAAAAACCAGACATACAAAATGAAACCTTTTTCAGAAATCATTGGAAAAATTATTGCTGCAGGTGGTCTATTTAAGTACAAACCAGACCAGGATTAAAATGGGAAAAACTCTTTTTGAAAAAATTTGGGAATCCCATGTTGTAGTTGAAAAACCAAACAACCCTTCTCTAATCTACATTGACAGGCATTTGATACATGAAGTAACATCTCCTCAGGCTTTTGATGGATTACGAATGAATAACAGAAAGGTTCGAAGACCTGATCTTACTATAGCTACCATGGATCATAATGTTCCAACAAATGACAGATCCCTTCCAATTTTGGACCAAACTTCAGCAATCCAAATCCAAACACTTGAAAAAAACTGTAAAGATTTTGGAATCACATTATTTGATATTAATAGTCCCAATCAAGGAATAGTTCATGTTATTGGTCCTCAATTGGGAATTACTCTACCTGGCTCTACGATAGTTTGTGGGGATAGTCACACATCTACTCATGGAGCATTTGGTGCACTTGCATTAGGCATTGGAACAAGTGATGTTGAGCATGTATTGGCATCTCAAACAATATGGCTTGAAAAACCAAAACCATTTGAAATTAAAATAAAAGGAAAAAGAAAGAATCCCCACGCAGTTACTGCAAAAGATATTGTTCTCTCAATAATCAAAAATATTGGGACTGGTGGTGGTACGGGTACGGTAATAGAGTATAGGGGAGAGGGAATTGAAGATCTTTCCATGGAGCAGAGAATGACTATATGTAATATGTCTATTGAGGCAGGAGCCCGTGCAGGATTGATTGCGCCTGACGAGAAGACATTTGATTATCTTAGAGGACGAAAATACACTCCTAAAAATTATGAGTCTCTAGTTGAGGAATGGCGTGAGTATCTAAAAACTGACAATGATGCAACATTTGAAAAACAATTTACACTGCACATTGATGACATTGCACCTCAAGTTAGCTGGGGTACGAATCCTGGTATGACTTGTGATGTAACTGAATCTGTTCCATTCCCTGATGAATTTGCACATGGTGATCCTAATCAAGAGAAAGGTGCAGAAAAGGCTCTCAATTACATGAATCTTAAGCCCGGAACCCCAATTGAAGATATAAAAATTGATAGAGTGTTTATTGGTTCGTGTACAAATGCACGATTGGAAGATCTTATTGAGGCATCAAAAGTTGTAAGGGGCCAAAAAATTTCACCATCTGTTAGAGCAATGGTTGTTCCAGGTTCTCAAATGGTAAAAAAACAAGCAGAAGAAATGGGTCTTGATAAAATTTTCATTGATGCTAATTTTGAATGGAGAGAAGCTGGATGCAGTATGTGTCTTGGAATGAATCCTGATATTTTATCACCTGGTGAACGATGTGCTAGTACATCAAACAGAAACTTTGAAGGAAGACAAGGTACTGGTGGAAGAACTCACTTAGTTAGTCCAGTAATGGCAGCAGCTGCTGCAATTAAAGGACACTTTGTAGATGTAAGAAAAATGGATTTGAATTAGAATGGAGTCTTTCAAAAACATTTCAAGCATTGTCACACCTTTAGACAAAGTAAATGTAGATACTGATCAAATCATCCCGAAACAATTCCTAAAATTAGTTCAAAAATCTGGATTTGGAAAATTCTTGTTTTTCAATTGGAGATATGATGAAGCAGAAAACAAAAAATCTGATTTTATCTTAAATGATCCAAAATATGATGACTCTAAAATCCTAATATCTGGAGATAATTTTGGATGTGGTTCTAGTCGTGAACATGCTGTTTGGGCTCTAAAAGACTATGGCTTCTCCGTAATTATTGCTCCTTCTTTTGCTGATATCTTCTTTAGCAACTGCTTCAAAAATGGACTTTTACCAATTTCACTTGATGAAAAATTGGTTGAGATTTTACAAAAAGAAACAGATCCAATCAGTATAGATTTAGAAAAACAATCCATCAAAACACCTAGACAAGAAATTCATTTTGATATTGATTCTCACATGAAAAAAATTCTATTGGAGGGACTAGATGATATTGCACAAACTTTTCAATACGAAGATAAAATTACAAATTTTGAAAAAAATTCTAAAATCCCATCTGTTTTATGATCTTCTTTACTGTTTTCTCGTTTCTTTCTAAAATCATTGGAGATTCTGCATCAATCCATTCTATTTCTCCAATATCGTATGCACTAATTTTTCCTTCCTTTGATAGTTGTTGTAAAATATCAAATGACAAATTGATCTCTTTTTGTTTTGATTTTGCCTTTATTCTATTGATAATATCTGAACCAAGCATGTAAATCCCTAAACATTCTGGAATCTGCAATTTCATTACTGGTTTTTCTTTGAATTCTTTAATTATTCCATTTTCAACTACCGCAAATCCTGTTTCTTCTTTTCTTTTTGTTCTTATTGCAATACATGCAGTGCTTTTCTTCTCAATAAATTGCTCGTGCATTTTTTTTAGATTTATAGCGCACAAGTTATCTACAAACCATAAAACAAACTCTGATTCTTCTTTGAGCTTATTATCAATATGCAGTAAATCTCCTCCTGTACCACTTTGTGAGTCTTGAACAAAGGTGATATCTTTTTGATTTTCATAATAGTTTTTGATTTGACCTCCTAATCCTGTAAAATCTGAAATTATGATTATCTCTTTTATGAAACTAAATGATTTTAGATATTTTGTAACATAATCAATTAGCGGTTTTCCATTAATTGGTGTCATTGCCTTTGGGAAATACTCTGTATATGGTTTACCTCTAGTTCCTTTACCACCAGCTAAAATTATGGCCTTCACAGTCTAACGATATGATTTCTGCTTTCTTCTTCTGGCACCAGGTCCGCCAAATTTCTTTGGTTCTTTCTGTCTGGCATCTCCACTTACTAAGTACTTGTCAAAATCTGTTATTCGTTTTCGAAGATCATCTCTGGTGGCTTTTGGAAGTGGGTGTTCTTTTGGTTCTTTCTTAGATTTTGTCCATCCAATTAGTGCTCTGGTAATTCCCGTTGCAGCTGCACTGGCCTGACCCATAAAACCTCCTCCTCTAACTCTAACAGAAATATCTATCTTGTCTCTTAAATCACCTGTGATTTCTAGTGGTCCTAAAATTACTTCGCGAGCAGTCTCTTGAGGAATCATTTCAACTGGGACATTGTTAATTCTTACTTTACCTTGTCCTTTTGTTATGTAAACATGGGCACTTGCTCTTTTTCTAGTTGCAAAATAAATTTCAGTTTTTGGTGTTGTCATTCAGTCCACCCTATTACTCTGCATAATTCGCCTATTGATGTGTAGTTTGCTGCAGATCTTTTAATTATTGCTTTCTCAAATTGAATTTTTTCAAGTGATTTAATTTCTTTAGGAGAACCAATGTAAGTTCTTAGTCTTTGATAAGATTCTTTTCCAGATGGCTTTCTATCAAATGGTAACATTTGACGAATCATTTTTGCCATCATCGTATCTGGTCTTCTATAGTGAACTGGTCCATGTTTATAATTAATAATGCTGTTGATTTCTAAAAATTCTCTGGCCTCTTTGATTTGATTTGCTCTTGTTCCGCTCATCATAATTTTTTCACAATTTACAACCGAGACTCTGTTTCCTTGAATTAACAGTTTTGCAACATTAGATGCTAGTCGTCCTGCAATATGATCTGTTCCATCTACTACCACTGGTCTGTCCGTTCTGATTACTGTTTTTTGCTCAGCCAAGTAGTATAACTCCTTTCCCTGTTGGATTTTGCTCGATCAAATCCGCATAATTGATAATCTTTCCACCTTTTTCAATAATTTTGCTTGCAGCAGAGTTTGATACTCCAAATGAGAATAATGTAATCTTATGAGGAACATTTCCTGTTCCGAGAACTTTTCCTGGAAATACGACTGTATCGTTTTCTTTTGTTAATTGACCGATTTTATTTAAGTTAAGATCTCTTCTTGCTATGGATGGTTTTAATGCATATTCTGCCAATTTTGCCCAAATTGGAGCGTCATTCTTAACTGATGCCCTCTTCAGATCCTTTGCCATTCGTATTGCCACTTGATTAGTCATGTGAATAATCCGCCTTGAAACCCAAATATAATGTCTATGCTTAATTTAGTCTTGAATCTGGTCGATAGTTTCTTTGAATTGACCTAATTTGTTACTGACTTCATCTACTCCGGCAAGAATAATTTGCTCTGGATTTAGTGCACCAGTTGACTCTACTGTAAGAATTTTCTCATCATCTTTATCCGTATTAATAATTGTTGAAATATTTGCAGAATTCCATTTTGCATGTTCCGTCCCACGTCCAAGTCTTGCATAACATTCGGCTTTAATTTTTTGACCTGGTGCAAGTTGAACAATTGGAATTTTGTCTGAAACTGGTTTTATTGACTCGTCTTCAGAAGATAATTCATTTGAAAGGATAGTTCTTGTGACATCCGAGTCACCAGAGTCTAAAACTAACATTACTCTACAATTTGTACATCCAGTTTCACTTTTACAATCACATTTTAATGGTTCATTAAATCTGCTCAAATCGGTCTTTAATGGAATTAGCCCTAATCTGTGTGCTAGGCCTTCATCAGGCAGTACAGAAGAATTTTCAATAATGTCTACTGTATCGATTGCAAATATTGGTATGCCATTAAGACATACACGTCTAAGTGCGTTTGCGTATTGTAATGGAACTCCCTTTAACTTTATAGTTATTTTTTGATTATCTTTGCTGATTATCTCTAATGATGACAAATCTTGAACGAAATCTTTCAAGTCCACATAAAAATCTAGCTAGGTTTACGTATAGATAAATACCAAATTGTCATAGGTATTTTTAGAAATGGTAGATTATACATTGGTTAGATATTCCTTTGAGGGTGAAAAATTTGAAATTATGGTAAAGCCTGATCCCGCACTTGATTATAGATTGGGTAAGAAAAAGGATATTTCTTCAATCTTGGTTTCTGATGAAATTTATACTGATGCTAGCAAAGGTACGAGGCCCACTGCTGAAAAATTACAACATGCTTTTAAAACTGAAGATCAGATTGAAATTGCTGAGATTATTCTAAAGAAAGGTGATCTGAATCTCACAACTGATCAAAGACGAAAGATGATTGAAGAGAAAAAAAAACAAATCGTCACCTTTATTGCCAAAACCTATGTAGATCCTAGAACTCACTTACCACATCCGCCACTAAGAATTGAGCAGGCAATGAAAGATGGTAGAGTATCTATTGATCCTCATAAAACAGTAGATGAACAAGCTAAGGACATTGTCGAAAAACTGCGTTCTATAATTGCATTGAAGTCTGAGAATTTAAAATTAGAAATTACAATTCCTGCACAGTATGCATCTCAATCATATGCTGTTTTGAAGTCTGTAGGTTCTCTAAATAAAGAAGAATGGCAAAATAATGGCTCACTAAAAGCAATACTTGAAATACCCGCTGCAGCAAGGCCAAACGTGATTGATAAATTGGGTTCTATAACAAAAGGCTCTGCTACAGTTGAGGTAATGAAGTGATGGATAATAAAAGAAAATACGTTATTCCAGGCGATGTAGTAACTACAGGTCCATTTAGACCTGAACAAAATGTAGAACTGCAAGGAAATAAGATAATCTCAACTACCATTGGCATTTCTGAAATTTATGATGATTCGGTTAAAGTAATTCCGCTTACTGGAAAATATATTCCAAAAATTAATGATCTAGTAATTGGTAAAGTCATTTCTCATACTTCTCTTTCATGGGAACTTGACATAAATTCATGCTATGTTGGATTTCTACCTGCACAGGATGTCTTTGGACGAGACTTTTCTGCTCATGCAGATGAACTTACATCCAAACTAAAATCAGGTGACTTGGTTGCTGCAAGAATTGCAAATTTTGATAGAACTCGTGATCCACTGGTCACAATTTCTGATAGAGATTTAGGTAAAATTGATACTGGAGACTTGGTAAAAATATCTCCAAGTAAGGTTCCACGACTGATTGGAAAAAGAGGTACGATGATCCAGATGATAGAAATGGCGACAGACGCTGCAATCACTATTGGCCAAAATGGTTGGGTAGTGGTTTCATGTGAGTCGCCCGAGGGATTATTAAAGGCTAAAAAGGCAATTGAAATGGTTGATGAAAAAGCACATGTTGCTAATTTGACTGATCAAGTGAAAGAAATGTTAGAATCAAAAGGTGAATCATAATGGGCGGGAGAGACGCAACAATGGTCCTATTGGACGAGAATGGTATACGTTGTGATGGACGTAAAGTAAATGAGCCAAGACGAATTATGATTAAAGCTGGTGGATTAAAAAATGCAGATGGTTCTGCGTATATTGAATTTGGTGATAATAAAATTTTAGTTGGTGTTTTTGGCCCAAGAGACGTTCATCCAAAACACATGTCAAATACTGATACAGGAATTTTACGAGTTAGGTACCACATGGAGCCTTTCTCTGTTGGCGAAAGAAAAAATCCTGCTCCTTCAAGAAGAGAAATTGAAATTTCCAAAGTAATCAAAGAAGCATTAGAACCTGCAGTGATGTTGGATAAGTTCCCAAGAACTGCAGTTGACGTTTTCATTGAGGTATTACAAGCAGATGGTGGAACCAGATGTGCCGCACTTTCAGCAGCTTCTGTTGCGTTAGCTGATGCCGGAATTCCAATGAGGGATATGGTGGCTGCATGTGCTGCAGGAAAAGTTGCAGATACTATAGTTCTTGATGTTAACAATGAAGAAGATCAAGCAGGTCAAGCAGACATGCCGATTGGTTATATGCCAAATCTAGAAAAAATTACGTTATTACAATTGGATGGTGTTCTTACTCCTGAAGAATATACGAAATGTGTTCAAGTCGGAGTAGATGGTTGTAAAATTGTTTATGATATTCAAAAGAAAGCACTACAAGACAAATACTTTGGAAATGGAGGTGATTAGAATTGACATCTTCTGTTCTTGACGATCTAAAGAAATCACAAATTCTTGAATTACTTGAACAAGGAAAAAGAGTAGATGGAAGAGCACTGGATGAACCAAGAGAAATTTCAATTGAAACTAATGCAATTCCTAAAGCAAATGGATCTGCAAGAGTACGACTTGGTGAAACAGAAGTAATTTGTGGAGTCAAAATCCAACCTGATAGGCCTTTTCCAGATATGGGTGACAAAGGAATTTTCATTTGTACTGCTGAGCTTTTACCGTTGTCTCATCCAACTGTTGAAACTGGTCCACCAGGACCTGATGTGATTGAATTGGCAAGAGTAGTGGATAGAGGAATCAGAGAAAGTCACATGATTGATGTTTCTCAATTAGTAATCGAGAAGAATAAATCTGTAGTTGGTGTCTTTGCAGATAATGTAGTTGTTGATTATGATGGTAATCTATTTGATGCGTGCTCTTATGCTGCAACTGCAGCATTACTTTCATCAAAAACTCCAAAATGGAATTGGGTCGATGATACTCCGACATTAGTTGAGGGTGAAGAAACTCCTGTACCAATTGCTACTATTCCTGTCTCTGTAACAATGGCTAAAATTGGAAATCATATCATAGTTGATCCAAATGGAGATGAATGGGCTAGCATGGATTCAAGAATTACCATTACTACTGACTCCGATGGAAATATTTGTGCTTTGCAAAAAGGCGGTTCTGATGGATTTTCACAAGATGATATTAATCGATGTGGTGAAATTTCAATTCACGTAGGCGCAAAAATAAGAGAAAAATTAAAACAAGCCCAGATGGTAGGTCAATAAAATGGCAAAAGCAAAAAAATCACTTAAGGGATTAGGGGCTCGTTATGGAATTAAACTTAGAAAACAATATACGAAAATTCATCTCCAACTCAAAGAAAAAAGAACTTGTCCAGAATGCGGTTCAAAAACTTTTGGTAGAGATGCTGTAGGTATTTGGTCTTGTAAGAAATGCAGCTATAAAGTGGCCGGAACTGCATATGACATTAAACTTTAGTGCAAAAATTACTGTTGATGCAAAAGACAAAACAGAGGCAATTTTTGATTCTGTAAACATTGACAACAACTTTTATCCTGAAAACCCTGTGAAAACCAAGATGAAATTTGATGAGAAAATTTACATTTCAGTAGAATCAAAACAATTAACACATCTCCGCGCAAATCTTAATTCAACTCTTCGACATATTCAGGCAAGTCATGATTCAATTGAATCTGTAAAGATCTGACGCAAAAATGAACATTAAATAGATTAAATGGATATTCCTATACGTGGCAATTACAAACAACAAAATTGTTGATATTACCGTCACCATACCAATTGTTTACAGTCAACACGAAACAAGATTACTAAGCAATATTATCGCAACATGATAAATCAAATTCTATGCAGTTACTTGGAAAACATACAGATGAATCCTCTTCTTGTGGAAAAACAAAAATAAGAAATGAAGACCATGGGAAAGTCTCACTATTGAAAAAATACTATAATACTAACTGGTATCATCGCAGATGTGTCTGGCACGTAGCACCTTTGAGATGAATATATTCTTTTAAACTATTTAGTTATTTATCTGAATAAGGTTGAGCCAGAAGAATTCAGTAAACAACTATTTGTGATAACTAGTGGATTGCTATGTTATGAATAGGTCTTGTAAAGTCAGTAAGGCTTTGACTTGTAATTTTCTTTTGTCAAATTCGAGACCTAAATACAAACGATCAATTCCAATAAGAAAATACGAAAATCATAAAAAGAACACAAATAGTGATAAAACTGTGCCTTGGTCTGCCAAAATATATCGATATAGGATAAGGTTGGGAATGGATGTTATCCAACCCAGATTACAAAATATGGAAATTACCCGTACTGAAGATATTCACATTTACGAACCAAATGGAAACTCAACTCGGAAAATATAGTTCAAATGTATCATAAGAAATGTTTGGTGGCATATATGGTTGTACATATTTTGCAAAAAACAGCTTAAGATTAGACGATAATTTGTGTGCTTAAATCTATTCTACATTATTTTACGTTTAAAATCAGGACAAGTTCCATGAGATCCTTTTCCTTATCTTCGACCCATGTTACTTCTTTGTCTATGAGATCAAACGTTTCAAGTAGCGATCCGTCAGATTTCAAAGTATCTACCTTTTTATTTTTTGGATGAATGGCCACTTCTCGTGGAGCATGATATACTCTGATCGGTTCTTTTCTTTTAATGATTATTTTCACAGTCAACTAATGTGATCTATCTCCAGATAAAAACCATCTGTGGTAGAAATATGACATGTGTACTTCGAGAATGAAATAAATGTCCAAATGAACTTACAATGTATTTTATAATATAAACAACGGTATATTTTAAAAAATGAGTACTCATTCATAAATATATAATTTTAAACAAAATTCCACTCAATTTTACTTTATATCGGTAAAGATATAATGAAACAAATTTTTTAAGTAATTATGTCATCTCCACAAATGCCTCCATGGTTGCAAGAACAAATAATGAAACTACAACAATCTCAGCAAAACCTCCAGTCTGTTATGACTCAAAAACAGCATCTCGAGATGGAAAAAGCAGAAACCGCAAAAGCATTAGATGAACTAAAAAAAGTTACAGATAATGATGCTGTCTTTAAACAAGCAGGAACTGTTTTAATAAAATCAACAAAACAAGAACTAATTGATGAACTGGAAGAGAGAGCAGAACTGGCAAAAACACGCGTAACTGTACTTGACAAACAAGAAATACGTCTCAAAGAATCCCTCAAAGAACAAGAAACAAAAATTACTGAAATGATGAAAGGCGGCTCAACAAATCCTCCACCAACAGAAGATAATTCTAGAAAATAATTATTGTTCCTATTTCATATGAGATATTAACGAATCATTCTAATAATTAGCAGTGAAATTAGAAAATCTCAGAATTGTTGTTGATGAGCGAGAACGCAAAAGTGGAATTCCTCAACTCTTAAAGTCAGTTGGAATGAATCTGGAGATGAAAACACTTCCTATAGGAGATTATATTGTTGGACCTGAAACAATTGTTGAACGGAAAAGTATTCGTGATCTTATGGCATCCGTTTTTGATGGAAGGTTATTTGATCAATGCTCCCGACTAAAAGAACATTTTGAGAATCCAATTGTTCTAATGGAGGGAAATGTAGATGAGATTGAAGAAATTACCGAGAATCCTTTAATATTTTATGGTGCAATATCTACAGTAGTTCTTGATTTTAAAATACCCGTTATTCCTACGCCAAGCGCTGCCCATACTGCAAAATTACTGGTATCTATGTGCTCTAAAAAAGAATCTCACAAAGGACCTTATCTGAAAAAAATAAAAAAATCAACTGATCTGGAACGACAGCAACTCTCTACACTTTGCAGTTTACCTGGGATTGGAGAAAAATTTGCAATTCGAATGCTAGAGAAGTTTGGGACCCCTCTGAAAGTTTTTACGGCAACAACTGCTGATTTGGCAAAAGTTGAGGGCCTAGGTGAAGCACGAGCCAAGAAAATAAAAAATATGTTGGATTCTAAAAGTAAACATCTAAAAAAATCTAATCAGAAAACTTTGCATGATACAAATTAATAATTTAACAAAGATGAATTTATCATGTTAGTATCAGTTGATTGGCTCAAAGACCATCTGACTGATCCTGATATTGTGATTTTAGATTCACGTCCCAAAACAATGTTTCTTTATGGGCATCTTCCCAATTCCCAGTCACTTTCAATAGATCAGGTTATTCGATTTGATGAATTCGGTTCCAACCTAGTAATTGAACAAGAAAAAATTGTCAAACTCTTTGGTAGTTTAGGAATTGATGAATCAAAAACCGTTCTGTTGATTGGAGATGCAATGGATCCATCTGTTGCAAGAATTGTTTGGACCTTTTTGTATTTTGGACATGAAAAAACTTGTTTACTCAATGCCAATGCATCTGATTTACAAAAACATGGATTAAAATTTACACGTCAAACATTAATTCAAAAACCTAGAAAATTCACTCCAAAAATAAATAATGATATTAGAATAGAATCCGATTTTCTAAAACGGCATTTAAGTGATTTTGAAATTTTAGATGCGCGTAGCCCTCAAGAATTTATGAGTGGTCATCTTCCAAACTCAAAACTTATTCCATTTAGTGAAGGGATTGGTTATAATGGAAATCTATTTCGTGACAAGAAATTTCTTGATGAATTATTTCTACAAAATAATGTTTCAAAAGACAAAGAGATTGTTTGCTATTGCATGCATGGGCATCGTGCATCAAACCTATTTTTACAACTAAAAATTGCGGGTTTTGATAATGTGAAACTCTATGACGGCTCTTTTGTAGAGTGGAATGGAAAAAAGCTACCTCTTGAGTAATTTTCTTTTTAATAGAGTCCCACACATAGGACATTCACTTCCAGAAGTATGATTAGTTCTACATCCAGGACAATAATATATCCATTTTCCAACATCTGCAATTCCCTCAGTCATTATCGGTGAAATTTTTAGCCCAAGACTCCTTGCAACATTTGAAATTGCAAAATCATCACTAATTATCTCACCGTTTAATTCAATACATAATGCAATAATTGAAACATCTTGTTTTGATAGTTGTTGATAGTCTCCAGTATTTCTTGCAGCCTTTACTGCTGTCATTGTTGATTCTTTGTCTGGCTCTCTGATTTTCAATCTGTTTGTTTCAAGTAAAGTTCCAAGCACATCGTGATTTTTCTTTATGTGTTTAATTTCATCATAAACTAATGATGTCGTATAACAATCATTGGCTGATCCAAATGGAACTCCGGCATAAAATGCACTAGCGTCTAAAATTCTAAAATCCAAGTTTGCTCATTTGCCTCAGTCCACGCTTTTTTAATCTGACAAAGACTGCTGGTTTGTTGTATTTTTTGATAATTATTGGTTCTTCATATCCTGCGGTTTTGATTACTTGTGCATCCATTGCAATGTTGCAATCATGAGAACAAATAATTTCAATTTTCTCATCTGGAACTACTATTGATGCCAATCTGTAAACTGGCGCAACAGGTGTGATTATTAAAACATTCAAACTCTCATGTAAGATTGGACCTCCTAGTGAAAACGAATGACCTGTTGATCCACTTGGAGTTGCAATAATTACTCCGTCCATTTTTTGTTTTACTGTGTCATTTTGAAATTTAATTTCAATCTCTGCAGTTTTAGTCAAGTTGACTCTGCTAATATATATCTCATTTAATGCAGGAGGGAATTCTACTCCATCACATGATGCAACAACTCTAATCCTTTTATCCAAAAAGAAATTATCTTTTAAAATTTCATTTATCGCATCATCGATTTCTTCAATTGTAATTTCAGCTAAAATTCCTCTGTTTCCACCTACGTTTATAGTCAAAATTGGTGTCTCGTTTTGAAGATTTCTAAAAACCCTGAGAGTTGTACCATCTCCACCTAGGGTGATAACTAGATCAAGTTTTATTTTTTTTAATTCTTCTAAATCTTCTATTTTTTTTGCTCCTTCAACATCCACTGGGGAAATTGTATATACTGTGGATTTTTTTGCCAAAAATTTTTTTGCGACATCTCTTGCAGCTTTCTCTGAATCTTTTGAACCTACTTTACTTACCACTGCAACTTTTTGAAACTTTAAGCAGTTCTACTATTTTTATTGTACTTAAAAATGATATTTTTAGAGATTTTTGGAAAAAAACAAATAAGTATGAACACAATAGTAAAAACAGCATGAGTTACGCACATCCTGAAGTTTTAGTTGATACTGAATGGGTATCGCAAAACCCTCCAAACGAAAATAGAAAACTAATTGAAGTTGACTATGATCCTGTTAATGGATATGAAAAAGGCCACATTAATGGCGCAACTCTGATTTGGTGGAAACGCGACATTAACGATCCAGTTACAAGAGACATAATTAGCAAAAAACAGTTTGAGGCTTTAATGGCTAAAAATGGGGTTACTGCTGACACTGAAGTAATTCTTTATGGTGATTTTAACAATTGGTTTGCAGCCTTTGTTTTCTGGGTTTTCAAAATCTATGGTCATGAAAATCTCAAAATAATGGATGGCGGTCGAAAGAAATGGGAATTAGAAAATAAAGGTTACACTACTGATGAGCCTCAATTATCATCAACAAAATACGTTGCACAACCTCCAGATGAAGGACTTAGAGCATACCTCTTTGATGTAAGTCGGGCATTAGACAAAGAAGACACTGTAATGGTTGATGTTAGATCTCCTGCAGAGTTTACTGGTCAAATTACTGCTCCACCAGAATATCCAATGGAACATGCACAAAGAGGTGGACATATTCCAGGTGCAAATAATATTCCTTGGGCATCAGCAGTAAATGACACTGATGGAACCTTCAAAACAGTAGAAGAATTACGACAAAACTATGAGCCAAAAGGTGTAACTCCGGATAAAGATGTAATTTGTTATTGCAGGATTGGGGAAAGATCTTCTCACAGTTGGTTTGTTCTAAAATATCTACTTGGATATCCAAAGGTTCGAAACTATGATGGCTCTTGGACTGAATGGGGTAATATGATCGGAAATCCTGTGGAAAAATAAATTGCTACTAGACCTTCCAATTCTTGAGAAAGGCAATTTTTATTTTATCAAAGATGGCAACACTCATTTTATTTTAGAAGATAAAACAAAACGTGGCTTAACAATAAAAGAGACATCAATTGATGAAAAATTAAAGGTCAAAGCAGACAAGGGTATGATTCATGATCTGGACGGTATTGGACACTGGGTAGTGATTAGGTGGTATTTTTCAAAGGATTCACACGATCTATCCAAAGTTTTAGAGCATGCAGAAGCCATGGAAAAAAAATATGCTGAACTAAGAGAATTAACGTGTCCAGATGATGACTAATAACCTTTTTAAATAAAATCGAATCATCAAAGTCATATGTCTTTACTTTTAAAAGATCGAGTTTATTCCATGGAGGCGCCAACTGCAAAACGTGGTGTCTATCCTTTACATGGTTACAAACTTGGATTATACCGCTTACCAATTAAACTAGAAGATCCTGTTGAACTAAAGTCTGTCCATGACGGTCTTAAAAAAGCATTTGAAATGGATATGTATGCTGATAGAATTTACGCAACATATCGTTGGAAGGAGCAAAATATGGATGATGTTGATGCTAAAGGCTATGAAGAAGTTGAACTTTCAGTTACAGTAGAAATTGTTACAGGAGAAGTAGTTGATATTATTTATCAAATATTTCCAATTGAAAAGTTTGGTGATCCAAACTGGGTCAAAGACTATAGGAAGAAAGCAGATCATTTTGCAAAAATGGTAATTGATACTATTTTACGTAACACCATCTTAGCAGATAAGATGATTTCTTATTTAGCAAAAACTGAAAAGATTTCTGAGGTTGCTGCAATTCAAAAACTAGAAGAACTAACACCTTTGGCTAAAATTGTTCTTGGCGCAAAACCAAAACCTGTTGAAGCAAAAGAAGATGATGTTGAAGATGATGATGCAGATATTGAAATCCCAGACGGTGCAAAACCAGGACCCATTGATGTTGAATACAAATCTAAGATGAAACCTTCTACTCCATATGAAGCACCAGAGCACACAATCAAAACATGGGGCAGAAAGGGTACAAGCAATGGCATCATGGGCGTTTGGGGGGAATTTGTGTCAGTAGATTATGATATTTGTATTGCAGACGGTGGATGTATTGAAGCATGTCCAGTTGGTGTCTATGAGTGGTTGGACACTCCTGGAAATCCAGCGTCTGACAAGAAACCTTTGATGTCAAAAGAGCCGGATTGTATCTTTTGTCTTGCATGTGAAGGTGTATGTCCACCACAAGCAATCAAGATCTTTGAGCAAAAATAATCCTTTATTGCAACTATAAATAGCGATTAATCATTTCGTGAGACTAGGGATATGGCAATCAATCCTTTCACTCAGTTTGTTTTTGATCTATTCATTCTATCAGCTATTATTATTACTGCATATACATGCAATTTTTACTATCTGGCATTTCTTTCAAGAAAAAGAAAAGATGTTCTTACCACTACTGATTGGGGAAATCCATCAATCACAATTCAACTCCCAATATATAACGAAAAGTATGTTGCAAAAAGATTGGTAGATGCAGTTTGCAATTTGGATTATCCAAAAGACAAAATGAGAATAATGGTGTTGGATGATTCTGATGATGATACCGTTGATTTACTTGAAACCGCAGTTAACGATTACAAAAATCAAGGATTTCAAATAGAACATGTTCGACGTGGAACAAGAAGCGGATACAAAGCAGGAGCACTAAAACATGCAATGAAGACAACTGATACCGAACTTGTTGCAATTTTTGATGCTGACTTTATTCCTCCAACATGGTTTCTCAAACGAGCAATCCCTCACTTTACAAATTCAAAGATTGGTCTTGTTCAATGTCGCTGGGGACATGTAAATGAAAATTACTCTGCAATTACGCAAGCACAAGCATTAAGTCTTGACTTTCATTTTCTTATAGAACAAAAAGCAAAAAGTAATTCACATCTGTTTATGAATTTCAATGGCACTGCAGGTATATGGAGATGTGATTGCATTGAAGATGCAGGAGGATGGCATACTGCAACCCTGGTTGAAGATCTTGATCTAAGTTATCGGGCACAAATGAAAGGATGGAAATGTTTATTCTTGCCTGACATTGTAGTTGATGCAGAACTTCCTGTGCAGATGAATGCTGCAAAAAGACAACAATTTCGTTGGGCAAAAGGCTCTATTCAATGCGCGATAAAATTACTTACTGATATTGCACTAAAACGTAAAGTTGCGATTGAGGCAAAGGTTCAGGCATTCATTCAACTAACTCGTCATATTGTTTATCCATTAATGCTGATACAATTTTTGGCATTACCAATTTTATTGGCAGGACAAGTTAATCTTTACGTAATTAGCTTTCTTCCTGCAATAACTATTGCAACATATCTTGCAATGGGGCCTGGAGCATACATCATGATCATGCAAAGTATGTATCAAAAGTCTTGGAAATCTAAAGCCAAGATACTTCCTGCATTATTAATTTACAATGCCGGAATGTCTGTGAACAATACGGTTGCAGTATTTGATGCAGTAATTGGAAAGAAAAATGAATTTCTTAGAACTCCAAAATATGGTGTCCTAAAAACAAAAGATGATTGGAAAGACAATGCATACAATTTACCTTTCTCACAAGTTACACTGCTTGAGATCTTTTTTGGTGTATATGGGGTAATGGGAATTTTTATTGCAATTTTCTCAAATAATCCTATCTTTGTTCCAATAATTGGACTTCAGACTACAGGATTTTTTTATATTGCATGCATGAGTTTGTCTCATACTAGGTTTAAAAGAAATAAATCAAGTAAATCTCCTCCACAAACCAAGAAGGAAAAAATGGCAAATACTGTTTACAAACTTTCTATGATTGGAATTGTAGGGATAATTATTTTTGGCGGATTTATGGCAATTTATGGTTACAATGCTGATATTTACCCTCTGGACAGGATTAGAGGGCATCTTGATGGAGTTATAGGCTCATCTGATCCTGAAGTAATAAAGAGTCATCTGTTGATAATTCAAGAAGATCTAAAACTTGTAATGGATCATGTGCCTGAAACTACAGATGCAAATGGTGAGATTATTTCTAAAAACCCAGTTTGGATATTCGCTACAGAATCTACAAATTTACTTAGAATACAAAATGATGTGAATACAATGGTTGCAAGTATTGAGAAAATTTCAACTGTCCCAAAAGATAGTTCTGCATATCATACAGGAATGCTTGATGTTAACAGCAGAGCATTATCTTTGAAAACTAATATCATGGATGCTACTCCCTACATGTACGTAAGTGTTGCAAATATTATGTTTGGTACAATTTGGATTGCAGCAATTTTGGGAATATTTGCTGCATTAAAGAAAAAGAAACAACAATTCAAAGAAATGGATGGAGTTGGAGTTTAAGAAATATTAAGATCCTTTCTTAGTTCATCTACTGCTCTAATTCCATAAATGTCTCTTACTTGTTGAACTCTAATTGTTTCTTTTAACATGTCTCTACCTATTGCATTAGTCAAAATTGAATAGACATCGCTGAATCGAATTTCCCACCTGTCAGCACAATCTAAAATTTTACTTACTGCCCACTGTCTTACTTCTTGAGGTAATGGAATCTTTTCACCAGATTCTATTGAAGTTCTATCAAATAGATTTACAATGTCTGCGGTTTGTGCTGCCATATTTTCAATGTCTTTTAATTCTCCATACTTTGATTCAGTATTCATTCTGACATTTGATTGATATTCTGAAAGTTTCAACAACACCATCATCTCTTTTGATGAATCACTCGTTGCCTTGTTTGTGACATTTCTGATTGATTGCATCTCTTCAAATAACTTATCTGATTTTTTATGAAATTCTGCAGTTGACGCGTCTTGTCTTTTTAGGATGTCTGAAGCTGAGGCTATTTTTTGCTCTATGCTATTTGTTTTATCAAAGACATTTTGCTTAAAATTTGAAATGTCTTCTTGAACTGATTTGAGTCCCTCACCAACAAATGCTGTAGAGTCTGCTCTTTTTGACAACCCTGTAACTTCAGTCTCAATTTTATCTATTTTACCTCCCAAATCTCTCATTGTTTGTATGCTTAGATTCTCAGCAGATTTTGCGTTGACAGATATTGTTTCAAATTGTTGCTTGAGTCCATCAATTACTCCTCCTAGGGAATCAATTTTTGATGCTTTTGAAGAAATTGAATCAATTGTAACTTTGATTGCCTCAAGTTCTGCATTGAGTTCTGTTGTCGAAATTATATCTTTTGTAATTCTTTCAAATTCTTGTTTGAGGCTTTGTACAATTTGATTTCCAGTATCTAGTTTTGCCGTTTTAACTGAGATTTCATCAAGATTGTTCTTTAGTTTGTTTATTTCAGAACCAATTTCTAAAAACGAATCTGTTTTTCCAGAAACTTTTCTGAGATCATCTCTTACTTCATCAATTCTCTGGGCAATTTTTATTATCATTTGAGAATTGTTCTTAATTGAATTCATACTGTCTTGCACTTGTTGAGATATTTCTTGAGGCTTTGTTGTTTTTTGAATCTCCGAAATTTTATTTATTTCATCTTGTAGTTTTACGGTCTGATCGTTAATTTTGCTTACTATGTTGGA
Source organism: Candidatus Nitrosopumilus sp. (assembly GCA_029881195.1). Lineage (GTDB taxonomy): Archaea > Thermoproteota > Nitrososphaeria > Nitrososphaerales > Nitrosopumilaceae > Nitrosopumilus. The sequence goes on from JAOUNB010000002.1 coordinate 45,015, forward strand.
TTGAGCTCTTACTTGATTTAATCCTGCATACAGTTTTTGGGTATCCTCTTCTATAATGTTGATTTGTTTTGATTGTTTTTGAATGTGCTCTAATGTTGATGTTAATGTATCAATCATTTCTTTCATTGATAGTAGCACTTTTTGGTTTTCTCCAAAAATTTTTGACATGATTTTGATCTCTTTTTGTAATGTCTTGTTAGAATCTGAAACTGATGCTACTTTCTTTAGTAATGCTAATGGCGTTGGTTCTTTTGTGATTTTTTTTATAACTTTTTTTGATTGTGCAGATGTTTTTTTCTTCGTAGTTTTGTCTGCCATATATAGTCAATTAAAAAATGATGATAAAAAAGTTGGGTCTAAAATAAAGAATGTAGAGTTACTTGTTTACAACAGTTGGTTCGTGCAGTAACTCATGAAAGGTTTTCTCGGCTAATCCATTTGCTGTCTCGATAAACCCTCTTGTACAATATTCACATTGGATCATATAGTACGGTATAGTACCGTACTATTAATTCTAGGGTGATTATGACGTAACCTATGATGCAGTCAGATACCCCAGGTCATTTCTCTACATATTATTCAGATGACCTAATCATCACTCTGCAGAATTGTTATGATGAATGATCATAAAGAGGTTAATGATATAATTATCGAGCCTATTTTCAATTATTTGTAATTTATCACAGAATTTTTAGTTGGAAATTATTTTTAAATATATTAATCCAATGAAAATATGCAAAATATTTTACTTCAATTAGATACTCATGAAATTCAAAGTTCTCTTAATACGACTGTTACTAGTTTAATTGAACAGATTACTCCTGAACTTCCTCATGCCACATTTGTCACTGATTTGGCATTTATCATGATAATAGGTGCCATAGTTACTTTGGCTTTTTTTAAAATTAGGCAGCCGCTCATCATTGGTTATCTTTTTGCTGGAATGCTTATTGGTCCTCTCTCCCCCTTTTGGTCTTGGGTATTGCCTGAAGGTGCTCCGTCCACTGATGCATTGGGAGGTGTTGGAATACTATCTAATATTTCTGCATTGAATCTTTTTGCTGAAATTGGTGTAATTTTACTTCTTTTTGTAATTGGGATTGAGTTTCCATATGCCAAAATTAAAAGTATTGGTAAAGTGGCTGTAGGAGTTGGAACATTAGGATTGTTTTCAACATTAGGTGTTGTATTTTATACTGCAACTGTATTGGGTCTGGGATTTCTTGACGCATTGTTCATTTCAGCAGCATTGTCTATTTCGAGTACTGCTATCATTGTTAAAATTTTAGAGGAATTGGGAAGAATCAAAAATGAATCTTCTATTCTTGTTTTAGGAATTTTGATTGTAGAGGATATAGTCGCAGTTATTCTGATTTCATCTTTACAATCAATTGCACTAGTCGGAACCATATCTATTGAGTCAGTTTTAATAATTATATTGGTCGCATCTGGCCTTATAGTCGGAACATTCACAATTGGAATCAGAATAATTCCACGATTAATTGATAAGGTTGCAGCAGCTGAGCATCGCGAAATTTTATTGCTTAGCGTTTTAGGTGTATGTTTTGGTTATGCATTACTTGCAAACATTGTTGGATTATCTGTTGCAATTGGTGCATTTTTGGCAGGGGTGTTAGTAGCAGAATCAAAATCTGCTGAAGTTGCAAAATTACTTTCCAGTCCAATCAAAGACATGTTTGTAGCAATTTTCTTTATTTCAGTTGGTGCATTGATGGATGTGTCTGAACTTGAAAATTATATTTTAATTGCAATTGTTCTGATAGCCGTTGCTACCGGAATGAAGTTTGGTGGGAATCTGATTGGAAATTTCATCTTTCGGCAAAGACGTGGTAAAACAATACGTTCGGCATTTACATTAGCTGCCCCAAGAGGGGAATTCTCCATCGTAATTGTAAAAATTGGGGTGGATATAGGATCTGTGAGTGCTTTCTTGTTCCCATTAATAGGCATAATTTCTATAATCACTGCATTTATTTCTCCATTTTTAGTAAAGACCGGAGATAAAATAATATCCGTAATAGAGGAAAAGAAAGATGTCTGATGAACTAAAAAAACTAATGAAAGAAGCGCATGAAGGAATCAACACTTTTGATTTTGATGGTAAAAGAACACCATGTATCATGATTGAAGAAAAAAAATTTGATAATATACTTGCAAAGGTTGCAGGACAATCTTTGTCTATTAACACTGATCTTAATATCTTGCAAGATGGATTGGGCAATGTCTTCGTTGAGGTTGTTTTGACATTTTCTAAAGGAAATATTGTTGAGACGTTTATGATTAATGCAAAAATTCATCTTGATTTTTTCGAAATCCTTGCAAACACATCCATGTTTGCATTATCTTCTCCCCAATCAAATTATGGAAAAGATAACATCTTGATGATTCAGCTACCTCGTCCAGAAAAAGCTCAAGATGCATTAGAAATTATTAATGATGCATTAATTCCAAAAAGTCAAAAATAAGCGGTGTAGTTATCGGGATTTGAAGTCAAATCAATAGTTTAATGTCGCAATAGAATTCAGAGACAAACCAAAGTAAGAATTCGTCTCTAGAGTTTTGAATATCTCTCATTTCTAAAGAGAAGAAGGAATAATCTTTGGCAGTAGCTTATTTGTTAGCTTAGAAGCTAACGTGATTTTAAGTAAACAGGAGACAAACCAATGCAATGAATGAAGAACTGAACAAAGCTTTCGAAAAATTTTCGAAAGAATATACCCCGCCCACAAAAGAAGCCCTAGCAAAGATAAAATCTATCAGAGAAAAATATGAGACTGAATTACTGGCTTATGAAAATGTAGTTGGAGTCTCAACAGGACTGAATATAAAAAATATGGAACCACAGGATGAACTAGCAATACAAGTCCTAGTGGAAAAAAAAGTGGAAGAAAAAGATCTGAGAAAAGCATTACCCAAAAAGATTGATTCTATTCCTCTGGATGTTTTAGAAACTGGGAAATTAGAAATACAACCACTAACTGCTATGATAAGGCCATCAAAACCAGGATTCAGTTTGGGTCACTTTGAGATCACGGCTGGCACCTTTGGTGCGTTAGTTAATGATGTGATGTCAGGACAAATGTACATTCTGAGCAATAACCATGTGCTTGCCAACTCAAATCTGGCAGCATTAGGAGATCCAATTCTCCAACCAGGAAGGGCAGATGGAGGAACGTTCCCAAGCAATAAAATTGCTACACTTGAACGATTTGTTGAGATAATACCAACTAATCGTACTCCAGGATACAATCTTGTTGATGCAGCTATTGCAACACCTGATGATAGTCGACTAGTAGTGGCAGATGCTCATATTTTGGGAATTCCAGATGGCATTGGAGAAGCTCAGATTGGCTCTCGTGTTACTAAGGTGGGAAGGACGACCGACCATACAATAGGGACTGTGATGAACATAGATGCCACAGTGATTGTTGGAGGATATGCAGTGATAGGAGCAGCTCAATTCAGAAATCAGATAATAACCACAGCGATGTCTGCGGGTGGAGATTCTGGTTCGTTGACTAGAGATTTTGAAGGGAAAGCTGTTGGTCTTTTATTTGCAGGTTCGCCAGCGGTCACAATACATAACGACATTACAAATGTAATGCAGGCCCTCAACGTAAAACTAGCCACTGCAGGCTAGTCTTTTTTTAATCTATGACTGTATTTTTATTTCTCCACCTACATCTACAACATCAGTCTTAATACCTTCAATGTCTTTTGGAAGAACAGATTTTGAATCTAATTCTTCTTCAGGTATTTTCTTTTTAACGAGAACACTTATGCATAATTCTTCGGTGCTAATCCCATTTACTATCCTATATCCTGTGGAAACCCCAATGACATTTGGGTACTTCAAAAGTTGTGATTC
>JAOUNB010000003.1 GCA_029881195.1 Candidatus Nitrosopumilus sp.
TCATCTGTTTTTTCTTTTAATCCATCTTTTTTGACCAGAGACAAAATCCCTACATGAACAGGAGCTAAATATGGTTTGAGAGATAATACGACTCTCTCATGTTCTTTATCATCTTTCAAACTGTGTTCTAAGATAGTGTAAAGACTTCTATCTATTCCCATAGAAATCTCAAAGACATGGGGTAAAACTTTTTCATCATTGTCCATCACTTCAAATTTCTCCTTACTCTTTGAAGCATGACTAGACAAATCATAATCAGATCTATAGTTGCATGCAACAAGTTCTAACCACCCAATTGTAGTTTCTACTTCAAAATCAAATGCAACTTCGGCATAGAATGCCTTTTCTTTATCACCAAGTTTTCTAAACCTACTTTTTGAAATATCGATGCCTGTTTTTTCATAAAACTCAGTTAATATCCCCAAATAATAAGCGACAAATTTGTTTGGAATAATTCTTGACTCTACTGCCTCTTTACATGTCATAGTGACAGGCTCAGAATCTGTCTGAACTCGAATTACCGTCTTTTCAATTTCTGAAAAATTTTCCACATCTTGTAACTTTCTTGGATTACAAAACACTTCAATTTCTGCTTGATAAAATTCTCTCAAGCGCAACAGACTTTGTCTTGGTGCTATCTCATTTCTGAAACTTTTTCCTACTTGAGCAATTCCTAAAGGAAGTTTCCCTCTCATTGTCTTGTATAATCTTGGAAAATCTACAAAGATTGACTGACAAGTTTCTGGTCTAAGATATGCTTCTTCATCTTGAGGACCAATACCGACTTTGAACATCATATTGAATTTTTTAGCCTTGTCAAATTCTCCTTTGCACCTAGGACATTTTACGTTATTTTGTGAAATGGCCATATCAAATTCATTCAAATCTGCACTTTCAGGAATTTCAATCTGTGCGATCTCAGCAATTGTTCTATCTGCTCTAAATGTGGAATTACATTTTGTACATTTGATTATGGGATCAGCAAAACTTCCAAGATGACCTGATGCTTCAAAAACTGATTTTGACATAATTTGGGAGCCATCAATCTCAAGCATTCCGTCTCGTCTGATAAGCTCCCTTCTCCAAAGTTCAAGGAATTTATTTTTTAATCCTACTCCAGATGGCCCATATTCCCAAAATCCTGCATGTGCATCTGCATATACTTCACAGCTGGGAAAATAAAATCCACGTTCAAGCGCTAGTTTCATCACTTCATCATAATTCATTACTAAACACCTTCATTCATGAAATAAATTTCTAAGCAAATTCCTTTGCTTTTCTAATATTTTCAAAGTCATCTCTTTCATCATCAATGGGTGTCTCTAAAATTATTGGAATTTTTTTCTTGTTTGCAAACTTTACTATGGCAGAAATTCCTTCCTCTCCAATTCCTCCTAATCCTAAATGATGATGTCTATCTAAATTACATCCAAGATCGCCTTTAGCGTCATTTAGATGCAAAATTTTCAAATTTTCAATTCCTATATGTTTATCAAATTCAAAAAATGTTTCCTTTACTTTTGCATCTGTTCGTAAGTCATATCCTGCAACAAATGCATGACAAGAATCAATACATACACCGAACTTCTTTGCAGGCTTTAATTGCTTGAAAATTTCACCCAACTGTTTAAAGTCAGACCCCACAGAATTTTTCTGACCCGCAGTATTTTCTAATAAAATTACTACGTCATTTTTTGTTTTTCCAGCCTTTGTCAATCCTTCCACTAGTCTCTTGATTCCAGCTTCTTCTCCCGTACCTAAATGACTTCCAAGATGTGTTACAAGATACGGAATACCTAACTGTGCACATCTCTCAACCTCATTAATTAAACTGCTTACTGATTTTTTAAATCCATCATCTTTTGGTGATGCAAGATTTGGTAGATATGGCATATGTGCACATGTTGCAAACCTATCAATCTTACTTGCCTTTAATTTTGATTTGAAATTTGTAATGTCCTCTTTTGATAGTTCCTTTGCATTCCATCCCCTTGGATTTCTAGTGAATATCTGAAATGCAGAACATTCTCTTTCTACAGCATTATCTACTGCTTTGTCAATTGATCCTGATATTGAAACATGACAGCCAATCTGCATACTTGATAATTTTCTCAAAACATAATTTAAACCAGCATCAACCCAAAAACCAGATTTTTATGTAAATCAAGTAAATCACTAATATGTTGGAACTAGGAGAAGATGAAAAAGCAAAATATCCTTTCATGGCTGATGCTGGAAAATATCTAAAAGAACAAGGATTTACACTAGAACAATTTGGGACTGATCCAGATCTTATACCTATTGTTGAAAAAGCCTACACTAGAATTCATGCAGCCTGTGAAATGAATAAGGACTATGAATCAGAAATTATTCAAAACCAGGTTTCTAATACGGGCTCTCTTCCTAGAGAAGTTTTCTCATTTTTATTATCAATTGTTTTACTAAAATTAACAGGTATTCCGACTTTAGCAAGACGTTTTGCATTAAGTGAATCTATGCGTGCAGAAGGTTTTCTTACTAAAGATCTAAAAAATATTTCAAGCGACGAGAATGAATTACCCATTAAAATTATTGAAGATCTTTTTTCAATTAAAATTAAAAAACAAGGTGATTTCTTTATTATTCCCGTAGTTGACTACATCAAGCATTCCGTTCATTTTCATGAAAGAGAATGGAAGTTAGTTAATAGACATGTAGAAAATGGATTTGTTTATCTTAAAGCTGACAAAATGGTTAGACTCTTTAGGATAGAATTGGGAAAATATATCAATTCAAAAATTTCATCTGGAAAAAAACCCTCGATGATTCCTGGTTTTGAAGATATAGTAGAGAGATTAATTAGTTATTCAAAGAAATTTCAATCTAGTTTTGTAACCACTGGAGAATATCCACCTTGCATCAAACATGCAATTGAAGTACTTGAAAAAGGTGAAAATCTACCTCATTCAGGACGATTTATGCTTGCAACCTTTCTTCTATCAAAAGAACAAAGCGTTGAACAAATTGCACCTTTATTCAAAAATGCGCCTGATTACAATGAACGTGTTACACTTTATCAGCTAAATCATTTAGCAGGAACATCAGGAAGTGGAACTCAATATTCTTGCCCTTCATGTGAAAAACTAAATACACAAAATCTATGTTTTGCTACATCTGAATGTGATAACATCATTAATCCTTTACAATTTGGAAAAAAGAGAAAATAATGCAAGCAGCTGAAATTAACTTCTTAGAAGATTCATTCAAAAAATATTATTTTGAGCACTTTGATCTTATTAGAGTACCTGAACGAACATCTGAAAGAGAATTTGGCTATCAGAAATTCAATTCAGGAATGACCCGTCACATACAAATCAAAGATGACAAGGAATTGCATCTATTATTTATGCAAAATGTTCCATCGGATGTTTATTGTTCCAATGCATACTACACATTTCCTAATTTACCAATGAATGAAAAAGACTGGAAAGGAGCAGATCTTATTTTTGATATTGATGCAAAAGATCTTAATTTACCGTGTAGAGAAATCCACACAGTTTCCATTTGCAATGAATGTAATAATGTTTCAAAAAATTCTATACAATGCTCTAAATGTAATTCTACTAAACTAGAAAAAAAATCATTACCCTGCAAAAATTGTATTGATGCATCCAAAACTGAAGTTTTGAAACTATCTGAAGTCTTAGTTGATGATCTTGCAGTAACAAAAGAGAATATTCAAGTATATTTTTCTGGCAATGAAGGGTTTCATGTTTATGTGTATAATTCACAATTTCAAGAAATTGGATCCAGAGAAAGATCAGAATTGGCAGATTATATTTCGCTACGTGGAGCTATCCCTGAAACATTTGGAATGAGAAAATTCAAACAAGATCGTACAGCTTTTCCTGATTTTGATGAAAAAGGATGGCAAGGAAGATTTGCTAAACAAGTTTTTGGTTCTAAATCAAAACGCTCAAAAATAATCACAGAACTACTTGCAAATAGTTATTCTTCTTTTCAAAAAACTTTGGATAACGTATCTGAAAACATTGGAGTAAAAATAGATCCTAATGTTACTATAGACATTCATAGAATCTTTAGATTGCCAGGATCTATAAACAGCAAAAGTGGTCTTGTAAAGATTTTCTGTGAAAATTTATTTAAATTTGATCCATATGTAGAAGCATCTTTTCTTAATAATGATTCAGTTGAAGTTATTGCAAATTGTCCGATAGAGTTTAAACTAAAAAACAAAAAGTTTGGGCCATACAACAACGAAAAAGTATCAATCCCTACATTTGCTGCAGTCTATATGATTTGCAAAAAATTGGCAAAAATTGCTTAGTTTTGCTAATAAGACATTAATTTACCAAATTCCAACAAAATTTAACTTTGTATAGCGCCTCTACTGATAAGCAAGCTCCACCTCCTGATGCAGGAAAATTCATCAGATTAGGAATTGTAGTCATTATTGGTATAGTGATTTTTGCAATGGTTGGAAATCAGGCAGTGATTTTATCCATGAATTTCACAGAATTTGGCGATCAGTTCAGTAAACCTCTCTATTACACGCTTGTATCTACAATAATTCTAGCTGCAATTGCATTAGTTCGTGTTAATGTGTCTGGAAGATCCTCGATTTTCTGGTATGTAATTAAAACTGTAATTGGATTTATTGGAAATAGTGGGCAACAACCCATTTCAAATAATATCTCAAGTTTTAAAGAATACAAACTATCATATCCTCAATTTGTAATTTGGCAAATTACCAAAATTTTGCTTTTTGGTGCATTCTTTGCAAATATTATGTTTGGATTTGCAGCAGTTTCGTTTATTGATGGTAATTATCTTGGAATTGAAAATCTACCAAAATTATTTTCTTTGCCTTTTGTAACTCCTGATAATAATCCAAACTTTGCAGCAGAAAATGTTGTTCCGATGATTCCTGCATTAGTAATATTGATACCTCCGTTACTTGCAGCCATTGGATTACGTCTTGTTTTGTATGTTGGAATTCATAGAATAATTAATGTCATTACTTCATTTTTACAAGACTCTAATGATGGAAAACCAAGATATCTAAACTATGTCTCAACAATTGAAGGAATAATTGGTATAGGAATTATCTGGGCTGGTTTTAATCTTTTTTTTACAGATCAAATTGATTACAATACACGATATGTAATTGGCGGAACCCTATTCATAGGATTTGCATTAATTGCATTTTCAGTAGTTGATAGAATTCGTGCAAGAGTTCTTACTCATATGTTTAAGCGAGATGTCTACATTAGAATTCTGAGTATTATCGCAATTGCAATAATTGTTGCAGGAGTTGTTTCTGTTAATAATAGCATAGCTGATGCAAAGAAAATTGAATTTTTAGGTCCATACACTGCTCAACAAATTGGTGTAAACCGATATCTTGGCGAATTAAACAATGTACAAGAAAATATTCATGATGTGCAATTAACCTCTGTTTCTGCAAATAATATTAAAAACTATGTTTCTCAAAATAGTGATATACTTGATGTAATTCGAGTGTGGGATTGGGAAGCAGCTTTTGCAAAATTAAAGCCTGAGATTGGTCTTATTCCATATGTAGACTTTGAAGACAACGACATTTTACGTTTTAACAATACTCTTTATTGGACTGCCTCAATGAAACCAATTCTTCCAACATCTGTTAGCCTTGAAAATAGATGGTATAACGAACATTTAGTATATACTCACGTTCCAAATGGATTTTTAACCCTAGAAGCAACAGATGGTCAGATTGTAGATAGTGGTGAATTTTTCAAACAAAGAGAGATTTACTATGGTGAAGGTGGATTATTTGAGCAAACTTGGTCTGCCTATCCTAATTCACGTGACGATCAAAATAGTGCAGAACTAGGAGGAGTTTCTTATTCAGGATTAGGTGGATTGGATGTTTCACCTCCACTAAGTTGGATATTTGAGCCAAACTTTTTGCTTTCATTTCCAGCTGAATCTGTACACATTATGAGATACAAAGATGTACATGACAGAATGGAAATATTATACCCATACTTCCTTTATGATTTATTTGGAAAAGAACTAGATTCTTTACCTGTAACTGATGGAACAAACTCCTATTGGTTAATTCCATTAATTATTGGATTTGATACTCATGATGTGCCATGGTCAGTTGGTAATCCATACTTACGTTTGGTAGGTTATGCACTAGTAGATACTTACAACGGAGATATTCAATTACTAAAAACTGGAGATGATTTCTTTACAGAGATGTTTGCTAGTCAATATTCTGAACAATTCAAACCAATGCCTACTTGGTTAGAAGAACAAATCAGATATCCTGTTGAATTGTTTAATTGGAAAACAGAAATGTATAACATTTATCACGTAACAAATGTTGAGACATTTATTCAAGCCAATGAATTCTATGAAATACCACGTGGACTTGATACTTATTATGTTGAAGCAAAACCACCAGGATTTACACAAACCGAATTCTTAGGATTGCTTTCCTTGGAATTACGAGGTTCTCAAGGAAGAAATCTTGCAGGATATATGGTAGTTGAGAATGATCTAACCAATCTAGGAAACTTACAATTCTATGAGGTTCCATTAAACTCTACAACCAAATTAATTGGTCCAACGGCTGTTAGAGAAGCACTAGATAGAGACCCAGAATTCGCTCAACTAAAGACACTCTTAAGAAATCCAAGAATTGGTGATAATATTTTGTATCGTGTAGGAGATCATGATATTTACTTTATTCCTGTATATACTGCTGGCGCTGGTGGTGTAGTTGCACAACTAGGTACGATTGCAGCTGTAGGTGCTGCATTTACTGGAGAATATTATGTTGGACTAGGTGAAACCCAGGAAAAAGCATTTGAAGCTTACTTGAAGAAAGTTTCTGGCGTGGCACCAACTACAACCACTGCCGATGTTAGTTATGTTGAACTAGTTAGAAGTGACAGAATTGATATTATAAAAAAAGTATTTGAAGAAAATAATGTCACCGTATCTGAACCAACATCAATTCAGATTCCTTTATCATTCAAAGAAGGTGAACTATTCTTCTTTACTGAGAGTGATCGTGAAAACACTAAAGAATTCCTCAATGAATTCATTGATAACTTTGTGAAACCACGCAGTGATAGAGTATTCATGTGGCAAGAGGAAAATAATCTCAACATTGGAACAATATATGTTAAAGATGGAATATCTGAGATACATTATGTCTCAATTGAGGTAGGCAACTAATTGCTCTTAGTTGTCGATAATGGTTCAATTTATACAAAAAATTTAACTGATTTTTTAACCAAAAAAAATATTTTATTTGAAAAACAAACTCCTCAACTTCTAAACTTAAATTCGCTCGAAAAATATGATTGTTTTATTTTATCTGGGAGAAGAAAAAATGAAAAAAAGATAAATGAAATAAATTCTAAAATAATTAATTATTCCATTACAAAGAATATAAAATTACTTGGGATCTGTTATGGATCTGAAATTTTAGCTCTTACCTTAGGTGGTACAATTAGAAAGACTCCATTACTTCAAAAAGGAAATGAAACAATCAAAATTTTAAAAGATAATTTAATTTCTAGTAATTCTTTACAAGTTTTTGAAAGTCATGGATTTGAAATATCTCAATTACCTCCTGTTTTAATTCCACTTGCAGAATCAAATAACTGTAAATATGAAATTATTCAATATGATAAAAAGCCAATTTTTGGAACCCAATTTCATCCGGAGATGACTAAAGATGGTAATGATTTAATTGAAAAATTCTGTTTTCTTTGATTGATTTTAATAACTCTTAAAATCTCTTTTATTCATGGAGCAAGAAGATCACAAATTACTTTTACCTCTTGTTGAAGAAGAAAATATCTGTCTTCCATTACCCATCAATGTTGTATCAAAATATTGGAATATTGAATTATCAATGGCAGAAGCTATTGAGACTGCCAAAAAATATTCCGGATTTAGTGGCAGTATTCTTATTGAAGGAATAGAATTAGCAGAAAGACATGGTCTAATATGCAAAATAGTAAATTCATCTTTATCAGAATTGAAAAAAATCATCGATTCTGGGATACCACCAATTGTCATTCTTCCAGGGATTCCAGAAATTACTCAACATGCATCTATCATCACTGGTTATGATGATAAAGAAAAAACAATTCTACATTATATTCAGAAAGGTAATCTGGAGGGAGAACAACAGGAAGGGGCAATACCTGAAGAACTTTTTGATAAAGAATGGTCTGAAGAGGGTAGATTATTGATATTATTGGCCCCATCAGATATTTTATCTTCTTTAAAACTTGAAAATGACTCTACTGATAAATCAAATCGATTATGTCTTGTATCTGAACGACAAAATATTCTCAAAAGCCCATTTGATGCACTTGAATCGTTAAAACAAGCCTTAGAAATTTTTCCAGATAACTCTGTTGCATTACATCAAATGGGCTCTATAATGAATGAACAAAATTCTCCTGACTGTGTAAATTTTTATCAAAAATGTTTAAACATCAATAAAATGTCATATTTGACTTACAACGGTCTGGGAAATTTTTATCTTAAAACAAATCAATTTGAAAAAGCAGAAAATTATTACACAAAAGCCATTGAAATTAATCCAAAAAGATCTGCTAAAATTTACAAAAACAGAGCATATCTGAGAGAAAAACAAAACAAAAATTCTGAAGCAAAAGACGATCTTAAAAATTATTTAAAATATCATCCAAAAGCTCCTGATAGAGGAATTATTGAACAAGTAATAAGAGAACTATAATGCGGAGTGCGGGATTTGAACCCGCGGCCTTCAGCTTGGGAAGCTGACGTCATACCAGACTAAACTAACTCCGCTTAGAAGAGGTTGATTAACTATGATTAAATATCTTAATTAGAAAACTAATACATGGATGCAAGATGCCCTGAATGTGAAAAAGTTGCCGTTCTAGACGATGACATTACCAGTGTTAAATGCCCTCATTGTAACTTTGAAGCAGATTATGACTCTTATCTTGAAATCATGAAAGATCAGGCAATTAATATGACAACAGACTATATCCCAGATCGCCCAGGAATTTAATTACCAATAATTTCCTTTATCAGAACAATCCAAGTGCGCCCCGCAATTAGGACAAAACATATGACAAGCTTGCATGTCTATCATAATTTTATCACATCTTGGGCATCTAACGTCTTCTCTCATACATATCTACGTGAATCTTGATTTAAAAATAATGTCCAAAGGTTAATTAGTCGTTCAACTTTTTTTTGAAATGATTGACAAACTTCAAACTTACAATTTCAGATATTAAAGGAAAGTCGGTTTCAAAAGAGCTCAAAGATAGTGATGCTAATCCTTTGTTAGGACTACAGCTTGGAAATGAAACTGATGCATCAATTGTTGGATTGTCCGGAAAATTAAAACTTACTGGAGGAAGCGATAAATCTGGAGTTCCTATGAGAAATGATATTCATGGTTCTGCAAGAAAAAAAGTTCTTCTTTCTAAAGGTGTAGGTCTGCAAGATGCAGAAACAGGACAAAGAAAAAGAAAACTAATGCGTGGAAACACAGTATCCGAAGAAATCTATCAAGTAAATTGTAAATTTGATGGAGAACTACCTGTAGAAGTTCCTGCTGAAAATTCAGAAGAAAAAACTGAAGATAAAAAAGAATAACTTAACATATACCGATTCTACATTTTGAGTCATGCATTGGAGAGAAACACTTCCTGATTGGTACATCAAAAAATATGGATATCAACCATGTGTTAATATTGGAACAGCAGGTCATGTAGATCATGGGAAAACTACTCTCATTCAAGCATTAACTGGTTCTTGGACAAGTGTTCATAGTCAAGAATTAAAACGAGGAATTACAATTCGTGTAGGATACTCTGATGCAGCATTTTACAAATGTAAAAGTTGTGAGGAACCTCTGGGATATTCAACATCTCCAAAATGTAATAATTGTGGACAAGAAAGTGAACTATCCAGAGTTGTAAGTTTTGTAGATAGTCCTGGACACGAAAGTCTAATGGCAAATATGCTTTCAGGTTCTGCTTTGATGGATGGTGCTTTGTTATTAGTTGCCGCAAATGAAAAAGTTCCTAAACCACAAACCAAAGAACACCTTTTAGCTCTTCAAACACTTGGTATACAACAAATAGTTATAGCTCAAAACAAAGTTGATTTACTTCCTTACAAAGAAATAATGGCAAACTATATGGATATCACCAAATTTGTTAAAGGAACTTTTGCTGCAAAATCACCAATAATTCCAATTTCAGCTCAATCTGGATTAAACATTGATGCACTTATTGGGTCTATAGAATCAACAATTAAAACTCCAGAAAGAGATGAAAAGAAGGATACTGTTATGCATGTTTTACGTTCTTTTGATGTAAACAAACCTGGTATAAAATTAAAAGATATCAAGGGAGGCGTAATTGGTGGAAGTCTTACTCAGGGAATTTTTAAAATTGGAGATGAAATTGAGATTAAACCTGGTATTATGAATGAGAAAAAAAAGTCATACGAACCATTACTTACAGAAATTACATCTTTAGGTACTGCAGCAGGACTTGTTGAATCAATCAAACCTGGAGGGCTAGTTGCAATAGGAACAAAATTAGATCCCTCAATGACTAGAAGTGATTCATTTATTGGATCAGTAATTGGAAAACCAGGTACTCTTCCTGAAAATTCCACTGAACTAAAACTTGAAGTAAATCTATTTGACGTTGCAGTAGGAACAACTGAAGATACAAAAGTTCAACCAATCCAATCAGGAGAATTACTTAGACTCAATATTGGAACCGCACCGATATTAGGCAAAGTCACTAAAATAAAATCAAAAAATATTGAGATTGAACTTAGAAGACCTGCTTGCATCTTTGAAGGTGGCAATGTAGCAATAAGTAGAAGAATTGATGAAAGATGGAGATTAATTGGTGCAGGATTAATTGGTTGAAGTAATCTGTGATACCAATTTTTTAATTCATTTAGCAACAAAACGAATCAAAAATATCGATAAACTTGATGTTGAAATAGGGAACATTTCTTTTGTTGTACCAAAAGTAGCAATAACAGAGTTAAATAAATTACAAAATATATCTGAAAAAAAACAAGATGTTATAATGACTTTGAATTTTATTAAAAATTTAAAAATAATTTCTATTAATGGGAATTTTGCTGATAAGGAGTTGTTATCTTATGTAAAAGATAATAGGTCTATAATTGGAACAATGGATAAGGAATTAAAAAAACAAATCAAGCATGCTGGAGGTTCTATAATTTCTTTATCAAATGATAAAATTGTCTTAGAATCTTAGAAAAATTTAACTTTAAGACATTTTAAACATAATGAAAGATATGATTTTAGAGAGTCCCGCTTTTCAAAATGGAGGAACAATTCCACGAAAATATGGATATAAAAATGAAAATTTCAGTCCTCCATTAAATATCACTCAAATTCCAAAAGAAACAAAATCGCTGGTTTTGATCATGGATGATCCTGATGCCATGGATGCAGTAGGTAAAGTTTGGGTTCATTGGGTTTTATGGAATATTCCACCAAACATTCAAGAAATTGCAGAAAATTCTATACCTGAAAATTCAATTGAGGGAAAAACAGATTTTGATGAATTTGGCTACGGTGGACCAGCACCACCAGATAAAGAACATCTCTATATTTTCAAACTTTATGCGTTAGATACAGAACTACATTTAGACAAAAGTTCAACTAAAGCAGATCTTGAAAAATCTATGAAAAACCATATTCTAACAGAATCAAAACTGGAAGGAAAATATGCTCCGTAATAATACTTATTTTATGAAATTAACAAAGATTATCTGCCATAAAAATAATTTTTAATCATATCTCTCAGCTAATCTATACCTCATGTATTTGTCATCAGGTGAAAATTTGGCTGGATGAGCCGAAACTGTTTTCTCATTGCATTTTAAACATTTGTCTTTTAAAGTATATTGATTACATTTAATACATTTTCTTAATTGAAATTTCATTTTAATTTTCTCTTGTTTTCTTTGATTCTTCTCTAGTAAATTTGAATGAGCCTTTTTTCTTTTCTATGTTGGTTTGAATTTCTTCAACTATTGGTTTTAGTGATTTTTCTGCGGATTTGAAATTATCTGACGTTATTGACAATCTATATTTTGGTGCTCCCAAGTAAGTAATATCTATAGTAGAATCTTTTTTCAAAACATCCAATAATACTTTTTTAATTATTTCTACTCCGTCAGCTTTTTCACACGTAATTTCCATAATTCCTCTAATTTCAACTGATGGAAGTTTAATCTTAGAACATATCTCTCCAATTACCGTTACAGTTTTTTTCCCAAGTTTAAGATCCTTTATAGATTCTATACCATTTCTGCCAATCTCTATGAATGCATCATACACCGAATCAAATTTTGTATAAATACTGTCTTCCAATTTTTCAATTTCCTCATCTGAAAGTTTTGCTTTTTCTTGAACATTTTGTAATAACGTTTTACCTTTTTCAAACTTTTTAACTTCTTTTAGCTTTTGTTTTTTCTGATCTTTTGATACTTGTTTTAATGATAGATCTATATCTCCTCGTTTAGTATTTACTTTTTTTACTAGTAACACTTTTTTCTCTCCATCTTTGACAAATCTACTTACTGATCTTATCCAACCTGGGGCAATTTCTGAAATATGTAAAAATCCTTGAATATCATCATATTCATCTAGTGTTACATATGCTCCATGATCCATTACTTTAGTAATAGTAGCAAGTACAATTTCACCTTGTTCAGGCATCTCTTGGATTTCAGTAGACATTTCTTCTAAAACTCTTTAATGCGTAAATTAATGTTGCTGGCTAGAAATCAATACCTTTCTTAGCTTTAATGCCAAGTTGAAAAGGATGTTTTATCTCTCTCATTTCTGTGACTAAATCAGCTAGTTTGATTATCTCATTTTTTGCATAATTACCAGTTAATACCAAGTCTATTTCTGCAGGTTTTGATTTGATTAAATTTAAAACATCATTTACCGATATTAAATCAAGATTTACTGCATAATTAATCTCATCTAAAATTATAATGTCATAGTTACCTGATTTAATTTTCTCGTTACTAATTCTTATTGCTTCTTTGGCAATATCTTTATGATCTTCTTTTGGACTTTTATCATCTATTATTCCAACAAATCCTTTACCCACTGCAATCATTTCAAATTCTGGTTCAAGTCTCTTTGATGAATCCATTTCTCCATAATGCCACGAACCCTTAATGAATTGAATCATACAAATTCTCTTTCCGTATCCTACTGCTCTTAATGCAATCCCTAATGCTGCAGTAGTTTTACCTTTGCCTTTTCCAGTATAAACAATAGTTAACCCATTTTCATTCATAATTCCTCTCTAAGTAATCTTACTAAAAACATTGAGGATCCACTAAAAAGATATCAATTTAAATTAAAAATAATTCTAGTCATACAAATTGAGAATTCCTAGAATTGTTATAGCAGGTGCATCAAGTGGAGTTGGGAAAACATCTATCACATGTTCCATAATTTATGCGTTAAAAAAACAAGGCTATTCAGTTCAACCTTTTAAAGTAGGACCTGATTATATTGATCCCAGTTATCTTTCAAGTATTTCACAAAAAGAGACATACAACTTGGATGTATGGCTAATGGGAAAAAATCAATTATTAGATAGTTTTGTTTCAAACTCAAACTCTAACATATCTGTAATAGAAGGTGTGATGGGTTATTATGATGGATTTGAAGGTAATACAAATTATGCTAGCACACATCATGTAGCTTCAATTACAGAATCTCCGGTTATCTTAGTTTTAGATGCAAGTAAAACAGCACGTTCTATTGCCGCAACCGCATTAGGATTTGTTAAATTTCATAGAAACTCCCGAATTGCAGGAATTATTTTAAATAAAATAGGTAGTAAAAAGCATGAGCTTTTATGTAAAAATGCATTAGAAAAAATTAATATTCCAATTTTAGGCACGATTCCAAAGAATTTCGAATTAAATTTGAAATCACGTCATCTTGGTTTGATTTCAACATTAAACAATGATTCTCTAAAAACTCAAATTGAGAAAATTTCAAAAATTATCTTAAAATCTTTAGATATCAAACAAATAATTAAAATTTTAAAAAATACCATGTCATTAGAAAAAAAATCAATACCTATACGTAAAAAAGCGGAAACTACCATTGCAGTAGCACTTGACACTTCATTTAATTTCTATTATCAAGATAATCTAGAAGCATTACAACGTGAAGGAGCGAATCTAAAGTTTTTTAGTCCTGTTAAGGATAAAAAAATTCCAACATGTGATGGACTCTACATTGGTGGTGGTTTTCCTGAAATTTTAAGTGGTCTATTAGAAAAAAATCAAACAATGAAAAAAACAATTAAAAAATTATCTGAAAACCACCTTCCAATTTATGCAGAATGCGGTGGTTTAATGTACCTGACAAAATCTATCCTTTCTGATAATAAAAGATACAAAATGGTTGGATTATTTGATGCTGAAACTAAAATGACAAATAAAATGAAACTTAATTATACTAAAGGTAAGATTATTCAGAAAAACCTTATTTCAAAAAAATTACATAATATTCAAGGTCATGAATTTCATTACTCCCAATTAGATTCAATATCTGCAGATTCTAAATTTGCTTATGATTTAGAAATTGGTGAAGGTATAAAGAAACATCAAGATGGAATGATTGAATACAACACTCTTGCATCATATGGTCATCTCTACTTTGATAGCTCCAATTATGCCCAAATTTTTGTAAAAAATTGTTTAAACTATTCAAGAAGATGATTCTGCTCTAATTAGCTTAAATATTGCATTTATTATAGCCGAAGCTGATGAACTTCCTCCTTTTCTACCTATGTTTGTAATGAATGGGACTTGTTCTAATTTTGATAATTCTTCTTTAGATTCTGCAGCACAGATGAACCCTACAGGAATTCCAATGATCAGCGCCGGCTTTACTATTCCTTCTTTTACCATCTGAATAACTTCCAATAATGCAGTAGGAGCATTTCCAATGGCCACAATTCCTCCTTCAATGTCTGCTATTGCAGCTCTCATTGATACCTGAGAACGGGTTTTTCCTTCTTTTTTTGCCAATTCCATAATTTCAGGACTTGAAATGTTACAAATTATTTTATTTCCAAAATCCTTGAGGTTCTGTTTATTTAATCCACCTATCACTCCATTAACATCTACTACTATACTGGAACCCTTTCTCAAAGCATCCATGCCACTTAGAATTGCATCTTTGTGAAAAATTATTCTATTTTTATCTGCAAAATCAAAATCTGCTGTTGAATGAATTATTCTTCTAACAATTGGCCATTCCTTTTCATTATACTGATGTAGTCCAATTTCATCTTCAATCATTTGCATGCTTGCATCTTCAATTGATTGACCCTTCCTAGTTTGCATTCTCTACTTCCTTTGCTCTTTCTAATATCAAATCTATCATTTTTTGATCAGTTCCTAAATGTTTTGTAATGTAAGTATTTTTCATATTAGAACTTTTTAATGCTGGAATTAAATCATTATTGATATCTGTTTTAACATGTGCTCCCTCATGAAGAAAATAAAAAACTATTATCAAAACTTTAGGATTATCTTTCTCACACTTTTTTATTCCTTCAAAAATATCTGGTTGTTCTATTTCTAACCAACATCTACTAACATTTCTATATGAATTTTTTAATTCATTTACAATGTAATTCAGTGACATTTGTGCATTAGGATCTTTACTGCCATGTCCAATAATCATAACATCTACATCTTCTTTTGGTAGCTCTACCTTGTTTTCTTTTAATGTTGTAGATATTCTATTTTTTACTACCTCAACCAAAGTTTTGTGCATGCTCATTGGTTTTGTAACGACAAATTTTATTTTGGTATATTTTTGAAATTTCATTACATCTGTTACTGCATTTTTAACTTTTTTACCAGGATACAAAAAGTATGGGACTATAGTTAATGAATCAATATCTTCTTTGAGACATTTAGAAATACCATCTTCAATGTATGGTGGTTCTACCTCTAGAAAACAAAAATCAGTAAAAACATAGTCTCCTTTTGACTTGATTCCCTGACAAATAACCTCTAATTCTTCAGATGCCTCTCTTTCCCTACTTCCTCTATCAATTAGTAATAATCCTCTTTTCAATTCAGAATCCTCGCTATGGCTATAGTCAAATTAGGTGGAAATTTCTGCTTTTCTACAATTAATTCTCCTCTAGAAACCTTAATGGCAGCAGCTTCAGACACACTTGCAGTTCCTTCAAATGTTTTAACAGTGTCTGATGGATTTGGAGTAGAAATTTTATCTAATTCTTCTCTGCTTACATATTCAACTGGAATTTTCATCTCTTCTCCAAGTTCTATCAATCCTTTAACATTTTGTGGTTTTTTAATTGAAACTAATTTTGCAATAGATTTTGAACTAAGATTGAATTTATCTAAACATTTTTCAATCCCTTCTCTTATCGTTTCTTTTGTAGTATCCCAATGTAATCCAACACCGATCACTAAGCTTGGAGGACGATAAATCACTGATTTTCTAGATAATTCTTCATCAATAATTCTATCAGAAATTATTAGATTTGCTTTAGAGTTTGATTGTTTCAAATCATTTGTATTTTTGTATATTGAAACATTTTTTGGTAATTCCCTGTACCAATTTTTGTTACCAACTTCTTGAAGAACTCCTATAGGTTCTTCATTAATCATGTGAGCACTAATTTTAGTTATATTTGAATCATCTTCAATTTTCCAATCAAATTTTCTTCCTACAAGATCTACTGCTATGGTTTTGTTAACATCTGCAGCAGTTGTAATAACTGGTAAAGCATGTAATTTTTCTGCAATTTCATGAGTTAATTCATTTGCTCCTCCAATGTGTCCAGACAATACACTAATTACAAAATTTGTTTTGTCATCAATTACAATTACAGCTGGATCTCTTTTTTTATCTTTCAGATGCGGCGCAATTAGTCTAATTACTGCACCCAATGAAAAAAGGCAAATTAGTGCATCGCTATTTTTAAAAAGTTCAACAATTTTTTCTGATGTAGGCTCAGAATACCATTTTATTGCATTTTCTTCATTTAAAAATTTTGAAGGTGCAAATACACTCCAATCTGGAAATATTTTTTTGAGATTTCCTCCAATTTTTACTCCATTTTTAGTAATTGCAAGAACTGAAGTTTTATCCATAATCAAAACGTTCCAACTTTAATAAAATACCTTACTCTTCTGATACTCTTGATAGAATATTTCCATTGAAATCAAATAATATTACATCAATTGGAACTTTTTGCTCTGAGTGATTTTTCAAATGTCTGTGTGTTTCACTACAAATTAATTCAAAGAATCCTTTTACATTATTTTCCAGAATTATTTCAGAAACATGTCTTGCAGTATTTGCTTTTTTGATACTTAAAATTACATTTTCTTTGGCATTTGCTTTTTTTGCTAATTCTGCCAAGAAATTCATATTCACTTTAGAACCTTTAACATGGGTTTGTTTTACTCCTGCAGCCATTTTTGCAAGTTTTCCAATAAATCCTACAACATATGCTTTTTTGATGTTTTTTTTAGTACATTGTTGAATTGTATAACCTGAAAAATCCCCCATTTGAACAAAACAATGTTCAGGTAAATCAATTATTTTTTTTGCAAAATCTTCACTTCTTCCACCAGTTGTAAGAACTACTGTATCATTTCCCATTGCAATAGCTACATCCAGATTTTGTCTAATTGATGCCGCATACGATGCTGTAGAAAACGGAATCACTATTCCACTAGTTCCTAAAATAGAAATTCCATTTACAATTCCTAATCTTGGGTTATCTGTTTTTGGACCTAATTCTTTTCCTTTGGGAATAGAAATAATTACTTTAATTCCTTTTTCTGAAAGAATTTGTTCTCCGACATCTCTTAAATTTTCAATAATCATTCTTTTTGGAACCGGATTAATCGCAGGTTTGTTTATCTCTAATCCTAAACCGGGTTTAGTAACAATACCAACTCCTTCTCCTCCTTCTATTTCAATTTGATTTATTTTTTCTGTTAATGATAACTCAACAATTATTTCTGCACCATGTGTTACATCAGGATCATCTCCTCCGTCTTTGATTACAGAACATTTTGCTTTATCAGATTCAAATTCGCAAGAATGTAATGGAATTTTAATAAAAGAACGTTTTGGTAACAAGATTTCTACATTTTCTATTTTTTCTTGACCTAAAATTGATAATAATGCAGCCTTCGCTGCTGCAGTTGCAGAACTTCCTGTGGTGTAACCTGTCTTTAATTTTGTTTTTTCTTCCACATTTTTCGTACTTATTTTACCGTATTAACTCTTATTTGATAATTTTTTCAAATAGATTTAAAATTAAAACTTATTTGAAATAATTATGAATAAATTTAAAAAAATAATTGTCACTGGAGCAACTGGATTTGTTTCAAGAAATCTTAGAAAATATTTGTCTAAACAGAATATTGAATTAATTTCAATATCTAGAAATAACTTTAAACAATTCAAATATGAATCAAAAATTATTTCAAAAAATTATAATGAAAAAAATCTTCTTAAAAAAATTAAAAACTCTGATACTTTAATTCATCTTGTTGGAATTGGAAAACAGTCTGTTGATATTGATTATAATTTAGTAAATACTGAATTCACCAATCGTATAGTAAGTTTAAGCAAAAAAGCAAAAATTAAAAAAATTATTTATTTAAGTGGTTTAGGAGTTTCAGCAACAACTTCTTTAGGATATTTTATCTCTAAATATAACTCAGAAAAAATAATAATTGATTCTGGAATTAATTACACTATTTTTAGGCCATCATATATTGTTGGAAAAGATGATTTGCTTTCAAAATATCTATATAAACAAATCAAGAGTGGGCAAGTCAAGATTCCTGGTTCTGGAAGTTATATGATTCAACCAATTCACATTAATGACGTTGTTAAAATTATTTTCAAATCAATTACCGATGAAAAATTTCAGAATAAAATTATTGATCTTGTAGGTCCTGATAATATTACTTTTGAAAAATATGTTGAATTGTTTTCTAAAGGAACTAACACTATCATTAAAAAAGTTGATTTAGAAAATTCTTATCATGACGCAATTACTAATCCAAAATCTGATTTTGGAATTGATGATCTTAATATTTTAATTGGTAATTTCAAAGCTAACCACAGTAAACTACAAAAACTTACTGATATGAAATTTGAATCTGTGGTAAAACTACTAGAGTCCAGACAATTGCTTTAATATTTTAACCTTGTCAGTTTTTTCCCAAGTAAATTCAGGCTCATTTCTTCCAAAATGACCATATGATGCAGTTTTTTTGTAAATAGGTCTTTTCAAATCTAATTGAGATATAATGCCTGATGGTTTCATATCAAAATTTTTTCTAACTAATTCTTCGATTTGATTTTCTGGAATTTTATTTGTTCCAAATGTGTTAACATAAAGTGATACTGGTTCCGCAACTCCTATTGCGTATGCTAATTGTACTTCACATCTATCTGCTAGTTCTGCTGCAACAAGATTCTTGGCAATGTATCTGCACATATAACATGCTGATCTATCAACTTTAGACGGATCCTTTCCTGAAAATGCTCCTCCTCCATGTCTTCCAAATCCTCCATAAGTATCGACAATAATTTTTCTTCCTGTTAAACCTGCATCCCCATGTGGACCGCCAATTACAAACTTTCCAGTTGGATTGATATGAATTTTTATTTCATCATTCCAAAGATTTCCTAAAGTAGGTTTGATTACTTTATCTATTATTTCATCTGCAATTTCTTCTTGAGAAATTTCTGGTGCATGTTGTGTTGAAACTACAACAGTTTCAATTTTTGTTGGTCTGTTATTTTCATATCTAACAGAAACCTGTGTTTTTCCATCAGGTCTAATCCAAGACAAAACATGCTTTTTTCTGACTTCAGCTAATTTCTGTGCAAGTTTTTGTGAAAGTAAAATTGGCATTGGCATAAGCTCTGATGTTTCATTTGTTGCATAACCAAACATTAATCCTTGATCGCCTGCACCTTGTTCTTTTTCTTCAGTCGCTGTTACGCCTTGACTGATATCTGGACTTTGAGAATGAAGTCGTAAAACTATCTCACAAGTTTCTGTATCAAACATCAAATCTTTGTTGTCATATCCTATATCCCTAATTATCTTTCTAACTAATTCTTCTTGAGATTTTTTATCAAAATTTGCTTTAGATGTCACCTCTCCTGCAACTGCTACAAAATCTGTGGTTACCATTGTTTCAACGGCTACTCTTGAATCTGGATCTTGTTTTAGAAATTCATCTAAAAATGCATCTGAAATATTATCACATATTTTATCTGGATGTCCCTCTGTTACTGATTCAGAGGTGAATAGAAAATTACTAGTCATAAAATCGCTCTCTGTTAACTAGAGTTCGTTTTCTAGTTTGATAAATAATACATTATTGCCTCTTACGATTACCCTTCCATAATTTGCAATTGTTTTACCATCATGAAGCTCTTCAGCATCAGTCATAATCAAATTCATGTATGAATCAACATTATCCATCTTTCCTTTATACTCCACTTCGTTTTTCAGTCTCACTGTAACTTTCTTCTTTGTACTTTTTTGAAGAGTTGTTAAAGGTCTTTTTGCACTATTTGATTGGGACAATAATTGTTCACTTGTTTTCAAACCTTTTTCTCTAGAATAAAAGCCTTACCTCCTTTATGAAAATTGAAATTCCTTAAATTTTTTCTTCTTTTTCTAATAATTATACAAATGCTATCTACTGGTTTGCAAAAATTAGATGAATTCTTATCTGGAGGAATTCCTAATGGCTTGATCGTTGATATTTTTGGTGGAAATGGGACTGGAAAAACTCAACTTCTCATACAATTATGTATAAATTCAATTAAAAATGGTGGAAATGTTTTGTATTTGGATACAACTGGTGGATTTAGACCTGAAAGAATTTTAGAAATTCAAAAACAATCTGGAATAGAATTTAATTTTCTTGAAAAAATTACTGTATCTAGAATTAGAAATACTTCAGAACAAATTAAGTCAATTAATAATTTTGTAAATAATTATTTTTCTTTAATAGTGATTGATAATATTACTGATTTGTTTTCGTATGAATACAAAAATGATGAATCAATATTCGAAAAAAATTCATTATTTATGAAATATATGAATCAACTATCCAAATTTGCAATTATTAATAAAATTCCAATTGTGATTACCAATATGATTAGGAATCTTGAAAATAAAGAAATAGAAAACATGAAAAGTGCAGTTGATCCTTTTACTCATATTAAAATTCATCTTTCTAAAAATTCATCAAAATTTCAAGGCCAAATTTATTGGGCACTCGATAAAAAATACTTTTCATACACAATCAATAAAATGGGCTTGTCTCATAATTCTGAAGATATTTAACAGTCAACTATAACGTTTTATCAATGGTGGGAATTTTTGATTCAATTCCAATAATTACTGTTGTGCTTTTTGTACTTGGATTGATAGGTGTTATTGTTTATGCAAGATTACAAAGAAACACAACAGATGAATCAGATTCTTGAATCTTTATTTACAAAGTTTGGATTTTCTAAACTCACTGAAATTCAGAAACAAGCGTCGCCATTTATTTTACAAAAAAAAGATTGTTTAGTAATTGCTCCTACTGGTTCTGGAAAAACGGAATGTTCTGTAATTCCCATTTTTTCAATTTTGAAAAATTCTAAAAAACAAGGAAAAATAAAATCTCTCTATATAACTCCACTACGCGCATTAAATCGTGATGTATTTAGAAGAATCACAAAATATGCTCAAGAAAGTAGATTATCTATTGAAATCCGACATGGGGATACAACTCAAAAAGATAGGAAAAAAATCAATGAAAATCCTCCGGATATTCTAATTACAACACCTGAAACCCTTGTTATTCTTTTAACACAAACCAAAATGCTCGATGCGTTATCTGATTTAGAATGGATTATAATTGATGAAGTCCATGAATTACTTTCTAGTGAAAGGGGTGCTCAACTCTCGTTGAGTATTGAAAGATTAGAATTCAACTCAAAATACCCTCTTACAAAAATAGGATTATCTGCGACAGTTGGCAATTTTGAAGAAGCAGGAAAATTTGTTGTTGGTACTAAAAGAAAATGTAAAATAATTAGAGATACATCAATAAGAAAATATGATGTAGAAATAAAATATGTAGGAGGGACGATTTCTGATGTTGCAGAAAAAATTATTGAATATGTTTTACAATTAGAATTAGATTCACCTGTCCTTCTATTTACTAATACAAGAGGAGAAGCAGAATTTCTGGCATCAATTTTGAAAGATAAATCTTCTATTCCTATTGAATTGCATCATGGTTCTCTCTCAAAAGAAGTCCGAGAAGAAACTGAATCAACTTTACGCGAAGGAAAACAAAGTATTGTTGTATGCACCTCTTCTTTGGAATTAGGATTAGATATTGGTTCTGTTGAATTAGTTATTCATTATGGTTCACCTAGGCAAGTCTCAAAATTTGTACAAAGGATTGGAAGAAGTAGACACAATCGTGATGCATCAGCTAGAGGATTAATCATAACTAATAATTCAGATGATGAATTTGAAACAATAGCAATACTTGATCGTATCAAAGAAGGTTCAATTGAAGAACAAAAAATTCATGATGGCTCCCTTGATGTTTTGGCACATCATTTGGTTGGATTTGCTATGCAAAGTGGTGAAGTTTCAGTCGAACAAGCTTTTAATTTGGTTACAAAAGCGTATCCATTTAGAAATTTACAAGTCAAAGATCTTATAGATGTGTTGGATTTGCTAGATTCCAATTATTTAATATTTTTTGATCGAACAAAAATGACTTTTTGGAAGAAAGGACAGTCATTCAAATATTATTTTGAGAATCTTTCTACAATTCCAGATATTTTAAAATTCAAAGTTTTTGATAGCATAGGCAAAAAAATTATTGGATCATTGGATCAAAGATTTGTAGGAGATTTTGGAGATTCTGGAAATATTTTTGTGTTAAAAGGTTCACAATGGAGAATTTTAAATGTAGATGAAAAATCTTTCACTGTTAACGTTGAGCCATTTAGAGGAGGTGGAATAACTGTTCCATACTGGGAGGGTGAAAGCATACCTATTGATTATAAAACTGCACAAAAGGTAGGTGAATTTCGTAGTAAAGTCAAGAATGGATCACTTGTTCTAAATAATAAACTAATTGAAAAATTAAATTTTGATGTAATGCCTGATGAAAATAACATTGTTATTGAATCAAATAAATCTCAGGGTTCAATTGTAATTCATTCATGTTTTGGAACTAAAATTAATTCCACTCTGTCTACATTACTTTCTTCATTTCTTTCTTCATTGTTGGGTTCAATAGTCGATTCTCGTTCAGATGGTTATAGAATTGTTTTATCTTCTAGATCACGCATTTCAGAAAAACTTCTCATTGAAGTTTTAAAAGATGACTATGATCTGTATTCAATTATTAGTAAATCTTTAACAGGAACTCATAATGTAAATTGGCGTACATGGTGTGTTGCTAAAAAATTTGGAATAGTTGGACGTGGTGCAATTTATGAACGAAAATCAGCCAGGTTTTTGTATGAACGATACTCCAAAACTGCTCTTGTACATGAAGCACTACGTGAATTATTTCATGATAAATATGATCTCAAAAATTCAGATAAAATTTTAAAAAAAATTCGTGAGGATGAAATCCATACCAAATGGTTAGAAGTTGATCAATTTTCAAAATTAGCAGAACCCATTTTAGATCATACAACAAAATATTACTCATCTCCTGCAAATCTTGATAAAGGAATTCTTGATCTTGTCAAAACTCGACTCCAGAAAACAAAACACCGTCTAATTTGTGCCCGATGTGGTAAATGGGAACAGTTAGTTGAAACTCGTGAAGTTAAAAATATCTTGATCTGTCCTTATTGTAAGGGAAGGCAAATCACCGTAACTTATCATTCTGATTATAATCTTCCAAAAATTATCCGAAAGAAACATGAAGGAAAAAAACTGTCTGCTGATGAAAAACATAAGTTTAATCGTGCTTGGAAAGTCTCATCTTTGGTAGAAAATTTTGGTAAAATTGCTATTACTGTAATGTCTGGATATGGTGTTGGTGCTGATACAGCAGCTAGAATTTTACGAAATATGGTTGATGAGGAATATCTCTTTAAACAAATCTATGAAGCAGAAAGACAATATGTTATAACAAGAGGATTTTGGGATTCTTAATTTTTCTTGGTAATTTTAGAAAATGCACTTAAAAATAATTCAATTCTGCCTTCAAGTCCTGCTTTTGCATTTAATCCTGTTATTGAAACAATTTCTCCTAATTCACATTTATCAACAAGTCTTGCTTGATTTCTCCATCCTTTAACCCAAATTTGACCCGTATCATCTTCTACAAACATCTCTGAAAGTGATACTGATTCTCCAGATTTTGTTTGAACTTCACGTCTTTCAGGAACTTTTAAGATAATTGCTTCAATACAATAATTTCCTTCTACTTTGATTTCATTTATTTTTGTTCTGATCTGAGATAATGATGGAATCGATTCATCATTATCTAATTTTCTTACAAATGAATTATCATCAAGTATAATTGAATTTCCGTATATTTTTGATGGCATGCATTCTATTACATCTCCTTCTACACAGATACTAGTTGAATTTGAAAAATCACTAATATTGTGTAGGTTCCTCTTGTTGTCAACTGCTAAAATCATACTCTTACCATTCTCTGTTGGTAATATAGAGAGAATTCTTGCAATTATTGGTTCTGCTTCTTTTCCTCCTTCAACATCAATAATTGTTGCATCATTTCCATGAATTTCTAATCCTTGATTTCCTGATTTGACTTTAACCCCCAGCAATCTTACTTTAGCAAATTGTGAGATCATGTTAGGAATAGATGATTCATCTTTTCCCCAAAGAACAACTCTAATCCCACTTCCATCTTCTCCTTTTAACCTCATTCTAAGCGCCTTTCCAGGCTGACCTCGAGAATTTGTAAATTCCATTTCAGTGATTGCACCATCAATCATGCCAGAAATCACAAGATCCTTTTGTCCTTCTTGTAATTCACTAATACCTTTTGTAATGGTATCAATAGTTGGAATTTTACTTTGATTATCTGTAGTTTCAATATTAGAACCAGAACCAATGTTTATTGTTGGGGAACCGTCAAGATCCGATTTAACGTAAGCTTTAATGATCTTAATTAAATCTCCTGGTTTTAGATTTTCCAAACCTGGTAAATTCGCTTTTTCATCCCATAATTTTACACTAGCGGTAGAATTTTCATCGTATACCGTCATTGTTCTAAGATAAAATGGTGAACCATCTTTTCTTGAAAATTGTTTTGCTGGTGAAAGATTTAAGACTCTTGTTTCTAATGAAATTTCTTTTGCTCCTGCATACAGATCCTTTAAACCCATTTCTACTTTTAATGGCTCAGATAAAGTAACACCATAGTCAGATGCAATCAAAAATAATGCCCCCTGATCTGTCAAATATCCTGCACCGATCTTTTCTTTTTTGATCTTAATTTGCTCTTCTATCTCTTCTTTTGACAGTTCAGGTTTTTGCTCAAGTAATTTACTCATTAAACTTTCTAATTCTGACAATTCATTTTTTCTAAACTTAATGTATTAATAAAAATTTCATTAGTTTCTATATTTTTTACTTAAGAAAAATGATCGCTTTCAATATTTTTTCTAATATTAAAATTCTAAAAAACTTGTTTAATCTATATTTCTTTATGGTTCATCTTAAAGAATTCAATTTTTGTAGTAATCATCTTAATTTCTCTCATTAACTAAATTAATAGGAAGATCGCAGTTTTGTTATGTCCTGCATTGATGTTAACCATCTGTCTAAATCATATGGCTCAATTCATGCCGTAAATGATGTTATATTATCAGTAAAATCCGGAGAAATTTTTGGATTTTTGGGCCCTAATGGTGCTGGCAAATCAACTACGATCAAACTTCTTACAACTCTAATTCCACCTTCAAGTGGAATTCTTTCTATTTTAGGCATTGATGCTGTAGCTAATCCTCTTAAAGTTCGTCATAAAATAGGCGTCGTTTTACAACAACCAAGTTATGAACCTACTCTATCAGTTGAAAAATCTCTTGATAAATATGGAATGATGTGGAATGTTCCAAAAACTGAGCGTAAAAAAAGAATGGAACAGCTTTTGATAGATTTTGATCTTGTAGAAATTAGAAAGAAAAGAAATGAAGATCTTTCAATTGGACAACGAAGAAGAGTTCAGGTAGCTCGTGAATTTATGCATGATATGGAATTATTATTTTTAGATGAACCCACTGTCGGTTTAGATCCAAGTGCTAGAAGAAAATTATTAGATTATCTAAAAAATAAAGCAAAAACAGGATTAACAATTTTTTATACAACTCACATTCTTACTGAAGCTGAATATCTATGTGATAAAATAGCTATAATCAATAATGGTAAAATTCTTACAGTAGATTCTCCTGATGCACTAAAGAATACATTTGGAAAAGAAAAAACTATAAAAATTCATTTATTGGAAAAACAAATCAAAATTTCCTCTCTTCTTTCTGGGATTTCTGATTTTAAAATTAATTATGAAAATGGAACTAATATCATAATTCATTCAGAACAATCCGAATTAGTACTGTTAAAAGTATTGAAAATACTTAATGATAATGCAATTGAAATTGAAGATCTTTCAGCCGTACCTACAAATCTTGAAGAAATATTTTTAAAAATAATGAGAGACAATGCATCCAATAATTAGACTTGTAAACAGAAATCTTACAATTTCTCTCAATCCTGGATTTTTAATTTGGCAAATTATTTTTCCTTTGATCTATATTTTTGTTGCAGGATTTGCGTATGCTCCATTAATTAATAATGTTCCATTTGGCGCAAAAGATCTTGATTATCCAGCATTTTTAGCATCAGGTATGATCGGATTCAACATTATGAATAGTACCCTTGTTTCTGGCATCATTATTTGGAATGATCGAAGACATGGAATGTTTGAACAAATTATGTCTGGCCCATTCACTAGAAGTCACTACATTCTTAGTAATATCTGTACTATAGGAATTGTTGGATTAGTAAGTGCAGTTTTGATCGCTCTAGTTGGCTATCCAGTATTTTTTGAATCTATAGAATTTTCACTAATCACTATTCCAATAATTATTTTTGGTGCTATTACTGGTTCTGTACTATTCGGCTCATTAGCATCAATAATTTCTACTAGATTACGCTCAAGTGAAGGGTTCAATGTAATCATTAACACGGTTTTTCTGTTTTTTGCTTTCGTTAGTACGGCATTTTATCCAGCTGCTGGTGCACCTGAACCTCTGAAATCAGCATTTTATCTAAATCCACTTACCTATCTTGTAGATGTAATTAGAGCAGGAATTTTTGGAAATGTAACTGAATTTGTAATAATTGAAATGATAGTTCTTGTTGGTATTGCATCATTGCTATTTATTGTTGCTTCAAAACTTCTTACAAAATTAGATTTCTAGAAAATGTAATTAATTCTTAGACTTTTCATATAATTCATTAATTTTTTTGACAATATCTAAATTTTCATAATTAACTAAACTCAAATTTGGCATTACACAGTGTCCTCCAATAATCCCTGGATACATTTTTGGTCTATTGCCTAAATTTTCATGTATTTCATCTGCAAATTTCCACATCTCATCAAAATTAACCCCTTCTTTATCACAAATCATTTTTGTAATCTGAGCATAGTTAATTAACCATCCATAATATGTTGTATCAACTAATATTTTTGCAAGTTCTGCAGTTTTTGTTGTAGACATCCAATCTATTTTTTCAAATCTTTTTTTCAAATCTGATTTTATTTTTGGTTGTATTTGTTTGTCATCTGACGAAATAAATTTTGTATATTTTTTAATATCCTCTAAAAATCTTTTATGTACTCCACGAACTGGTGAAAACAAAATTGGTATTGCAGAATTTTTTTGTATATTTTTTGTTGTTCCAGGTTTTACTGTAGAATGAATTAAAACATATTTCAAATCTTTAATCTTATCAATCCAATTTAATGTGATATTTTCAAATCCTGGTAATTCTCCCGGAAGACAAACATGAAGATATTCTGGATTTTCAATCACTATATTTTTAGAATAATTTCTACATTTTGATTCTTCAAGATCAATTCCTATGCATTCAAAATTTCTTTCAACAAGTAAATTAAATAACGTCTCTCCCACTTCTCCCATTCCTAATATGATATCTGTCATATGTCTAATTTCAGAAAAACTACCCAGTTATATTCATGTTACAAAAATATTGTTTTAAAATAAGGTAGCCCGGCCCAGACTCGAACTGGGGTCAAAGGCTTCAAAGGCCTCTATGCTTGACCGCTACACTACCGGGCTGCTAAATCGAGCACTTCCATTCCCTTAATGAACTTTTTATCTAAATTTGACTCAAAGTTATTTGAAATTATTCATTGATAATTTTGATTAGTTTTTGAATAGGATTTTCCATTTGTGTAACTATTTTTTTTGCTCTTTTTTGTTTAATGCTGCTTGATGATTCAAAAACACTCTTAATATATCTGGAAACTTTAATTGGATCTGTTTCTCTTTTAATTAAACATTTTTTCACCAAAAAATTCTCAATTATATTCGGAACTGCGTTATACGAAATTGTTGGAATCCCCATTAATGCTGATTCAGCCGTCATAGTTCCACCTGATCCTATGAAAATATCTGTATTACTTAACAAATATTTTCCATCAAATGTCATTTTTATAACTTTGGCTTTTTTACCAATTATTTTTTGTATATTTTTAATCTGATTCGTATATCTACCCAGAATCACAATGTTTTCTTTATCATACTTGTGTACAATTTGTTTTATGATTGGAATTATTTTACTTGATTTTGAAGCATATGATGCTTCTTCTTCTTCTATTCTAATCAAAATATTTTTCTTATCACCGTCTTTAAATGGCAATGACTTATTTTGATTAATTTTTCTTTTGACAGTTACAACTGCATCTATAGCATTATATGAAATTATGTCATTTTTTTCAATTCCGTATTTTGAAAATTCATTTTTTGGAATCACATTCGGAATCAATAATTTTTGAATTAATGGTAATGTTAAACGCATTACTGCAGAAGCATGTGGTGAATCACAAAACGCTACATGTTTAATTCCTAAACCAAATGAAATTCTGGCTGCTTCAGGAGAACAAAAACTAATTACTATATCTGGTGAAAATCTCTCAATTATTTTGAAAAGTTTTCCCATTCTACTAATACTGGCTTGAAGCTTGGTTTTTTTATCTCCGCCCCCATGTTTTCCAACAAAAACAAGGTTCAAATTACGTATTTTTGCTAATTTTATAACTTCATTATAGTCTCTTGCCGTACACAAAATTTTGTATTTTTTTCCTAATTTTTCTATTATCAATTCAGAAAACAATAATTGTTTTGGAGTAAGAATATCTATCCATATTTTCAAGTAATTTTCATGATTCTAGTTAGTTCAATAAGTTTTTCTTAGTCTATTACTAGCGTAATGCATGGGGAAAATCAAAGTAGTCGTTTATGGTCTAAGTACAGAGGGATATGCTATTGCATCACAAATGGCAATTAAAGGTGCAGACGTTTACATAATAGACGAATCCACACCCTCAGCAATTTCCCTAAAAGCAGAAATAGCTAAAACTTATCCTAACGTATCTTCACTAAAAGAAGATGAGCCTCTTTTGGCTATGGAACCAATTGATGTAGCCATTTCTAAAGCTCAATATCTTTTCTTTACACCAAGAATTAGAAAAATAGGACAAGATATCAAAACTGAAATTCATTCCAAATTTAAGGACGCAGTAACTTCATTGAAGAAAAATAGCTCTGTTGTTTTTACACTTCCAACAGGTTTTGGTGGAAATAATGAAAATATTTCATTACTTGAACATGTAACCGGTCTTGAGATTGGAAAACATATTTCATATTTTTATTA
Source organism: Candidatus Nitrosopumilus sp. (assembly GCA_029881195.1). GTDB lineage: Archaea > Thermoproteota > Nitrososphaeria > Nitrososphaerales > Nitrosopumilaceae > Nitrosopumilus. The sequence continues at coordinate 30,126 of JAOUNB010000003.1, forward strand.
TCCTTTAGAAGATCTAAACCAACAACCGAAAATTATTGGTTCTTTTAATGGAAAAGAGGATCCGGTACTTCATGATTTACTTAACGTAGGGAAAAAAGAGAAAAAATTTGTAGCCATTTCATCATCAGAACATTTTCATGCTATTGATATCCTATCTAGATTTTCTAGTTTATGTAGTGTTTTAGAAGTTTGTAAATATGCTCAAGATGATGTAACAAAAAATGATCTTTCTTCAGATGATTTTCAGAAAATATTTCTAGATAACATGGTCAGTGGCCTATTTGATCTAAAATCTTTAGGTTCTTCATTCGAAGGTGCAAATTCACTCATGTATCTAATTAACGGAAGTGTAAAGGGAATTGATGGTTATATCAAACGACTAATTGATGAAATTCGTGCAACTTTAAAGAAAAATGATCTCAAAGCAAGCAGAACAAAAATTGCATTATCTTGGACTCTTGATCAACATGCGATGCGTGGTGATAAAATTGACATGCTTCAAAATTTAACTTCTAGACTACGTGATTATATTGGTGATGTTGAAGCATATGAAGATCCAAATTTTGATTTATTTCATAGTGATAAAACTACGATTATTGTAGCATGCTCTAAAAATGATTTTGATGTTATTGAAAAAACTAAACAAGATTCTGAATTAATCATCATTAAAGCTAATCCTTTGTGTGAAACAATTCAATAATGATATAAATTAGCTAAAAGACTATTTTGTTTGAATTGTCAAGTAATAATAATTCTGATGAAGTATCAATTAACGTAATATCTGAAAAACAAATAAATTTTGAAGATTCACAAGAAGAATCAGATTCCTCAATAAATATTGAGGAATTAACAAAATTATTAGATAAAGAAAAAGAAAAAACATCTGAGTGTGAAAAAAAATTAAAACACGTGTTAGCAGATTTTCAAAATCAAACCAAAAAAACACAATCCGATATAGAAAAAGGTGTTAATACAAAAGTAGATGAATTCATGTTGGATTTTCTAAAAATATATGATGATTTTATTCGTGCAAAAGAAGTGTTATATGATAATAAAATAAATTTAGATGGATTAGAATCTATTTTAAAAAACATGGATTCATTGTTGAAAAAATATCATGTATCCCAAATTGAATCTTTGGGAGAAATCTTTAATCCAAATTTTCATGAAGCAATTTCTATTATTGTTGATCCTGATTTAGATGATAACACAATTACAAAAGAGATCAGGAAAGGATATATTTCTCATGAGAGAGTTATAAGACCGACATTAGTAGAAATTTCAAAAAAAGGATGATAAAATGGCTAAAATAATTGGAATTGATTTGGGAACAAGTAACTCTGCGGCAGCAGTAGTAATGGGTGGAAAACCATCAATTATTCCAGCTGCTGAGGGTTCTACTGTTGGAGGAAAAGCATTTCCATCAGTTGTAGCATTTTCTAAAGATGGTGAACTTTTAGTTGGTGAGCCTGCAAGAAGGCAAGCAGTAACTAATCCTGATAGGACGATTGTTGCTGCCAAAAGGAAAATGGGAACAGAACATACTTTTAAAATTTTAGACAAAGAATACAAACCTCAACAAATTTCATCATTCATTCTCCAAAAAATTAAAAAAGATGCTGAGGCATTTATTGGTGAATCAGTAGAGAAAGCAGTAATTACGGTACCTGCATATTTTGATGATAATCAACGTCAAGCAACTAAAGATGCCGGAACCATAGCTGGACTTGATGTAGTCAGAATTATCAATGAACCAACTGCTGCATCTCTGGCATTTGGATTAGATAAAGCAAAAGAAGACATGAAAATTCTTGTCTTTGATTTTGGTGGTGGTACGTTAGATGTAACAATAATGGAAATGGGTGGTGGTGTCTTTGAAGTAATGAGTACATCTGGAGATACTCAGTTAGGTGGAACAGATATGGATAAAGTTCTGATTGATTATATTGTTGATGAATTCAAAAAGAAAGAAGGCGTTGATCTTTCACAAGATACAACTGCAATGACAAGAATAAGAGAAGCATCCGAAAAAGCAAAAATTGAATTATCAACTGTTATGGAAACTGATATTAATTTACCTTTTATTGCTCATGATCCTTCAGCAGGTGCAAAAAATCTTGAATTACGATTAACCAGAGCTAAACTAGATGAATTAATTGGACCAATCGTTGAACGATGTAAACCTTCTATATTGAAAGCACTTGAAGATGCAAAACTTTCCACTTCTGATATAAATAAAATTGTCATGGTGGGTGGACCAACAAGAATTCCATTAGTTAAAAAATTTGTAAGTGAAATTATTGGTAAAGAAACTGAATCAGGTGTTGATCCTATGGAGGCTGTCGCAATGGGAGCAGCAATTCAAGCAGGAATTATTGCTGGAGATGTTACTAGTGATATAGTCTTACTTGATGTCACTCCGCTAACATTAGGAATTGAAACCTTAGGTGGTGTAAGAGAACCCTTAATCGAAAGAAATACAACAATTCCAACTTCTAAAAGTAAAGTTTTCACTACTGCAGCTGATAATCAAACTGCTGTAACAATTCACGTGGTTCAAGGCGAACGTCCAATGGCAACTGACAATGTTTCATTAGGAAGCTTTAATCTTACCGATTTACCTCCTGCCCCAAGAGGGATTCCTCAAATTGAAGTAAAGTTTGATATTGACGCAAATGGAATTATCAATGTAACTGCAAAAGATCTTGGAACACAGAAAGAAGCCAAAATTACTATTGAATCTACGTCAAAATTATCTAAAGAAGAAATTGAAAAATTAAAAGAAGATGCAGAAAAATTCTCTGACGAAGATAAAATAAAGAAAGAAAAAATTGATCTAAAAAATGAGGCAGAAAGTTACATTTACACTACAGAAAAATTGGTTAATCATGATCTAAAGGACAAAATCACTCAAGAGCAAGGAATTAAAATTACAGATGCTGTAAAAGAAGTCAAAGAAGTTTTAGATAGAGAACCAAGTGAACTGAAACCTAAACTTGAGGCATTACAATCTTTGGTTAACGAAGTAACTACAGAACTTTACAAAAATGCTTCACCACCTCCAGGTGCTGAAGGACAAAGTGCAGAAACCCAAACAAATGAATCATCTACAACTGATGAAACAAAAACTAACTAATTTTCTAATTCAATCATTTATACGGTAATAATTGTAAAGGTATGATTCATGACAGCAAAACGTGATTATTATGAGGTTTTAGGAGTTTCTAAAACATCCTCTGCAGATGAAATAAAAAAACAATATAGAAAACTCGCTCTAAAATTCCATCCGGATCGCAACAAATCTTCTGATGCAGGGGAGCATTTCAAAGAAATTTCTGAAGCATATGCTGTCCTTTCTGACCCTGAAAAGAAACAACTCTATGATCACCATGGTCATGCAGGTGTAGATGGAAGATATTCGAGTGAAGATATCTTCCAAGGTGCTAGTGGAGATTTTAGTGATATATTTGGTCGTGGTGGCGGAGGATTTGATTCTATTTTCGAATCAATCTTTGGTCGTGGTGGCGGAGGATTTGGTTTTAATCAACAACGAGGTTCGGATATTCTCTATGAAACTTCAGTAACATTAGAAGATGTTCTTCATGGAAAAAAAATGGAAATTGATTTAGCAAAACAAATTCGATGTGATATTTGTAATGGAACTGGATGTAAACCTGGAACCAATAAGAAAACATGTTCGACATGTAATGGTCAAGGACAAGTAAGACAAACTCGCAATATGGGATTTGCTTCTTTTGTAACTGCAGAACCATGTTCCACATGTAATGGTCAAGGCTCGATTATTGAGACTCCATGTAATGAATGTAGAGGTCAAGGAAAGAAAAAAGGTAACAAAAAGATTACTTTTGAAATTCCACCTGGGATTGATACAGGAGATTATACAGTTCCAAATGAAGGAAACGAGGTTTCAGGAGGTTCTAATGGTGACTTGATAGTACGAGTTAGAATTCAACCTCATTTAAAATTCAAAAGAGACGGAAAAGATATTTTTTATGATCAAGACGTCTCTATGATTGATGCTACATTAGGATGTGAGATTGTTATTCCAACTTTAGATGGAACCGAAAAAATCAAAGTTGATTCTGGTAGTCAACCAAATACTATAATCAAACTAAAGGGAAAAGGAGTACCCCACATCAATTCTAGAGGTAAGGGAGACCAATATGTTCGAATTGTGGTGAATATTCCAAAAAAACTCAGTAAACATCAAAAAAAGCTTCTAGAGGAATTTCAAAAAGACGGTGACTAACTAAATGAAAATTGCTTTAGATGTTGATGGAGTACTTGCTGATGTAATAATACCTTGGTTAAATTATAGTAATACCATTCGACCTAAAATCTCAAAATATGATATCACTGATTGGAATTTTTGGAAGAATTATCAAATCAATCAATATGATTTCTATACAGAATTAAGTTCTTGCTGGAAAAATTGGAATTCTATACCTCCAACTGAAGAGGATCTATCTTCTATCACAAAAAATCTTTTAAAAATCGGTCAAGTAGATATTGTTACTGCAAGAGAATATTCAACTGATTCTTTTGTAAAAAATTGGCTTAATCACTACAACATATATTTTGATAATTATGTATCTGTAATTGATGGACCAATGAAAGCTAATTTAGATTATGATGTTTTTATTGATGATTCACCACTTAATGCACTAAAATTTCTTAAAAATAAAAAAAAAGTAATTCTATACTCACAACCATGGAATCAACATATTTCTGAAGATAAAATAGATAGAATTTCAATCCTTGCAGAATCTATAGAGAAAATTAAATCAATTTAGTCTTTTACAAATCTTCTAACATTTACTAGATGTCCATTTCTTACATGAGAAGAATAAGTTATACTCACTAACTCCTTTATTTTTTCATCATCGTAGAATTTTAAATTATATTGTCCCAAGACCTTTTTACAATTTGAACAATATACTTCATTAAATTCCATTTTTTCTCTTGATCAATTATATTATTTTTTCATAATATAATAAAGAAACTTATTCTAGATTTCAAAAATTTACAATGCGGGAGTCACCCAGCCTGGTCAACGGTGTAAGGTTCAGATCCTTATCTCTTAGGAGTTCGTGGGTTCAAATCCCACTTCCCGCACTACATATAGGGTGGAAATACTTAATATTTTGATATATCTAGTAATATTGTTCCCAAATGATTCCGCAAGAGATTCAAGAAGACATCAACTCCAAGTCAGTCAAGAATTTCCTAAAGGGGTTCCACTCAGAATTCACAAAAGAATCCTACTGCAAAAAGCTTGTGCAGTTTTTGGAATTTCACAATGACATTGCAACAGCTGGATCAATTATTGCAAAAAGCAAAAAAGAATCCAAAAACAGTTCAGCACATGATTATTGATTACATTGAAGAGAGAAAGTCCAAGGTAAGCGGCTCTACTTTACAGCAGACAAGATCTGCACTAAAACATTTTTTTGAGATGAATGATATTAAAGACAGCATAAACTGGTCAAAGATATCCAAGCTGGTCTCTTATGCAAAAAAGACTGGCAGTGACAGAGCGCCTACAGTTGATGAGATTTGTCTCATGTTAGAATCAGCTGATGCCAGAACAAGATGTGTAATACTGATTTGCAGCAGCTCAGGAATTAGAGTTGGAGCATTTGATAAAATGACGTGGGGTGACGTATCCCCAATTTATCAAAAAAATAATGACGATGAGGAGAAAATCTTGATAGCTGTCAAGCTTACAGTATACAAAAAAGAAAGAGACGAATACGTTACATTTGTAACGCCGGAATGCTATTCTACATTAGAACAATACAAAAAATCAAGAGAATCAATTGGTGAAAAATTACTTCACGGTCTCCGCTAATCAGAGATTCTTGGGACAATCACAAGTATCGTAAAGATAAAAGAAAAGAACCGAAAATGGCAAAACCACTGGCATCAAAAACCATAGCTAACATGATGGAGAATTTCTAAAGAAAATCAACATGCGAGAAGCTAACTCTGGCAAACATGAATTCAAGCAGATTCACGGTTTTCGCAAGTTCTTTAAGAATAATGCAGAGCGTGCCTGCAAGACAATAGATGTTGAAAAGTTAATGGGTCATACTGAAAACTATTACAAGCCTTCTCATGACTATCTTTTATCAGAATACATCAAGGCTTTCCCTATTTGACAATATCTGAAATACTGAATCTTAAAGACAAGCTAAAGGAGCAGATAGTAATTAGTGACAGAAAAGTAGGCGAGATAGAACGAGACAACATATCATTGCAAGACAGACTAAACAAGCTTGAGAGTAGTTATGGTTCTCTCAAAGAGATACTGGAGGATGTCTTGCTTGCAAGGACAAAATTAAAATAATAACTAATCTCAATGGATTCTTGCATGAAACTAACCAGAGTAGAACACCATTAGTCATGACATTCAGGAATTATTCAAATGATTCATTGATATATCAGTAATTCAATTCGGGAGAAAAGAAGATCAAGAAGCCTGATTTTATCATAAAAAAGAAGAAAATTCTTGACTATGATCTTGATGGGACAGGAAGAGAGGAAAAAAGCACCATGGAGATAGTAGCTGTAGGCTCCTGCAAGTCATACACACTAAAGGACCAACCAAATAAAAAACAGCGCAGAATATCATCTGATGACTGTATACCTGAGATAACTCTTGCAAAAAAACTTCAGATACCAATGATTATTCTTGTGACAAACAGAAACAACAGGCGTTGTGCATTAAAGATATCTTATGATGAGCTGGTAAATGAAGACGGCAAAGAAAAGAGATGGAGTGGAATCTCGACACCTGTAATATTGTCTCAAGATGATCCAGAGTTTGGCCAAGAACTAGAAGAAAAGTTTTGTAGTGTTTTGGCATCAATTGGAGCTAGAGTATAATACTGCTTTAACCTATTTTGAATTCATCTTTTCTTATTCACAGATTTTGCTTGGACTATTGCTGTATGACTGAAACAATTACTAATGATTTTTATACCATGGTATGCTATAGTACAACATGGTACGAACTACCATCCAATTAAACAAAAAGACAAAGGACGTCTTGGAAAAACAAAAACTATACCCAAATGAAACCTTTGATCAGATAATTCAGAGATTGGTTAAAAAAAGAGACTATGATGATGAACTATCACCTCAAACAATAAAAGATATTGAAGAGGGAGTAAAAGATATCAAAGCAGGCAGAGTATACACTACTGAGCAGATAAACAAAGAATTAGGATTATGATAATGACCTGGAGCGTCATATGGTCTTCCAGATCAGTTAGACAGTTAAAAAAACTAGATAAAAAACAGGTCAGAAGAATTAGAGATGCAGTTTTGGAAATAACGGAGAATCCATTTATTGCAGTAAGAAAACTATCTGATTCTGTATTTTTTAGAATGCGTGTAGGGGATTTTAGAATAATTATGGATTTAAAGCAAGGAAAGATGATTATCTTCATAGTGGAAGTTGATCATAGATGACGTGTATATGATTGATGTTTTCCTGATGACAAGCATCCTATAGTTCAAATCTAATCCAAGTTTAATCAAGGAACCATTCACATCGACTTTTATGATGACAAGGACCTCAGTGATAACATCAAATCATTAATGGAAAAAGATTTGCTAGAATAATGATGAAAAGTCAGGAACAATCGATCCCTAACACTATTGGAAATTTTGTTAACCTAGGGGGTAAGTATCCTGATGATATCATAACGTCATTCTACTATAACCAATATCGGACACCGCTGCTGAATCTACATTTGATTTATTGCTATTACAACAACTGGAACAGATAGTATTTGAATAAAATTTTTGTAGGAAAGCACAATCACTATGAATGTTTGTAATCTATCTAGTACTACCCTAAACTATTCAAAACTACACCTATTATTATACAGAAAAACTGTGTTTTGAGAATTATTGATGATATATGATTATAAGATAATCTGGAACTATGAATATGTGATTATACTGTAATCTATAATTTGATAACATTGGTTCTGACGAATCTCTAATATTGTAGATTCTACTGTCTTGATTCCTTACTTTAAACTTCATTCATGTTTTATAGAAAGGTACAAAAAATATTTTATATTTCTCATCAACAATAAACTATAGTTTATCAACCGTACATCGTATCAATTCATGATTAATCTGGATTTTTCAAACAGAAAGAGTCTATTCAAACTCATTTTTCATCTAAATCTCGTTGTATTCACCTATAATGTTGAATATTATCCATATGGAGGTATTATTGGACATATCTTTGAAACATATGATTCTGTAGATAATATTTATACAATATACATTATGATTCTTAACTACTTGTAGTTGGAGCTACTACATTTTTTATCTCAAAAAGAATCTTGACGAAACTTTCAGGCAGATCAAAATCAATCATTCTATTGATCTCTCTTATGATTCTGAGTATTTATTGATCATCCTGGTTATTTTTTTAGCATTCAACAAATTTTGTGAGAAATAATTTTAAATTCATCACCTACCAGCATTTCAATATATCTCAATTTTTTATTTTAAATCAAATCCTTTGATATAATTTCATGAGACAGATAGAAATTATTTACTCTCCTGACATCGTGGATCTAAAACAAAGAGTAAACCAGAACATTTCAGAAAACAACAACGTCACTTACACAGGCTAATTATAGAATTTTTTGGATATTACTGTATGACAATTTTAGAATATCAACAGATAGAACAATCGATACAACCTTGATTTTGGATACTCTTGCACTTTTACTGGATAGTTAAAGTAGAATTGATTAGAATGAGGTGGAGCCATAAAAAGAGAAGAATAAATGAATTTTAAATATTAAAAATAGAATTGTCACATACATAGAAGTAGAATAAAAGTTACTGCAAGTTCTACAAAGACATCTTTGGATTCCAGTTAAGATGTTTGGAGCTTTCCTCTACAATAAACTAGTATGAGGCATGGATGATCTGATTATAACATGAAAATAATTTCAAGGGTTAAAAAATTAGGATATTTTGCTTACAAAAAAATGAAGAGCATATGTTAGAAAACCGTATTTAAACCACAAATATGTGACAAAAGTATGATTATTTCTAATAGTATAGCAAAACTTGAAATTTTATAAAACTAATAAAGAATTGAGATACATGTCTAGAATTATATTTTATGATTTTTGGGATAAAAACCCAAAAAGAAAACCTTTGGCAAATATTAGATCCGTAAATGAGATTCAAGTAGTTGAAAACAAAGCAGATAGCCTATCAACAGGCAAACTTGAAAACCAAATAATTCTTTTGAATGGTTTAAAATACAGAATCACCCATGTAGATAAAAAATTTAAGGAAAATTCTATTGCAAAACATCACATGACTAATGATGAAATTACATGCGAAGTATTAGTAGAGGCAATAAACGACTAAATGTTATTTGTACTATTTTTTCATGATGATGTTCTTTATGGATACTCCCAAACATCAATAACCAAACAGCAGTATTGGTTTATTTTTTATTTTTCTTCTCAAAGGTTTCACTGATGTTGAAGTCACCTAATGTCATTGTAATAGTATAAACTCCAGTCTGAAAGTTAGAAATTTTATTAATATAATGCTCCAAGTTACTCATTGAAACATAAGGCAATGCGAAAACAATCCCGTCAGGATTTGTCAGTCTTGGTACAATGGTAGTTTTTTGGTGCAGCGATAAAGCACTCTTGGAATCAATCTCATATGATATTCTTTGATGTGTACCAGGCTCCCCATCTAAACTGATTTTAATTGAGAATGGATCTTTTGGTTCCTGAATTCCCCCTGTAGTAAATTTGTATGAGGCTATTGCACGTATGTCTGGATCATATGATGTTGGAGAATGAAAATATGTGACGTCAATCCTGCTTATTCCAGAATAATAAAAACGAGGATCTGATATGTTGAAATATCCTGAAAACCATCCATTTGGTTCTACAGCCAAGTTTGGTACTACTTTATTTCCATTAAATAGTATGTCAACTGACTTGTTTGCTTTTTTAATAACTGGATCCCCAAAATCAAATTTACCATACACATTAACTCTGTCTCCAAACTTGTAATGATCCCTGTCAGTCCATACCACTAATTCATTAATTGGATACGCTTCTGGCAAATCTCTTCCTTTTTTGGTTGTATCCTTAAAAACAACATCATAATACAGCAAAGACATGTCCTTCAATGTCTCATCATTATCTTCGTAAATTCGGCAACAATAGTCTGCTTCTAATGGAAAAATCTCTTTTTGAGGATTTGGTGGATTATTACATACTGATGGTAGATCTACATATTCACAAAACCAAAAATTATCCGTAATGGGAATCTTTCTCCATCCGGTACATTCAGGATGTGTTGGAAATTGCCCACAAAAATTTTCACTAGCAGTTATACTGCCATAAGCATTTCCTGCATTCGTTGAAATAACTAGTGAAATCATTACGATCACCAATAATGATGATGATAATAGCAAAGCAGATATTCTCAATTATATTCTCTCCACTTTTGATATAGATCATCTATAGCTACATTATTTGTATCCAAGAACTTTGATGATGCGTAAATCAAATCCCCTTCTTCTGAATACACTTCGATATTATGCAATTGATCTCCAGATAGTATTACAGAAACAAACCCGTTGACAGTATTTTGTGTTGTTATGTACGGCACGTTATATGTCTCAACTTCCTTGATCAAATTATAAGATTCATCATATGTGGCCACAAGAAATTTCTGAGATCTAAAACTATCTGTTAACTCTTGCAAGATCAACACTGAGTCATTCTCTTTTAATTTCATTGGGTATGTCTGTAACTTGTATTGATAGCTTTCATTTCTGTCAGTAGAATAGGATATGGTTATGGGAGTCACAGTTTGAGAATATTGGATAGTTTCTTTGAAATAAAAAGATCTTGTATCTGGATCTATTGAAGCTGTATATTGTTGTTTGAATTTATTTCTATCATCATTATCAAATTGTATAGTGACTCTGGGATTTGATTTCATTATATCTGTTGGTAAATCAACCTCACCAACAATCCGTATGTCTTGATCATTTGTTATTTGATTATATTTTTGGAATAATTTAGCTGATATACGTGGATTTGGATTCTCCCAATCACCAATATGGTATACTTTTTGTATTATGTTATTCTCAAGATTGTCAGTTAAATGCGATAAGGTATCATGATAATTCAAAATTACGGTAATAGTGTGAACTCCATCAGTCACAGCCCATATTGGGCCTGTCGTAATCTTAACTCCATTATCTTCTCCGGGCACAATATCTGGAAGCGCGTCAATTTTGATCAAATCTCCATTCAAAAAATAACCAACTGTAACTACATCTGTGACAGAACCTGTTGATTGTGTGCCCAAATTGTATATTGAAGAGTTTATACTGATTACATCGCCTGGATTTGGATCTTTTGGCTCTATCCATATGTTGTTGAGAAATGGATCTGCATCACCTAACCTGAATGCTGAGGAATTACCTACAGGAATTACCAAACACATCATGACAAACAAAAATATAAATTCTTTTAAAAACCTCAATAGCCAAGTTATAATCCTCAATATTCGCTTAAAAGTATTATTAATCACCGGTTAGTCAGAACTTGTCTCGCTGAAAATTATATATCTTGTTTAGTTGTCTATTTTGTAGTTGCAAAAATATGTTTAACTCCATACATGTTTCAACCTGTTTGTATGTACTTTGACAAACTAACATCAACACAAATCTGGACTTAGTCTGGGAAATTAGCACAAATGGTTCATGATGTATGTGTTTTTTAACAAATGATTCAAACATTATGTGATAATCAAATCCTATCTGAGACCAATTAAAATACAAAATAAAGTTATGATGGTCCTATTACGTAATATTCCTGATAAATCTAGCATTACCTGCTTATCAGTTAATAAACCAGCTTTTCAAACAACAAGTGTTGAATTTACTTGCGAAAATAACTTTTGTGAGCCTTGTATCGTTATTGTTTGTCTTTACAGTCAATCCATTACAGAATAGTGAATCTGAAATGCAGTATGATGGTGAATTATCCCTCTCAAAAATAATTGAAAAATCAGCTAGCGAACAACATAAAATTTTTGGAAATATGGATGAAAATACTAGACATCTCTATGAAGAGAAATATAAAAATGAATTATCTGAATTGACCTCCAATGAAAATGTACAAAGACTGGGATTCCTCAAAGGAGAAAATGGCAATAAAGCCAGCGGCATGGCCAAAATTTTGCTAGATGATGGAAAGTTATTTCTAAAATTAGAACAGTTTATAATTTCAGATAAACAGATTGATGATCTAAATGATCTTTCTATATTTATCATCACCAATGATTCTAGACAGGTTTCACTCAAAGAAAACATAAGGATACACTCAGACTATAGTGAACATAAATTTCCGGATAATGTTTCTCTTGATGAGATAAGATCTATTGAAATTAAAGACCGTGATCTAAAAACAATTGTAAGTATCAAAATCAAAAACCCTGGCATGTTTAATGAGTGGCTTTCCATACTTCCAGAACAACTGTTCTACTTAATACCCGTTACTGATACTTCATCAATTACCTCAGGTCGTATGACTTTGGACAATCGACCATTTAGTGTTGACATTTGTTCTGTGGACTTTTCTGGCGAATCTCGCAAGATTGGATATCTAGAAGGAAAAAAAGATGTATCTACAGGACGAGTTGAAACTGCAATATTTGAAAACTCTCTCCAAGTTAGAGTTTCTAACTTTAATTTGTCATATGACAAAAATGAATACATAAAACTAACTAATCTTGCTGATATCTCCACTAAGATAGTATCAAACCCTGATCCATACATTTTTTTGACAATAGAAAATAATTTTACAGATAAAGTAGAACTAGGTCCACTTGATAATAATCGAGGAAACAGATCTATGTGCTTACAAGTACCTACAGATAGTTTACAATATTCTATTTTGGATTATGATCGACTACATGTCATAGATAAAAATAACGATATTGTTTTTGCCACTGCAAATCTGAATACCCCTTATCCGTTTGTTGATACATCCCCAGAACTATTTACTGACTGGTTGAGGTTGTTTTTCATTTGGGACCCACTAATACTAATCTTGATCTTGATATTTCCACTTACTCTTGACTATTTTATCTTAATCTCAAAAATTATTGTGACGTTTGCATCTCGTCTAAGGCCCAAACCACCCTATGATTCATTGTATAATCCCAAAATTACGATCATGATTCCTGCACATAACGAAGAAAAAGGAATAGAGAATGCTATTAATTCTATACTGGGGGCAGAATACAATAATAAAGAAATCATTGTAATTGACGACGGTTCTACAGATAACACATATCAAATTGCCAAAAAATACAGTGATCAGAATCTATTAAAATTAATCCATCACAATCAAGCTAGTGGCTCAAAGGCTGCAGCACTCAATTACGGCTCTGCATACGCTACCGGAGATCTGATTTTATGTATGGATGGAGATACCGTCATAGAACCGCAGGCACTTCATAGAATTGTTGGTCATTTTAAGGATGATAGTGTTGTAGCTGTTGCAGGAAATGTAAGAATAGCTGGCGGGGATCCTGGCTCTGATAACCTTCCTGTACATAACCTGCTTACAAAGCTTCAATCTTATGAGTACATCGTTGCAATGGAATTAGGACGAAGATTCTCTACCTTGGGTTTTACAACTATAGTTGCAATTATTTCCGGAGCCTTTGGAGTTTTTAGAAAAAATGTATTTGAAAGTGTAGGTAAATACGATAAAGATACAATAACTGAAGATTTTGATTTGACACTAAAAATGCTTAAACGCAAGGATAGTAGTAAAAATAGCATAAAATTTTTGGGTGATGCAGTGGCCTGGACTTACTGTCCAAGTAAACTAAGTTCGTGGATAAAACAGCGAGAAAGATGGGCCTTTGGAGAATACAGCACATTAAGAAAGCATGGGATAATGAAAAAAGACTCACCACGAACTCGTCCTACTAAACTAAGTATGTTTTTCTTTGATTTTATTTTGAATCTCCTTTTTGTTGGCTATGTTGCAGTACTTGCAATCTTGTCTGTATTTGGCGTTATTGATGCTCACAGCCTGTCTAATGTTATAATATTGACATCTGTTTTGTTTATTATGATGGAATCAGCCACGTTTCTATCCTCAAATGTGCTTTCTTCTAAGAAAAATTATAGTCTCTTTTGGTTGGTACCCATAATGGCATTATGTTACAGGCCATTGTTGAAATTTATAATTTTTAAGGCTAACGTAAAGGCAGTTTTCAACAAAGGCATCAAGTGGGGATAACAATCTAAGAATAATATGTTCATATTTATTAAATATGTATAAAAGATTGAATGTATGAAAATGATTAATAACGTAGTATGAAAGAAAAACTTAGGAAATAAAAATGAGCAAAACTCCCATTCAAAAACAGCAAGAGAGTACTGGTGTTGTTGAACAGCTGAAAAAAGAGAGTATTGATGTTGCTCAGCTTAACGTACTTGAAGATAATATTTTTAGCACTGATTCTATTCTGGTAGTTGAGGATAGTGTTTCAATTTCCTCTACCATTCAAAAATATCTCTCTAATCTTGGCTTTAAGGAGATACATCTGGCCACCAATGGAAAAGATGGATTGGCATATTATGAAAATTTACTAAAAGAAGAACAAAAAATTGTGTCGGTAATTCTTGATGATAGTTTGGAGGATCTTCAGGCAAAGAAGATGGTGTCAGATCTTTTTGAAATATATCCACGAGCAATAATAATACTGCTCTCTGCGGTAGAAAAATCAGACAAAAAGATAGTGGAACTGCTCAACATGGGGATTTATGATTATGTCCAGAAACCATTAAATTTTGACAGGATAGAGGAAGTAATTAAAAAAATAAAAAAAGAAAAGAATATCACTGATACAACAACTCAGCCTGACGTAAAAGAAAAAATAATCTCATTACTAACCAACAAGTTGTTAAGCAATAATCGTATATCTGACATGCTGAAAATTGAAAAAAATATTGCTGAAAAAAACATTAAAGAACTTGAGGCTTTGAACACAATAAAAAATGTTGGAATTTTTAATGAACCCATATGCAATAGATGTTCATCATCTGATCTCACGTCAATTTTTTCTTGTCCTGTATGCACAAACAAAACTTTTTCTAAAGAGGCTTTAATCGAACATCATGAGTGTGGTAATGTCGAATTAGCTAAGAACTATCTAGATGGAAAATGTCCAAAATGTAACAAAGAACTAAAAATTCTGGGAGTAGATTATCAGAGGTTGGAAAATTATTACGTATGTAATAATTGCAGTGATAAGTTTCCTGCATTGGTTCATAACCTAGAGTGTGCCTCTTGCAGCAACAGATTTGAAGTTAATAGCGCAAATTGGATAGAAAGTAGAATATACAAGAAATCAATCGAGTGATCATCTGCATCTATCTTACAACCATGTCTTTTGTTCAGAAAAATATCATTTTATAAACAGTAATGATGACATAGAATTTCACATATCAATAATGATTCACTTGTGCTTGGCCCGTATAATAAAGAATATTAATGTTAGATTGTTAGGTAAGTGGAATTGTGTGCGTTAAATGAAACAGTGGATGCAGGTAGTACGGTTGAGGATAGGCGTTTTAATGATTTCCAGCTATCTGAAATTGAAAATACATTAAAAGAAATACAGCTAGTTTCAGATGAGAAGCGATTAGAGATATATTTTAAAGAGAGCATTGATTCGGTTTTACAAACCATTACGAAATCTAGAAACATTATTTTAAAAAGTAAATCTGAAGTGGATGAACTCCAGTCCATCTTGCAAGAAAAAATTTATGAAAAGAGAAAAGCTTCAATCATTTCAGATAAAGCAACAATAGAAAAAAGGGATCTAGCAACAAAAACTGAAACCGCAAGAAACGAATTAAACACAATAAGACAGGTTATGGAAAATATTACCAATATTGCTTCTAATCTTGATGATAACGAGGCAGAAATTGCCACAGAAGCACTAAAACCTGCTTTAATTAGAAAGACTGTTGTTGTAGAAAGATTGGAATCAGAATTAAAAGCAGCAGAAGAGTTTGCAACTTTCTCTCTTGATAAAAAGGAAAAAACAGACAGGGATTTTTTACAAATAGAAAAGTCGTATAATGAAAAACTTACACTAGTTAACAATCAGAGTATTAATTTAACTACTAGCATCAACCGTATTCTTACATCGTTCAAGGATTTAATTGAAATATCAAATAATGTACTAAATTCATCCATATCTGATATGCCCATTAACAGTGCCGACAGTACTGGATATGAAGAAGCGACTCCGGCATAATAATTTCCAGAGAACAGCTTTAAGTCTATAGATAAAAAATAATTCAATAGTTATTGGTAATGCTGATTCTTTATACTGTATCTGGGTATTGAATACAAAATTATTTACGCTTTTTCTTTGACGTGTGTCGTTTTTTATCTTTCTTCTTTTGAGATGAGGTAGATTTTGTGTTCTTTTGTTTGGGACGTGTTCTGTAAACTTTTCTTCTTACTTTAGATATCTCTTTCTTGAGATTAAATAATTCGTCTTCAGTAATCTGTATTTGACTCACGCTGCTTACATTAGAGGTGTTATAGAGAAACTGGTTTTTTATCGAAGATAATCTAGATAAAATCTTCTTAAATTCGCTATTAGAATCGGTTTCAAACGTAGTTTGTGGAAATTGTTTTTTTGGAGTATCCGAATGATTTTCAGTGTGATGCTGTTTGATATTTTTTGATACTTTGGAATTATAATTTTTCTCTAACTCATCAATCTGTTTTGTCAACTCCTCTACTTTGGCCAGCTGTTCTGGAGTAGCTTCATCTTCGACGATCATTGATGTTTCATCTTGCTTGGAAACAGATTCTGATTCTTGCACAATCTTCTCACTGGAAGTCGACTCTGGAGGTTGCGATTCTAACTCATCAATCTGTTTTGTCAACTCCTCTACTTTGGCCAGCTGTTCTGGAGTAGCTTCATCTTCGACGATCATTGATGTTTCATCTTGCTTGGAAACAGATTTTGATACTTTGGAATTATAATTTTTCTCTAACTCATCAATCTGTTTTGTCAACTCCTCTACTTTGGCCAGCTGTTCTGGAGTAGCTTCATCTTCGACGATCATTGATGTTTCAATATTACCTTCAAGCATTTCTTGTTCTTGAGTCATTTGAGAATTCAGGATTTTTTTTGGACGAGACTCATTTTTTACCACTTGCAAAAACTCTAATATTTTTTGCGTAGACGTCGGTTTTTCAATATAGGAGTATAGACCTTTTGCTTTCCACTTTTCTATAAAGCTAGATTGTGTTGCTCCGCTGAAAAGCACAATTCTCTGATCTTGAAGAAAGCCATTTTTATCAAACAACTCTAAAATCGCTTCTTTGGAATAATCGTCATTTGGACCATCAAATAACACCACATCAAAAATTCGCTCTTTTAGTATTTTTACTGCATTTTCTACGTCAGCTACCGAAGTTATTTTAATGCCATCTTGAATTAATGATTTTCCTAACAGATTTATCAAAAGTATGTTATTATCCATAACTAAAATCTCCATTGTGTTATCAGCTTGTTGATTTGACGGCAAATTTTCTTTATAGTCAGATTTTAGCATTATTATGCATATGAATTATGAAGTAAATATATTATATCCTATACTTTTTACGGCCATGTAGAAACCATACTAGAACCAACAAGTTATTCTGTATGATTCTATGACAATTGTACGCAATTATTCTGTATGTCAGTTCCCTGTTCTGCGTCACTATCTTTCTTGAGGTGACATAATCACC
>JAOUNB010000036.1 GCA_029881195.1 Candidatus Nitrosopumilus sp.
CTATTTGCGATTGTACTGAGCATTGAAAAATTCTCCATTCCCCATGTTTCAGGCACCCATATGGTATCTACATTAGTTTTTGAAAGAATTTCTGAGCATTCTAAAATACTGTTAATTGATAGCAATGAACCTAGGCTACACCCAATACGCATGAAAATATTATGTTGTATGGATATTCTAGTGTATCTGTTTTAGCAATAAGTTAATTTTCATTGAGGTGGAGTATTATGAGATCAAAAATAGTATTCAAAATATGACTGAACAAATATTTTTTGAAAAGACCAATCAAGCGACGACATTTTGGAATGATGCTACAAAATATGCTTCAATTAGCAAAGATGAAGCATTTGTTGAAGAAGTAGCATACATGATGGTTACGCTCCACAGAACTGGAGCATAAAATTAATTTTTATTTAATTATTTTTTCTATTTCCAATGAACACTCTTCCATATCTTTGAAGGAATCGATTGAATACCATTTTACATTTTTAAATTTGACTGTATAGAGTTTTCCTTTTTTGGCATAATCTGGGAATACCGTTTTTTCGATATCACCTTTACTTGGCAAATCTTTGAGAATTCCTTTTTCTAAATAATAAATTCCAGCATTCATCCAACTATCTGAAATATCTTTCTTCTCTCTAAATTTTGTTATTTTATCACTACTAGTTTCCAAAATTCCGAAATTAGTTCGAAGTTCAATTGCTGCTATTGCATTTGGTTTTTTTGCAAGTTGGTTCAAATCTATATTTGTAAGGATATCTCCATTAATGACAAAAAAAGATTCTTCATCAATCATGTTTCCTGCTTTTTTGATTGCACCTCCAGTACCTAAAGGAGATTTTTCAACAGAAAATTTAATTTTAATTCCTGTTTTTTTTACATCTAAGTGATTTTCAATAGTTTCTTGCTTATACCCAGTACAAATAATTATTTCATCAATTCCAAAATTTTTTAGATATTTTATTTGCCATTCAATAATTGGAATATTTTTTATTGGAACTAGAGGTTTTGGTACATAGTCTGTTATGGGTCTTAGTCTTTTTCCACGTCCACCTGCTAAAATCACCGCTTTCAATAATACTGGTTTATTTTTAGAGTATATAATAGCTAAAAAATTTTAATCTAAGATTATTCCAAATTCAAAAATTTTCACCTCACTGCTTGGTGTTACAAATCAAAAGAATCTTTCCCACCGCACAGATGCGCAACATGCCATACACATTTTCGATGGTACCGATGATCAAACCTGACCCTGCATTTGTCCAAGTGAAGTTGCTTTTTGCATAAGGTGCAGACAATGATCATGATGACTTGTAAGATAAATTTGTCACATTTGCTTAAGAGAGGCAGGTTATTGTGAAAAAGGGTGTTGTTCTGCCATTATCTAGATTTAGGCTACGTCTACCCCTGAAACGACGCTGTTAAACAATTACAAAATTTGTATTTAACATTCACTAATCTATAAATATCAAAAATGTATCTAACAGTGATCAGCCAAGGGAATGCATCACGTACTTTAATCATCCTCTCGGAATGATTGATTTTTCCCTTGGTGCAATGTTAAAAATTCAACAATTTTAGATCACGTTTACTCCTAGGATTTTCAAGTCCAGGTGTCAAGGCCTCTAGGTTCTTCTCTCCTTGACTTCCACTTGTGTTCAATCTACAGATGAACCTCCAACTTGTGTGGCGTATCCATTATTTCATCACAGAAAAGACAGCGATAGGGCAAGGATTAAGATTAGTTGAATTGGATTAAGAGATACAGGTTATTGTAATCTAGTTTCCAGAAATCAAATCCCAGATGAATCCAAAGAATTCCTTTATCATGATTCTTTTTTCAAAAAATCTAGATAATCCAGATAGTATCAGATCATTGACCAAAATTGCATCAAGATTCAATCATGTAGTTGAAATTGATGAGAATTTGACGGGCTTTTCATGATTGGAACATGTGAGGCATGCCATGATAGTGGAGTAGAAGTCACGCTGACCAAGGTTCAAAGTACTGAAAATGCAAACGGAGTGATACTAGCTCGTCTTTGCAGGAAGTGTAGGGAATAGATGTCAACTGTTGCAGATGATGCAGTGTTACATCTTTCACAAACAAATCGCCCACATACTTTGTATATGCAAAAGGGAAATTATATCATGAAACTATGCTATACCAATAGAGGTTTTCAGATTTACGATTATCTAATGAGGTTTAACATGAATCTGAATAATGAAAAATAAAGTTGGGTCTTCTTCAAGGCCGGTACAGGTACGCATACAATTCAAGCCAACGGTGGACATAGCCTGCTTGGGTCTTGGGATACTTGATGACAATTCTATTCATGAATGTTTTCCCTGTTTCTTACAATCGTACTGGCTTTGTTCATTGACACCTAAACTGTTTTGGATATACATAAAGAAAACTATTGAATGTTCGTATTAGAGTATATGTTAATTATCTATTTTGGTTTTGTAATTTCGTCTGTTTCTACAACCTCTTCCATTTTCTTTGCAAATTCATTGTAAATTTTTTCAAGATCTTTTAAAGACATATCTATCCCAAGCATTTTCATTGTTTTTTTCCAAGACTCAATGTATTTTTCGTCATCCAATCCTTTTCCAAGCGTTTCTGCAATTGAGTGAACTCCTTCTGTTTTTCCTAGGGCATAAATTGCAATTTCTTTATCTGTGGGCATATCTTATTCCTTTTCTGTGATATAATAATGTAATTCGGTATAACACTCTACACAATATTCTTCAAAATTGGTATGATCACAATCGTAAACTTTTGGTACTTCATTATTACATTTTGTACAAATAGTCATGATGAATTATACAGAAAGTGATTTTTTTATTTTTATCCCGCCTAACGCTGCAATTATTGCACCCACTGCAATTAATCCGCCACCTTCGCCTGCCATTCTTGCGGTATTTTCAGATTCACCAGCACTTACCATGGATATTGCACCACCAATAATGATTAACACGCCTGTAACTATCAACATTATTCCTAGTCCTTTGAATGGGGGTTTCTTAGAAATGAAAAACGCAATAAATGATAAAATTATGGGAGGCATACCAAATCCAATACCTCGTGTCATGGCATCAAATGGTAAGAATCCATTACCCGCACCTCCGCCACCTACCATTACATCAACACCATAAATCACTAAAAGAATAATCGAAATTCCTGATAACAAATGTGGAACTGAGACCATACTTGGCGTACTTTTTTATTAATTAATAAACCTATAATGGTAATTAGAACTAGAGATAATTAGTAAATTCACGAAGGTTTGATAGTTATTTTTTCTTTTAGAGACTCAAGTTTTTTTAGCAATTGTTCAATTGATTCTCCTTCTTTTGAAACTAAATTCACATGACCTAATTTTCTTAACGGTTTTGAAATTTCTTTTCCATACATTTTTAAAAAAATATTTTCTTCTGAGATTTTTAACGGAAGGTATTTTCCTTCAAATGATGTATCGCCTAAAATATTATACATTATTGTAGGATGGATAAGTTCAGTATCTCCAAGATCAAGTCCCAAAATTGCTCGCAGATGTTGTTCAAACTGGGATGTTTTACTTGATTGTAATGTATGATGTCCTGAATTGTGAACTCTGGGAGCAATTTCATTAATTAGAATCTCATCGTTTTGTGTTACAAACATCTCGATTCCAAAAATCCCCGCACCTCTCAGAACTCGCATTGTTCTTTCAGCAATACGTTCTGCTTTTTTTGTAATCTCTCGAGATACTCTTGCTGGCGCAATAGTTTCACGTAAAATATTTTCTTCATGAATATTTTCAACTAGAGGATATGTTTTGATTTGTCCTTTGGTGTTTCTTGAAGCTATAACGGAAACTTCCATTTTAAACTGTATAAATTTCTCCAAAAATAGTTTCTGTCCTTTAAAATAATCAAATGCTTTCCCAACATCCTTCTCTGAACTAATTTTAAAATTCCCTCTTCCATCATATGCATCTCTTCTCGCTTTGAGTAATACAGGATATCCAAAATCTTTCAAACCATTTTCCAAATCCTTGATAGTTTCTATTTCAATAAATTCCGATACAGGAATATTGTTTTCTTTTAAAAAGGATTTTTGTAAAAATTTGTCCTGAATAACCCTTAATGTTTCAGGTGAAGGGTTGATCTCTGCATTCTTTTCGACAGATTTTAGCACCGTACTATCACCTGATTCAATTTCATAAGTGATTATGTCTGATTTATTAGCAAGATCAATTATGGCATTCTTATCTTTAAAATCAGCCATGATCTGCTCTGCGCCCACTTGTGATGCAGGACAATTTTCAGTCGGATCTAAAACAATAACTTTTGATATGTGCTCTGGCATTTTTTTTGCTGCCTCAGTTATCATCATTCCAAGCTGTCCTCCTCCAATAATGCCAAGAATTTTTGCCATTACCATACCCTCAATCATCGATTAAAAATAGCTAATGTTGATTTGAACAATTTTGTTGGATTTTTCTAGCAGTTATAGATAATTACTCTCAAGTTTTTTCTATTGTTATGACATATTCTGAAAAACCATTAGTTGGGATAATCATGGGATCTAGTTCAGATAGTAGAATTATGCAAGGAGCATCAGAAATACTGGATCAATTTAAAATCAAACATGAAGATCAAATAGTTTCAGCACATCGTACACCTTCTAGATTATCCGAATACGCACAACATGCAGAAAAAATGGGGTTTAGTGTAATTATTGCAGGCGCTGGAGGTGCTGCACATTTACCTGGAATGATAGCATCACATACCATAATTCCAGTAATCGGAGTTCCAATTCTAGTATATAATGATAAACAGCAAAAAAAAAATGACACCTCAAAATTTTCGGCATTTGGAGGATTAGATTCATTACTGTCTATCACTGAAATGCCATCGGGTTCTCCAGTTGCTGCAGTTGGAATAAACAAAGCTGGAAATGCTGCAATTTATGCTCTAAAAATTATTGCTAATGAATTCCCAGAACTAAAAAAGAAAATAAAATTATACAAACTAAACCAACATGATTCTGTTATTAAAGAATCTGAGCAATTAAAGAAGGAAGGCCTTTCTAAATTTGCAAAAAAAAAATTCAAATAAAATTATGTCATTAGAGTAAATTGGATATTTCTTTTTCTTAATGATTCTATTAACAAATTTGCTTGCATTTGACCCTGAGTTTCTAAACTCAATGTTACTCCTGCTGAACCTGCATTAATATTTGAACTTAATCTGTCATGAACCACTTCAACGATATTTGCGTTCGCAAGTGTTATTTCATCTACGATTTCCTTGAATGCTCCTGGTCTATCTGGAAGTAATATAGATAATTTTAGTAATCTTCCCATTGCTGCCAATCCTTTGTCTACTATTTGACCCAAAAGATACATGTCCACATTCCCTCCTGCTAAAACTGCTACGACCTTCTTTCCAGGAGAAGGTTTCTTTGAAATCAAATATGCTAAACTTACGGCACCTGCTGGCTCTACAACAAACTTCATACGTTCCATTAGAAGAAACATAGTTTTTGTGATTTCTGTATCATCCACAAGAACAATATCGTCGATTAACTCTTTAATTATTCCAAAAGTTAACTGTCCTGGAACTTTTACAGAAATCCCATCTGCAATGGTTCGTGCACCTCCACTTGCAGTAATTGAACCTTTTTTCAATGAATCATACATAGAAGGAAATGATCTTGATTGAACACCAATGACTCTAACATTTGGATTTTTCTCTTTTATGGCAATAAGGATACCTGCAGCTAATCCGCCACCACCTATTGGGACGTATACTTCGTCCACATCCGGCAAATCTTCCAGAATTTCTAATCCTATCACTCCTTGTGCGGCAATTATCTGAGGATCATCAAATGCATGTATCATAGTGGACCTTGTTTCTTTTGCTATCTCTTTTGCTTTGGCAGATGATTCATCATAATTTGTTCCCTCCAAGATAACATTTGCGCCATATTCTTTTGTAGCAGCTACTTTTGCAGGGGATGCATTTTTTGGCATTACTATTGTACATGGGATTTTTTCCAATGCCGATGCAAACGCAACTCCTTGTGCATGATTGCCAGCTGAGGCTGCAACAACTCCATATTCTTTCTCTTCAGGTGAAAGTGATTGAATTTTATAATATGCTCCTCGAATTTTAAATGATCCTGTTTTCTGTCGAAATTCTGCTTTTAAAAAAACATGGGATTCTGTAAACTCGCTAAACGTACTGGAATGTATTAGAGGTGTCTTTCTAATTTCGTTTCCTCGTAATGAATTTGCCTTTACAATTTCACTATATGTCGGATTCATTGGAATTGTTGCTAGTGAAATGCTGTATTTGACTTCTTCTATACAAAAATTATATTTTTAGTCAAATTTTATGCCTAAATTTACAGGAAAACGTAAACAGTTTAAAAATTTGATTCAAATTATATCCAGAGATCGGAATTCCCCGTTGAGAAAATTCTCATTTTCTAATTCCTCGTTATTAATTTAAAATTTCTTCAAATTCCTTTAAACGTTTTAGAATGTTCTCTTTTATTGTATCTGACATTTTTCTAGGATCAAATAATCCTTCCTTTGTTTCATTTTTTACAAATTCTAGATCAATTGTGCATAGACAACCTTCTTCGCCTGAAACTAATCTTGAATCATCGATTAGGACCGAACTTGTTTGATATGTTTCAACCAAAAGAGAATCTAATTCATTGAATAATTGTGTTTTTTTTTCAGACAATTTTTTAAAATCAACTCCTGCATCTTTTTCAATTTCAGCATATATTTTTTCTCTAAACTCATCATTTTCATAAAACACTTCAAATAATTTTTGATGATCAAAATCTTTGTATCCCATCTCTTTTAATTTATTTAGTACAAATTGATCACTATTGTCTGAAAGTTTTTGCTCTTTGTTTTTTGTTAAATCCACAATTTTTGCTAATTCTTTTTGGCAATCAATTACTCTTTGATCTGGTTTGTAATATAATAAAACATGAAATTGTAAAGACATGTGTCCTGAAATCAAATAACTTCCTTCCAAAATTTCAAATTTTGTAAAAATTCTTCGTAAATCATCATTATTTGAAATTGACACATCATGTACAGACCAATCTTTAAGCGAATCGTTAATTTTTTGAAAATAGTCCATCACTAGTTTAGGATCAAATGTTTTTTGTTCTGTAATGGTGGAATCTCCCAGCATCACTTTGACGTCGATCATTTTTGTTAAATCGTTAATTTTTTCAAGACATTTTTTTTGAATTATTTCATTTTTTTGATTTAGTACTTGAATGAACTCATTGGGGGATCTTGTTCCTAAACGCACAAAAATAAACAAAATATTGCTCGCCTTAAACCTTCATTAGTATTATGTAACTATCTAAAGAATATTCATGCCTAAAAGATACTTGAACAATAGATGATAATCCAATATTCATAAATCTCTAAATATTCAAAGTGGGTATTCTAGGCATGATTAAAATTCCTATTTCATGCCTTCAATGTAATGAAGAAATTACTGAAATTTTGACAATCTCTTTAGCGGAATTAGGCAAATGTCCCCATGTTGGATTGATTTTCTTCTAGATTGATGATATTGATATGACTGAAAATTTTGACAAAAATCAAGAATCCAGCAAAACATCAGTGCAAAATAATGATATGGTCGATATGCTTCTAAGCAAAAATGAGAATCAAACAGTTGATTTTGAAACTATGATTTTAGAAACTCAAAAACGTGTTTGGGGATCTCTCAAAAAAGGTTATGAATATTCAGGAATGGCAGATGAATCTGAAAAATTTCTACGAAAAAATGTATTTTTAAAATTAGATATGGTTGTATTGTATGTTGATTTGGTAGGTTCAACTACTATGACATTAGAAATGCCTGCTGAAAAAATTGCGATAATTGTTAGTTCGTTCTCACAAGAGATGGCATCAGTGATTAGACAACATCATGGATATGTGTTAAAATTTGTAGGTGATGCGGTAATTGGATATTTTGTTGCAGAAGGTAATTCCTTATTGGCAGCAGATAATGCGGTAAATTGTGCAAAATCAATGATATCCGTAATTCAAAAGGGGATTAATCCAATTCTAAATCAATACGATTATCCAGACTTGATGGTGAAAATTGGAATCGATTTTGGGCAAAATATTGTTGTAAGATATGGTTCAGATGCTGAACATTCTCACGTAGATTTAATGGGACCGGCTATGAATATTGCGGCAAAAATTCAAAACATGGCAAAACCAAATCAGATTTTAATTGGTAGTGACGTATATCAAAAACTACATCCTACATCTCAAAAACAATTTCTTGAAATCATCTGGAAAAATAATGAGTGGAGATTCAGATCCAGATTAACTGGAGATATTTACAAAGTATATGAGTTAAAGGGATAATTTTTTTAATAAACCCCTAAACAGTAAATTTGTCCGGGCATTCAACATGTTCATAATGGTGCTCTGTAAATTTTTCTTGAACTACATAAATTACAATTTTGTGAAGATCTTTTTCTTTGATGTCTTTTTTACATTTTAGGCATATCTTTTTCGAGTCATTCATGTGTATAACCGACCAAATATCGAATCTATAAGGATCAGCGATCAGCTCAATTTGAGTAAAAACGCCTGAGGTTTTACTAAACACCATATCAAACGCCTAAAGCAATGCAGAAATATGGCAAATTTGAACCATTTTTGTGGATAATTTAGCAATAAAGCACCTGCAAGACCTGTATGGATTGAATCCCAATATTCCTCATATGGCATTCCAATTTCCAAGATTGCCCCCTGGACTAACTAATCCAATGTTTAAAATTTATGAAAATCCTATGAAAGAGCAATTTTTAAAGAATACTGAAACAATTAATCAAAAACTTCGAGGATTCCAACAAATGTATCAGCAACATGCAGCAGGATTATTGACAATGAATTCTGGAATAATTCCTCCGGGACACCCACTATACACCAGAAACAATTCTGTTGAAACTCTTCAGAATGAAAATGACAAATTATTAAAAGAAAACTTGGAACTAAAGAAAAGATTGGATAGAGAATCAAAATCAAATAACAATTAAAAAATAATTTATTTCTTCTAATTTTTTTTAATGGTAAGAATCCTTATTAGTTTCATGAATCAATTTGCTTTATGGTAAAAACACCTGCTGATAAATGGAATGATGCTGTAATCAAATACCGAAAGCAATGCCAAAACATTCTGAAATTATCAAATAGCATACGATATGCCGGAGTCATTAACGCGTATGGCAGGACATTAACTGGGATGGTTAAGCCCAATCTAAAACCATTGTTAAAATCTGAACAAGTAAAGAATGAATTTTTCATTATATCTACATTAATGTCATTACGAAAAGAGACTGTTAGTACTGTTGGAATATTAGAGCATGTAATTTTACAACATCAAAAAGTTACAATCATCATCTTACAAAAAAATAATGTGACATTTTATGTTTCAATAGATAGAAAAGAAAAAAACTTGGCAAAAATTCTTTCTTCTATCAAAAAAGTAATCTGATGGTTGTCTTTTAATAAGATTCAATGTTTTAATAAATATGGGTAAGTCTTTAGGAGATTATAATATAGAGCAGTCTTCGTCACATAACATTAGAAATATCATATGGACAACAAAAAACCAAGTAGATCCTGAAAAATCAAAAAATAAGAAGATTAATTCAAATAAAAAATTCCAAATTTCCTCGGCATCAGACATCATTTACTATTATAAACCAAAACTGAAATCAGATTTTAAAAAAGTCATCAAAATTAAAAAATCCATCAGTACTGAAAAATCAAAAAATAAGAAGATTAATTCAAATAAAAAATTCCAAATTTCCTCGGCATCATATTATAACATCAAACAGGATTTCAAAAGACCCGGAAGATAATCGTTTGAAAATTAAATCAGAGTAATTTTAAAAATTATGAAAAATAAAAGATTCAGATTATTCTTTCTATTAAAAAGATAATCTAGGAAGGTGTAAATCCGTGGTATCCGCCTGTTTGTTGAGCCTTGTCTTCAAAGTTTGGTTCAAACAATGAAATTAGATAGTCATCAGGGTCCAAAATTACGGCATTTTTTCCTGCATCTCTCTCAACAATATCTCGATGAATTCTTACACCTTTATCTTTTAATTCATCAATTGCAGATTTTACATCGCCGACTAGAAATCCTATTGTGATTCCGTTGTCAATAGAACTTCCAACATGTTGTGCCGTCAATGATGCTGGATGTAAACTCAACATGGCTCCAGAAGTGCCTAAATCAACCCAAGATCTTCTTTGATTTTTGATTGGAAGTCCGATGAGTTCGTGATAGAATTGTATGGATTTGTCTATGTCTTTTACAGCCAATATGACATTTCCAACTTTTTTGATATTCACAGATACTCTACCTCAAAGTTGTTTAAATCCATTGTCATTGAACTTCTATCATGGTTTCAGTTCTTTCAACCCCCCTAATTTTTTGAATAAGTGTGGCTATTTCCTTAATTTTTACTAGTTGTTCAACATCAATTATGGCAACAGCGTCGAATTGACCGCTTGTAGGAAATGAATCTGTTACTGAGGCTATTTTTCTTAATCTGGCAGCAATGAGCTTTTTTGGAGATTTTACTAAGATTATTGCCCTTACCATCCCAAATTAACCTCCACTTCAATTAGGGTCTCAGTTGTAACAATATCTTTTATTTTTTTAAAATCAATTACCATTCCATTAATTTCATCAATATTTCCTTGTAAAATTACACTAATGTCTGCCCTTCCTGTAACAACCATGACTTGTTTTACGATCTTCCGTTTTTTCTTTAATATTTCAACAACAGAATCAACTTTACCTGGTTTTACAGTGATCAGACATAATGCACGCATACTTGGGGTTATGTTATTGGATCGGATAAAGATTCCTAATCAAAAGCTTCTTGGGATCTTGCTTCTTCAAGATAAGCCCTTCTTTCTTCATTTACCTTCTCTTGATCAATTTCGATATCATCATCAACTATGACAATTCCCATGTCACTGATTGTTTCCTCTTTTGGCTTTTTATTCTTTAATTTTGTGGTCTTTGCTTTTGATCTAGAAGGTTTTACCGTCTTTGATGTTTTCGGTTTTGTTTTCTTTGCGGATGCTTTCTTTGCATCATTTTTTGCAGCCTTTTTTTCTGCCATGAATGTCGAAAAACAAGAGTTTGCCTTGTTTTTAAAGATTTTGTATGATTGAATAATTTTAAAAAAGTCTATGAAATTCTCCAATTTTCTCCTAATACTATTAGTTTCAAAATAACTTGTGATATTGTATCATTTAAGATGCCAGGGGCGGGATTTGAACGCGCGACAGCCCGGTCTTCAGCCGAGTGCTCTCCCAGGCTGAGCTACCCTGGCACTTAGAAAAATGCAATCAGTTGAGGAATTAAAGTTTGTCTTTTTAGATCTTCCAGAGAATGTCATCTTTACCTTTTCGTTTATTGATTAAACGACTAATTACAAAAAATAAATCAGATAATCTGTTGAGATAGATCATGCAATTTGAATTAATTTCATTTTTTTCACTTAGTTGCACCACTTGTGTTTCTACCCTTCTGACAATTGTTCTTACATAATGTAATTGTGCTGCTGCAATTTCCCCCCCTGGTAAGATAAAATTAGTCAAAGGTGGCAATTCAGATTCAAATTTGTCAATAGACAATTCTAATTTCTGAATCATTTCCAACGATATTCTATTTCTAATATCGTTTAGATTTGGATTTGAAAGATCAGCGCCTACTAGAAATAACTCATTTTGTATTCTTTTCAAAATCTCAGCAATATCGTCATCTAACAAATTTGTCAAAACAATCCCTAATGCAGCATTTGCTTCGTCTACCGTCCCGTATGCAATAATTCTAGGATGGGATTTTGACATTCTCAAGTTTCCTTGAACCCCTGTATTTCCATCATCTCCTGTTTTGGTATAAATTTTCAATATCTTCTCATATCAGAATTAACTATTATGTTATTCGAAAAATATGAAAATTCATTAGTACAATCTAATGAACAATAGAACAACATGATATGGGATTTTTTTAAAATTGCTGCAAATCTCAAAAAAATTTCTAGACAGGGATGGGTGGATAAACTATCATTAAATCATCCTGAATCCGTTGCAGACCATTCATATTCCATGGCAATAATAAGCATGGTTATTTCTGACATGAGGAAATATGATTCAGAAAAAATACTCAAAATGGTTTTGCTTCATGACTTGGCTGAAGCAAAAATCGGGGACTTTACTCCAAATCAATTAAGCAAAGAAAAAAAGAAACTGTTAGAAAATAATGCCTTTAGTGAAATAATAGATAATTTACCCAGTAATATTAAATCTCAATATTTGGAACTTTGGCAAGATTATCAAGAAAATATTTCTGCAGAATCAAAGTTTGTACATCAAGTTGATAAATTAGAAATGGCACTTCAAGCAAAATTATACCAACGAGAAGGCTACTCAAAAAATAAACTTAAATCATTTTTTGAATCTGCAAAAAAAGGAATAGATGATCCTAAACTAAAAGAATTATTTACAAAGATTATCAATGACAACTAAATAGAAAATGTCTGAAAGAAGCAAAGATGAATTAATTGAAGCACAAAAACAAGTAATTGGGGTGTTGTTTGAAGTAATTAAAAGATTACAAGCAAATAATGATCTTGATGAAGAATATTTCCAGATAATATCAGACAGAAGTGAAAATCACTCTCGTCTTGGAGAAATTATGAATGAAAGAACTGAGAATGCAAAAATTGTTGGAAGGTTATTAGAACAATTAGAAATTTAATTTCCACAGCCACAGTCATCATCGGAAATAATTCTTAGGTGTGCTGTTTGCTGATATTTGTCCTGAATGTAACTTGAAAGATTAACAATTCTAATTCTGGATTCTCTAGAATTCCAACTCCCTTCGTTTTCAAACCAAAATTCAATTTCATCTATATCATATCTCTCATTATTTTCAACAAGATTTTGAAAAATTGATTTAATCTCTGTAATATCTGACTCTGTTAATTTTGATTTATCTTCCACCATTGTAGTGATTTCATTTAATTTTATTATGACCTTATTTGTCAGAGGCATAGTAAAGTAAACGCCAGGATTCTATAACTATCTTTTGTAGAGAAATTGTTTTTATAACAAATCAATGATTTGAGAACATGCAATATTTTCAAGCCTTGAAATTAGGGCAAAAAAGAGTTGCCGAAGCTAGAGATTATCTCAATAAATTAACTGATGGACGTGCGATGCCTGCATTGGCATTATCTGATACAAAATCAAACATATGGCAACCTGTAGG
>JAOUNB010000108.1 GCA_029881195.1 Candidatus Nitrosopumilus sp.
GGTGATTATGTCACCTCAAGAAAGATAGTGACGCAGAACAGGGAACTGACATACAGAATAATTGCGTACAATTGTCATAGAATCATACAGAATAACTTGTTGGTTCTAGTATGGTTTCTACATGGCCATCTCAGGATTATTTCTTTAAATAATAAAATTAAGAAAAAGAGTTATTGGGATTAAGAGAAATAGGATTAAAAGAAGAGTATCGTTCAGATAGAGACGATATCGTAGCAGAGTTTTTCTTTCCTTGCCTCAATCATTGCATAGAATATGACAGATGTGTTGACTTTTTATCGATTCAGACTTTGGCCACAATATCAATGGGATTTGAAAATTTTTCAGAAGGGAAGGCAAAATTAAGAATGATTACAGGACACAGATTCAAAACAGGTGATCTTAATCTATTTACAAAATTATTTTCTGAAAAATTTACAAAATCATTTGAAGGGAAGTTTATCAGAGACAGTAAAATCCAAAAACTCCAAAATATAGTAAATAATGGACAAATTGAATTAAAGATTGCAATTACAAATTCAGAACAAGTTGCAAATTCATTTTCTGAGAGAATCGGGATTTTCAGAGATGATGAGGATGAATCAGTTGCATTTACAGGGACTTCCAAAGAATCATTTTCCACTCAATCAAGGGATTTTGAATCAGTTGATGTTTTCACATCATGGAATGACAAGTCAAGAGTTGAAAGAAAGATGAAAGATTTCGAAGATCTTTGGAATAACAAGACAAAGTATGTAGATGTCTACGATTTTATGTTTGCAGAAGAGAATAATCTTTTAAAATATTCATCGGAATGGATTATGCAGGACTAGATCTGAAATGATTTTTCTAACCTAGATTTGTTTTCATAGAAATTTATTCTATTGATCTTGTAATAAATCACCTCACCACGCCGTTCAATTACTGCAATTATAGGTTCTTTTCCCATTTGAGCTATATCCTCAATCTTTTTTTGCAGATTGCCCATTTTCTCTTGTTGACCTTCATTTAGTCCAAAGATCAAAAATTTTGCCCCTTTCTCACCAAAATGTCCTCTCTCATAAACTCTAAAGTCAGAACCAAATCCAAACCCATCTTTAACAACATAACCACGATTTCGAAGATCACGATATATCAAAAATTTAGTAAGAATATCAGAATTAGTTTTCTGACAGATGTTCATAAAAGTATCAAAGTCAATTTGTTTTTTGCCTTTCTTTAAAATAAGCCTCTTAGAATATAAGAGAAATAGAGTCTCAAATTGTTTTAAGAATAATTTTTCATTTTCAATTTCACCATATCCCTTTATGACAAGTTCATTAATCATATTTTTATCAGAGATACAAGTTTGTTCAGAAACTATTTCACCGTTAACTAGGAGAACCTCTTCCATGATGATTGAGAATTCAAAGGATTTCCATATAAGCATTGGAAAATATGAGCATATGTCGGCTCACCGTTAAAATATGGGCGTTGTATTTTGAAAACATAATGCATGGTGCCAATTATAGAACTGCAACTGGACAAGTATTTACTAGAAAGGAATACATCAAAGGTAAACCACAGATCAAGATTGCAAAATTTCAGGGCGGCAAAAGAGGAGTCTACAAATATTGTGTTCAGTTACTAATTAATGAAAAGATTCAGATCAGGCACATGGCAATTGAATCAACTAGATTGGCAGCAAACAAAACTCTAGAAAAAACAACTGGTGAGTCAGGTTACTATTCAAGGCTAAGAATTTATCCACACAATTTACTTCGAGAAAATAAACAGATTGCAACTGCAGGTGCAGATAGAGTTTCTGAAGGAATGCGAAGATCATGGGGAAAAGCAGTCAGTCTGGGTGCAAGAGTCAAACAAGGACAGTGCATCATGGAGATGTTTGTAAATAGCGAGGCCCATTTAGAGGCAGCGAAAAAAGCACTGCATGGGGCATGTGTAAAATTACCAGGAACACCAACCATCAATGTTATCGAATGGAATAAGTCATCACCATAAATTTTCCAAGTCATATTTCTTATTTTTAACAAATTCTAAAAATTCTTTAAATTCATCTTTTGTCGGTTCACGATTTAGA
Organism: Candidatus Nitrosopumilus sp.; assembly: GCA_029881195.1. Classification (GTDB taxonomy): domain Archaea; phylum Thermoproteota; class Nitrososphaeria; order Nitrososphaerales; family Nitrosopumilaceae; genus Nitrosopumilus. The sequence goes on from JAOUNB010000108.1 coordinate 2,078, forward strand.
ATTCTCTTTGATTGATAGTAGAAAGCATTGTAAATTCTTCCAACCATCACACCCAGGGCAAATGATTTTGAATCATCGATTGTTGAAAGTAATTTGATTAATTCTTTAATTTCATCTTTGTTGGAAAGAGCATCTTGAATTTTTTGTTCTATTTTAGCAAGAATAGTTCCATCCATAATGTTTCTTAATTGAAATACTTAAAAACAGTTTTACGCATATACTTTTTTATCATTATGGTTTTTATTTTTACACATTATTTTGTTCATACAAATTGTTTCTGTAAGAACACATAGTACAGATACTAATTTTATACCTAATTCTGCCTAATCACTTCAAAACTAAAAGAGTTAGAATCATATTTCATTGATCTGATGGTTTCTCCAATAATTTCAAACATTTTACAATACATTTTACATTGAATTTCAGACCAAATTACACCCAGTGAATGTTTTTGCATAAACACTGTGTTGTCTTTTCTATCTCTCATTATCATTGCAATTCCGTTTTCTCTATTCCATTCTAGAATTCTTCTACTTACTTCAACAAAATCAAGATTATCCACTTGGAATTCCATTTCAGAAATGATGACTTTAGCATTATGTTGGACAATTTTACTTATCTCGTTTTTCTTTATTGCATCATGCCGTTTTTTTAGAATTTCACCTGAAAGAGTAATGTCTCCTCGATATTGTTTTGTCCTCTGAAAACGTAACCAATCATGCACAATTTTTGCAGTCATAGCAGAAGGATTAGTCCCATTTTCTCGCACTATCTTTAGATATTCAGCATGATCTTCCTTGTTTAATCGTACTCCAATTAGATTCGACATACATAATATTCATTTTATGAGTATTTATTATTTGTTAACTTTTGTCATCAAAGTTATCACAGAACCTATATTCTAACAATTTGTATTTTTATTCATGAACGCAACACAACATAAAGAACTTCACAATGTAAAGATTAAGAGAGAGAAACAAAATGAGTTGATTAAGACAAGAATTGATGAAATATTGATGACATATTCAATTTGGTTTATGAAAAACAACATTGAGGAATTTCAAATGTTTTGTAAATTTTGGAATGAGCAATTCATAATCAATTGCCACTCTTCATGAGTCACATCAACAGGAAATAATGAAAGATAGCATCCCTTAAAAGAAATTAATCCTCTATTATCTCAACATAGTCGATGTAGAAAAAACCAGATGTGTCCTGTAATGAATTTGATTAAATTTGAGACTTTATTGAATTAATAGAGAGACCCTATGGTTTTTTCCTTTTTGCCTTGTTCATTTTTTTAGCGATTTCTCTGAATTCTTGATCAGTTTTTTGGATAGTTTCAATATATGGGGATACAATAGAAAAATGGCCATGTAGAAACCATACTAGAACCAACAAGTTATTCTGTATGATTCTATGACAATTGTACGCAATTATTCTGTATGTCAGTTCCCTGTTCTGCGTC
>JAOUNB010000037.1 GCA_029881195.1 Candidatus Nitrosopumilus sp.
TGGATCAGACAAATCTAAAATCAGTGTACCCTTTGACTTTTCCTCCATTACCAATCTAATTCTATCATAGGTAATTAAGAAATAATCAGATGTGGTTGCAACAAAAATAACATCATACTTGTCAAACTCTATCAAGACATCATTAAAATCCACAGGGGTTCCACCAAGTATAGTCGTAAAACCAGTTGCTCGTTCAAGAGTTCTACTCGTGACATCAAAGGAAATATCCTTTTTATCCAAGGCTTTTACAACTGTTGCTGCAGACTCACCAGTTCCAATTATCAATACTTTTTTCTTAGGATCCAATCCTGCTTTCTCATCCACAAGTTTTACAGCAACATCACCAAGTGAAACTACATCTTTGGAAATTCCGGTAGTATCTCTCATTCTAGCAGATAACCGAATTACACTTTCAAATAATTTATTGAGAATGGGGCCAGATGTTCCTGCATTTTTTGCAGTAGACAAGGCTTGAACAACATCATCAAAAACATTTTGCCAACCAACAACTAAAGCATCTAATCCCGAAGCTAATCTTAAAAGATTAAGATACACATCATCACCTTTGTAAACTTCAAGAGTTTGATCAAAATGATCAATATCAATTTGTTCTAATGACGATAAAGATACCCAAGTATCTTTGATTTGATTTAACACAAGTGCTTTGCCTTCAGGTCTTCTTGCATCTGGAGAATCATCAGTTTCAATATTACTAACTGTAAAGATTTCAACTCGAGTTGCCGATTGAATTATAACGCATTCTGCAACACCAGGAATTTTTTTAAATTCTGCACAAGCTGTGCTGACATCTTTGAAAGTAAACTTAGATAATGTATGTATAGGAATATTTTTGAAAGTTACTCTCGCATTAATTACATCAAAAGATACTCGACTCAAATCATTCACCTATTATGCCTTAACTTTATCCCGTCCGCCTTTAGCTGTTCTAAAAACATTCATTCCGATATAGAAATTTTCATGTAAAGATTCTAAGTAAGTAACTTCATTTTCAGCATCTCTGATTTCTTTTTCAGATGCTTCTTTATCATTCTTTAATTTTTCAAGTTTTAGTTTTACTTCTTCTAAAAATGAATCAACACCACGTTCATAATTTGAAACTCCCCCAAATTCTGGACTAAGTACATGCTGAGGAACATAAGCAGGAGTTTGATCTTGTGGAATCTCTGCGGTTCTTGTTAGAGATTCTTGTTGTTCTTGTGAAAGTATTGGTCTTGGGAACCTATCTTTTTTATCTAAGAAAAATTCGGGTTCTCCCATTTCTCGTCTGAAAATTTCTTCTCCTTGTCGCTTAAATGTGAAATCAGGTTTCTTGGCAGCATCAGCTTTCACTTCAGCTGCTATTGCTTTGTATTCTTCTTCAGCTGCTGCTTCAGCTGCTGCTTTAGCAGCTTGTGCTTTTGCGAGTGCTTCTTTTACTGCAGCTTCTGCATCTTCAGCAGCTTTTGCGGCAGCTTCTGCCTTTGCAATTGCTTCTTCAGCTGCTTTTATATCATTTTTAGGAGATTCTTCAATAGATGTCTTTTCAGATGATGAATTTTCAGTAGTTTTTATATTTACTTCAGATTCTTTTTTCTCTTCAGACATCAAGTTTTACTAAAATTGCCTGAATTTTAATATTCTTGTAGGCAATTAAATTATTACTAATTTTTCAACAATAATCATGAAAATTCTAATTGATCGGAGTAGATTATTTTTAGATTTAGAAATAATGGCGCCCTCGGCGGGATTTGAACACGCGTCTCAGCCGTGACAGGGCCGAATTCTAGACCGGGCTATACTACAAGGGCACAAGTTGTTTGAACAAAATTGCCAGATTAAAAGTTTCTGTAATAAGAAAAAATTTTGTAAAAGACTAAATTATACACGAAAAGCATTTTTGATGAGGGTCTATGGCGCAGCCAGGTAGCGCACCGGACTTTTAATCCGGTTGTCAAGGGTCCGAATCCCTTTAGACCCGCTACTTTTCTTTTATTTATTTAATGATTTCATCAATTTGTTTGATCAATGTTTCAATAGAAGAACTAATTTTATTTTCTCTTTTAGTGACATCTATTCTATATTGATTAATCTTTTGAATTCTATTAGAAATCATTCTTTTTTGTTCATCATATCCAGATGATCCAAATGATTTCCTGTCTTTAAGAGAAGAAACAATAGTAGTATTAGAAATGATTTTAGATACAATTTCTGGATTTACTTTAGTATCAGATACAGATTTTTTTATTTGTTCTAAAGTTAATTTTGAAATAGGTTTTTTTGATTGATAAGATAATTGAACTAAAACACCTGAAATTTTATGAGTTACTCTAAAAGGAATTCCTTCTTGAACTAATTTTTCAGCGATATCAAGTGCGATAAGATTGCTAGATTCTGTAACTTTTTTCATTTGTTTTTCATTTACTTTCAAAGTTAGAAGTATAGATTTTAAAATCAATAATGCACTAATAGAAATTTTTGATGTTGACCAGATAGAGGATTTAATCTGCTGTAAATCACGTCCATAACCAGTTGCCAATCCTTTAATTGTAGTAAGAGTTGCAGTAAGATTTCCAATTATTTCAGATGTTTTACCACGGGTCAATTCTAAAATATCAGGATTTTTCTTTTGTGGCATTACACTTGAAGGAGATGTGAATTCATCAGCAAGTTCAATGAACGAAAATTCAGATGTTGACCAGATTACAAAATCTTCAGATATTTTACTTAGGTTGGTCATCAAAATTGAAATCATTGCAATATATTCAGCAACAAAATCACGCGTACTTGTTGCATCAATTGAATTTTCAACAACACCATCAAAGCCCAACATTTGTGCCGTAATTTGCCTATCAATTGGAATACTTGTTCCTCCAATAGGTCCTGCACCCAGCGGACTTTGGTTTACTCTTTCAAAGGTTCCATAGAGTCTCTGAAAGTCTCTAGATAATACATCTGCATGAGCTAAAAGATAATGGGAAAATAAACCAGCTTGAGCCTGTTGAAGATGAGTATAAAGTGGCATGATTGTTTTTTGATGATTTTTGGCTACGGAAATTAGGGCTTCAACAGTATCTAAAAGACAATTACAAATGATGTTTATGTCATCTCGAATTTTCATTCTAATGTCTAAAGCAACTTGATCATTTCGAGACCTAGCAGTGTGCATTTTTCCGCCACTTGCCATACCAATCTTTTTGATTACTAGAGATTCGATTAATTCATGGATATCTTCTGCTCTAGAAGACGCATCAAATTTTTCATTTTTCAAATTATCTAACGCAGATAAGATCTTTTTTGCATCATTTTTTGTAATGACGTTATTTTGGTATAACATCAAAGTGTGAGCTTGACTTCCAATGATATCATAATATGCAATTTCAGAATCATCGTTAATCGATGAGACATAATCTAATGTAATATTGTTCAAATCAGTATCAAGACGTGAACGATACATTACCTAAGGTTCTAGAATGGTTATATATAGCATCCACGCTTTTGCCGACATGAGTCAAGATATCAAACAGCTTAGAGTGAAAATCTTTGATGAATTATCAAAGATTGTAGATCCAGAAATTAACACTTCGATTGTAGAATTGGAATTGATTGATGAAGTAGATATCAATAATAGCAATGTCAAAGTTGATTTGCATCTTACCAGTCCATTTTGTCCGGCAGTATTTGGTTTTAAGATTTGTCAGGATGTTCATGATAATCTCTTGAAAGTGGATGGAGTTGAGGATGTTAAAGTGAATGTATCAAATCACTTTATGGCAGAACAAATTAACAATCAAGTAAATAACAGTCCAAAACCAAAGTAGTTAGGCTAACTTCGAAAACCTAGCAAATATCCTCTAAGAAACTGAATGCCCATTGCTGGGTCAACACCTTTTGGACATACTTGGCTACAAGAACCAGCAAAATGACATCTCCAGATTCCATGAGATTCATCAATAATTTTCAGTCGCGAGTCTTTTCCTTTATCTCTACTATCGGCAACATATCGATATGCTTGAGCTAATGCTTGAGGTCCAACAAAAGAAGAATCAGTTGCCATGGTAGGACATGCGGAATTACACAATCCACATTTTATACAGTTTGCAAACTGAATGTATTGTTCAACTTCTTCAGGCGATTGTAAAAATTCTTTTTCATTAGATTCAAGTTCAGTATCATCTCGGATAAGATATGGTTTGATTTTGTGGTGAGTGTCAAACAATCTTTCAAACTTTACTGCAAGATCTCGAATAATAGGGAAATTATTCATAGGCTCAACTGTAACAACGTTTGAGTTTAATTCACTAATTTTTGTAAAACATGCCAATCGAGGTTTTCCATTAATTATCATTCCACATGAACCACATGTGGCTTGTCTACATGAATAACGTACTGCTACTGAATGATCAAAATGTTTTTTGACCTCTAGGATTGCCTCCAAAACAGTTGTCCATCGTTCATAAGGAATTGTAAATTCCATGAATTGACTTGAATCATCATGTTCTGGATTGTATCTTGCAATTCGAAGTGTAATGGATTTTGACGACGATATTGATGTGGATCCTTGCTCGTCTGCAATATGAGATACTTGGGCCATATCTATGTCATCCCCATGTTAGTCATAATAATTGTTCGTGAACCATATGCTATTAAACCAAACATCGCTGCAAGACAACCATATGAAACAGCTTTTTCATAAGCCTGTCCTTGCTTTAATTCCAATAAGATAACTCGTAATCCATTAAATCCATGGATTGACAATAAGATAAGTATCAGCTCCAACATTACTGCGTATGGAATGAATTTGTAGTTAGCAAGAACAGTTTCATATTCTAAAGACTCTGCAAATCCCATTGTAAGACGCATTAAAATATGGACTGCAACTAATGCTACTGCTGCCAGAGCTGTTCCATAGTGAATTTTCATAATTGTGCTTTCTCTCATTTTATTCACCAAACATTACTGCTAACCCATACATCATAGCAATTGCTGCAAGAACAATTGCTGAATAGATACCTATTTTGTGTCGATAGTTTTGTGATGCTGGATCATATGGGTAATCAGGTCTTGCAGGTTTACCTACACCGACTCCTCCATGTCCTAACATCACTCTAATTCCATTAACAGTATGAAATACACACATTGCAATAACAATTGCCAAGAAAAGATGTCCTTCAGTAGTTTGTGTTAATTCTAGAAATTCATCCCATCCCACTTGTCCTCTTAGAATGTTACTCGTTTCATAAATATGGGCGACAAAATATGCTAACAGTCCTAATCCACTTAATCGCATTAACCAGTAGGCTACCCTTTCAATTCCGTAACGGCTCGGATTAGCCATTCCTTTGATTCCTTCTTTGTGTTCATCTTGAGTCATCTAATATTTCCTCTCAACTGGCTGATATTTTGTAATTGTTACAGGATGTGTTTTCATAATCGGTTCATTCGGATCATAGTAAGCAAGCGTATGATGTAAAAAGTTTGCATCATCTCGTTTAGTATAATCAGTTCTTGCATGTGCACCACGAGACTCTTTTCTGTTAATTGCACCAAGTAAAACAATTTCAGCTACTCGAAACATTGAATCAAGCTCCATCACATTTGAAAAATTAGTATTGTATTCTTTTGCTTTGTCATCAACATGTTTCCAAGTTTGTATTTTTAATTCACGAATTTTTTTAAGACCTGCAACAAGATCAGTTTCATTTCTATAGACATATGCTTTTTCATTCATGGTGTCAGTGAGTTCCTGTCTAATTTCATAGGGATTCACATTTCCATTTCCTCTAAATATTCCATCATAGATTCTCTTTTCTTCTGCAGATACTAAATGATGTGGCCAAGGATTTGAGGTAGTGTTATTCATCGCATATTCGGCAGCCAATTCACCAGTAATTTTTCCCCAAACAATGCATTCAGAGGTAGAATTTGCACCTAATCTATTTGAACCATGAACACTATTACATGCAGCTTCTCCGGCAGCCCAAACACCTTGAATTTCTGTTGCACCATCAATATCAGTATGAATCCCCCCCATCATATAATGACAAACAGGTCTTATGTCAAGTAAGTCTGTAGCAGGATCAATACCAGAAAATTTTATCGATATTTCTCTAATACCACCTAATTTTTCTTTAATCTTCTCATCACCAATATGTCTCAAATCTAGTTTCATACAATCTACACCTGTTTCATGTTTGAAGCCGCGTCCTTCTTGAATTTCGGTCATGATTGATCTAGATACAATATCACGAGGTGCCAACTCCATTTTACCAGCCGCATAAGTTTTCATAAATCGTTCACCTTTGTTGTTTAGAAGATAACCACCTTCGCCTCTTGCACCTTCGGTAATCAAAATTCCAGAGGGCATAATTCCTGTTGGATGAAATTGTACAAATTCCATATCTTTGAGTGCCATACCAGCACGTAATCCCATATCCAATCCATCTGGAGTTGAAGAAAGTGCATAAGTCGAGAAACTATACAAGCGTCCAGCTCCACCAGTTGCAATGATGAGAGCTTTTCCTTTAATCGTGTAAAATGTTCCTGAAGATAATTCAATTGCAGTGACACCCATGAATTTCTTTCCATCGTGTATAATTGATGTTACAAACCATTCATTGAGATATTCAATATTTTCAAATTTTTGACATGTATCATACAAAGTTTGCATTTCAAAGAAACCAACTTTATCAGATGCATATGTTGCCCGAGGAAAACTATAACCACCAAAGTTTCGTTGATCAATTCTTCCGTCTGCTCTTCTAGACCATGGCATTCCCCAATGATCTAACTGACGAATTTCTTGGGGCATTTCAACACAAAGCCTCTCAGCTACATCTTGATCTGCAAGAAAATCACTTCCTTTAACAGTATCATAAACATGAGATTCAATGGTATCGCCTTCATCCTCAAAAAGGACTGCAGCAGTACCTCCTTCTGCAGAAACAGAATGCGAACGCATTACTTGTACCTTTGAAACAACACCAATTTTGAGCTGAGGGCCTTTTTTTGCCGCAGATATAGCTGCTCTCAACCCAGCAAGGCCTGAACCACAAATAATCAGATCAAATTCTAAAGAACCAGTCATTTTAGACAGACTTACTAAATGTGGGTTAAATATGTAGTAATTGTCATGCTGAACAGAAAAATTAAAATATATCACTAGTGATATCACTAGTGATGATTTCCGAATGGTTTCAAAGGGTTGGAAGTTCAATTCCAAGAGGATTCTCAAGGTATTTCATTTTAGAATTATTGAAAAAGAAAGAGCGTACTGGTAAAGAGATCATAGATTACGCCATTGAACAAAGCAATGGAATTTGGAAACCATCTCCAGGATTAATCTATCCTTTATTGGGTAGATTGCTCGATGAAGGACTAATTGAAGAAACAAAAGATGGAAGATATAAACTGACAAAAAAAGGAATCTATACTGCTGAAGATGTTGACAAGATTAACGATATTGTAAAAAAACAATTGGAAGTTCTTTTTAGATTAGGAAATGTAGGAAGATTTGTTGCATTAGATTTGTTAGAGAAGATCTCCACAATGGGATCTATTCTTAGTTCTAATTTAGCAAATATGACCGATGATGAAACTCAAAAATATAGAAAATTTCTTCAGGATGAATTAAAGAAAATGGATGAAAAAAATTCAAAGAAGGAAAAAGAGATTAAAATCGAATGACATTTTGAAAAGTAGAAATTAATCTATTTTTTAGAAAATACATGACGCGATTAACTAAAGAACAAAAGTCTATAATTTTTGGTTCATGGTTAGGATGGTCACTTGATGGTTATGACTTAGTTTTGATGTTATTAGTAATTCCATTAATTAGCATATTATTTTTTCCTGCAGAAGATACAACATTTTCTCTTTTAGCAACATTTGCAGCATACATCATAACATTAATCATGCGACCGTTTGGAGGAGCTTTTTTTGGAAACTTTGGAGATAAACATGGAAGAAAAAAAGCAATGATTATTACAATCATGGGATTTTCTTTGGCTACATTTGCAACAGGGTTACTACCAACTTGGCAAATGATCGGATTTATGGCACCAATTTTACTAATTGGTTTACGATTAACACAGGGATTTTTTGCTGGAGGAGAATGGGGAAGTGGTGCAGTAATAACCATGGAAACAGCACCAAAAGAGAAAAGAGGAATTCTTTCTGGATTTTTACAAAGTGGTTTTAATTTCGGATTTGTTATTGCATCAGCAGTATTTTTTGGAGCGGTTTCCTTATTTCCAGAAGATCAATTTGTTGAAATTGGGTGGAGAATCATGTTTTTTACAGGGATCATTCCTGGACTTGTTGCATTATTTATTCGATTTAGAATGAATGAATCACAAGTATGGCTTGCCAAACAAAAACAGAAAAAAACAGAAAAATCACCCCTTAAAAAATTACTTTCTAGTAAAGAAGGAAGAAAGCGATTCATCTTTTCCTTGATTTTAATGACAGGACTTATGTATGCATATTATACATCAATTGGATTTTATCCAACGTTTCTACAAAATTATGCAGAAATTGAAAAAACTGAAGTATCATTATTAATGATTGTTGCCACGACAACATCATTGTTTGGTCAAATTTTTACAGGTTATCTAAGCCAAAGAATTGGCAGAAAAAAAACAATCGGATATTTTGCCATGGCAGCAATTGTATTTGCAATTCCTGCATTGTATGGATTATATCATGCGGAATCAGCATTTGAAAGAATTGCATATACTGTAATGTTGATTGTTGTTGCAACTACAGGATTCGGTCCAATTCCAGCATTTTTGTCTGAGAGATTTCCAACAGAAGTTAGAAACAGTGCAAGTGGTTTTATCTATAATGGAGGACTAATTTTTGGATCTTGGGCCCCATTAATTGCAGTAACAATGATATCAAAAGGCACAGAGTTAATTCCAGTTTTACTAGGAATTAATGTAATAATAGGTTCAATAATTATTTTAATTGGTGCAAAGATTAATCCAGAAACAAGAGATGTTGATATTTCCAAATGAAATTATTTTTAAAATCATAAATAATTCAAAAAAAAGAATAGATTCATGAAGAATTTGCGTAATATGTTAAAATCGAATAAACCCATTGTAATTCCAGGAGTTTATGATGCAATTGGTGCAAAGATTGCAGAAAAAGTTGGATTTGAAGTAATGTTCCAAACAGGATATGGTACATCTGCAACCCTATTTGGAATGCCAGATTATGGATTTATTGGAGCATCTGAAACCGTTGATAATGCAAGAAGAATTTGCAGAGCAGTTTCAGTTCCGGTAATTGTTGATTCAGATACAGGTTATGGAAATGCATTAAGTGTTTGGAAGATAGTTAAAGAACTAGAGTCTGCGGGAGCATCAGGAATATTTCTAGAAGATCAAAGATGGCCCAAGAGATGTGGACATATGCAAGGAAAAGAAGTAATATCACAGGAAGAATACACAGAAAAATTAAGTGCGGCAATTGATGCTAGGGAAAGTAAGGAGTTTTTTATTGTTGCCAGGACAGATGCAAGAGCAACAGAAGGATTAGATGCAGCAATAGAACGAGGAATTCAAAATAAAAAAACAGGAGCTGATGCAGTGTTTATTGAAGCACCAAGATCATTAAATGAAATGAGAAAGATTGGGAAGGCAATCAATGCACCTCTTGTTGCAAATATGATTGAAGGAGGAGCTACACCACTTACTTCTGCTCAAACATTGAACAAAATGGGATTTAAAATAATATTATACCCACTTTCGGTATTATTTGCAAATACATTTGCTACAATGAGTATTTTACAAGAATTAAAGAAAACTGGAACCACTATGAAATTCAGACAAAAGGTTGTTAATTTCGATCAATTTAATGATCTAGTAGAGCTTCCAAAGTTTAGAAAAATGGAAAAGAAATATGGATTTTTAAAAAGAGAATAAAAGAAAAAATTACAAGTAAAGCATACAGTTATGCTGTATTTCTCTTTACTTCAATTTCTATTGTTGAAACGTTTCTGGTTCTACCGTCTTGTGACTCTAGTGATTCTGAGCCAATTTTTATTTCTCCGATAGAGTAGCCTGCATTTTCTGTTTTTCTTGCAATGATTTGAGCTACATCTACAGCACGACCTATGCTGAGTCCTCTAGCTTTGATGTTGACGGCGGGTAAGTTTGCCAGTTGAATTAGCGTTGATGTAACATATGCCATCAATGGTTTCTTACCAATGAATATGGTGTCTCTGGCTTCGTTTGACATAGAAAATATACTATTTAAGGATAATTTAAAGCTAAAAGGATTTTTTTGAATCTGTTGAAAAAATCTTGAAAAATTTTAACTGATATAAACCAGAAGAGAGAATTTCTTACGAACTTGGAAAATATTTCAAAAGTTTTAGAATCAGGCAGTAGTCAGGAAAAAATCAAAATTTTAGAAACACTTGATAAAACAAGCAATCCAACAATATTAGAAAAAATTATTTCAAAATTAGACGATGATGATATTCAAGTGAGAGGAGAGGCCTTTAGCTCACTTGTGTTAAATGAGAATGATATTTCTAATTTTTTAATTAAAAGTTTGAATTCTACCAGCAAGAATATCAGAGGTTTTGCATCCCTAGTTTTAGCAAATAGAAACGAAAAGAATGCAATTTCAGAGTTAATTAAACTCACGAAAGACGAGCGCTCTATGGTCAGATCATGTGTAGTGGGCGCATTAGGACATCTTAGGGCAAAAGAGGCAGAAGAAATTTTCTTACAATCTCTTTTAGATTCAAATTTAGAAGTTAGAAAAAGTGCCCTTCAAGCAATTATTGATCTAAAGATTATAGTTCCGGAAGACATGAAAAAGGAGATTAATATACAAAAAGATTCAGAAATTGAAAAGTTACTTTTGAAATTAAAATAGTGGACCGGAAGGGATTTGAACCCTTGATCCGATGCATGCCATGCACCTATCCTACCAGACTAGACGACCGGCCCAATAATCAGAAAACTGATTAAGTAAGATTTTTCAAAATGGTTATTAACGTTTAGCGGTTTTATTGAAATTCCTCTATGAAATTAACACAATATATTTAACCTCGATAATGATGGTTCAATCGTTATGGTAGTGGATAACAAGGCAACTGTCACTTATGTGCAATTACTAAAAGAGGATCTTGTAATCATTAGACTAGTTCCAAAAGATGGACCAGTTCCAGATTATAAAGCTGGTCAATTTATCACATTAGGATTACCAAACCCTGCAGAAGGAGGCAAAATCGTTAGACGTGCATACTCGATTGCATCTCATCCAGAAAACAGAGATTACATTGAGCTCGTAATAAGATGGGTAAGAAAACCACTTCCAGGCAGATTAACTACTCAAATATTTAACGCAAAAGAAGGGGATGAAATTCTGTGGTTAAAACCTACAGGTAGAGCTTTGTTAATTAATGAAGAACTTCCAAATGGCGAAAAAGATAACAGGAGAATTATTTGTATTGGTGGCGGTACAGGCCTTGCGCCATTTGTTAGCTATGCACAACATCTTCACGATTCAGGAGATAAACGTGAAATCATAGTTTTGCATGGTGCAAGTTATGTTGATGAGTTAAGTTACAAAGATTTGCTAACTAATCTTGAAAATGAGAGTATCGCAAGAGGTAAGGATGAATGGAATTTTAAATACAGAGCAGCTATCAGTAGACCACAAGAATGGTTTAACCGATCATGGGCAGGTCAAGTTGGAAGGGTTGAAACATTTCTGAGACCTAGAGATAATGGAAGGTCACCACTGGAGGAATTAATAGGAGATGTAATTACAAAAGAAAATACAATGTTCTATGTTTGTGGTTGGCAAGGAACGATAGATGGAGTAATGGACTTCTTAAAACCAAAAGGATTTGTCACAGAACATGACAAACGTGAAGATGGAAGCTTTGAAGTCAAATACGAATCATACGGATGATTTTTGTAAAAAATAAGTCAAAAAATCAATCATTGAAATATAACATTTATCTAATAAAACCAATTGATCACCGCGCTATATCTTGCACACCTAAATCCTGTAACTAATGCACATGTTGAAATAATTTCGGACCTAAAAAAAGAAGCAGATGTGGTTAAAGTCATGCCAGTAATTTTCAAAGACAGAGAAAAAGAAATTAACAGTAAGAGTTTTCCATTTAATTTTGAAACTAGAAAGAAAATGCTTGCCTCAATTTTTGGAGATTCAATTCAAATTACTGATGATTACACTTTTTTTGCCCCATTTAAGAAATACATGCCCCCCCTATTGGCTCCAAAATCATGGCAATTAAGAAAACAGATTCTTAGAGGAGTGGAAGGTAAATTTTTTTCATATACGGGTGACAAAGCAGAAGGATATATGCTGAGAATATACAGATTGAAACCCAAGGTGGGGGAGAGAAAAACTCTTTCTGCAACATCTGTTAAAGAAAAATTGTACGATGCAGTTTTTAGAAAAGAATCATTATGGAAAGAATATGTACCAGAAAAAGTTGCCAAGATTATTGAAGAGAATTGGAAGACGGTTGAAAAATTTGCAAATTCAGAAGATATGACTACCAGAGTAGCTGGAATGAAATTTCCTAAAGAAGGATGGTCAAAGAGCAATCCAGATATTAAAACCAATTGAAAATAGATTAATACGCATCCAGTAAAAATTTCTTATGAAACTCCCACTTTCAAAATATGTCTGGTTTGATGGGAAACATATCCTTACAGAAAAGGCACAAGTTTCAATAACGACACATGCAATTCATTACGGAACATCAATCTTTGAAGGGATTAGAGCATATTGGAATGGAAAAAACCTTTACATATTTAGGCTGGATGAACACGTTAAACGATTTAGAAGATCAGGGCAATTCTATAATATTTCACTTAATTTTTCAGACAGAGAAATCACAGATGCTATCATAGGAATTTGTAGAAAAAATAAAATAAAAAAATCATGTTATATAAGACCATTTTATTTTGTAGGAGATTATGGAATAAACCTACATGTAACTGAAAAGGCACCAACAAATGTTGCAATTTTTACATTTCCTTTTGGAGATTTATTTAACAAAAATGGAATAAAAGCAGGAGTTGTGTCTTGGAGAAAATTTTCAGATAATTCTACACCACCACAA
>JAOUNB010000038.1 GCA_029881195.1 Candidatus Nitrosopumilus sp.
CCAAAGTAGCAAAACGGGCAGATGCCTCAGTTTCAGTCATACAGATGGTAACAGTATCACCTAATTCTTTGCCTTTTTTGGTTCCAACATCAACTGCAGTTTCAATAACCTTATGAAGAATACCACGCCCTTCTTTATTATCTTGGAATCCAAGTATGTTAAACACAGATTCTTTGAGGCCGACTAAATTTACAACAAGTGAAACAGAACTTCTTTGCATGTATTGGGTGTTCTTTGCAAGAATTGGATTCAGGCCTCTTCTGGTAAGATCTGAGATATCTTTCTTTCTTAATGCCATGGAGGATAGTGCAGGTTTCATTAGTAATGCAAGTCTTGCTCTAAAGTAAGTTTCGTCTTTGTTTGATTCAAATGCAAGTCTTGGAAGATTTATTGAAACAGATTCCAAATTTATTGAGAGTGGAGATGTGATCGTTGTAGATCCATTTGTAACGCCAGAGCTAGAAGTTTGACCTTTAGCAAACATTACATGCCCACCAATGAAAATTATTTCAGATATTGATTCTGAAACATCAGTAATTTTTCCTTTATCAACATCTATTATTAAACCAATTTTTGGAATTGGTGTAATCTTTGTGTAATTTTTGTACGCATTGATAATTGAATTAATTATTTTTGCATCACTTCCTAATTGTAATCTAATTGATATCTTGGTACTTGTTTTATTGTATTTTGCAGTTGTCGATGCAGTTGCAAATGCATCAGTGAGTTTTTGTTCGAGTTCGGTAAGAGATTTTGAGTGCTTTGTAAATAATTGTACCAGACCGTCAATTACAACTTCTTGTGAAGCTTCTTTTGAAAGAAGGGCAATGACAATAGACAATGAGCTTGTAATATCATCAAGTTGTTTTGATGCAGGAATTCTTGATACATCAAGATATTTTCCACCAAGGTTTATTCCATCTTCGATTAATTCTTTGACATTTACAAATATTGTATCAGGAATCATAGACCAGATTCCAGGATTAGTAATATGCAAGTCTCCAGAAAGATGAGAATCTGCCACATCTTTTGGCAGGATGTTTGTAAGTAGATGTTCGGCAAATACTCTTTGTCCTGTGTTAAAGAGAAGACCTTCAGCACCGTTGTCAACATCATCTAAATTAGAAATCATCTCCTGAACGTCATAAACAGGAAGGCCTAGGCGTGCAAGTTTGTTCCTGTATTCCTCATGACCATGCTCAAGAAGAACAGAATTCACCATTTCTCGTATAAGTGAACCAGTAAGGTAGGTAGTCTGATATTTGTAAATTCTATTTTCAACCTCTTCGGTGATTTTTTGTGCAAGCTCCAATGGCAGACTTCCTTCACGAACTAATGATTGAATAATTTTGTGTGAATTAAATTCCTCAATT
Source organism: Candidatus Nitrosopumilus sp. (assembly GCA_029881195.1). Taxonomy (GTDB): domain Archaea; phylum Thermoproteota; class Nitrososphaeria; order Nitrososphaerales; family Nitrosopumilaceae; genus Nitrosopumilus. The sequence continues at coordinate 1,374 of JAOUNB010000038.1, forward strand.
GATTGATGAGATGTTCTAACGTACATTTTTCCACTTTCAATAATTGATCTCTCTTCAATTTGTCTTGCCAAACTCAAAACTAGCTTTCCAAGATTTGTAATGGTGTATCGTCTTTCAGATTTGTTTAGTGCAACAAGGGATTGTCGAAGTAATTTTCTCAGGTGATATGCAAATTTTCCACTTTCCTTTTTTGACTTGAAACCTGCCAGAGATTTTAATTCAGAATAGGTCAAAGGGCCTTTAGAGTTTAAAATTCTAAGAATATCAATTCTATTTGGACTTGCCATTACAGAGAAGATCATCCTTACACGTTTTGATGTAGATTGTAAAATTCCACTTCTCTTTGGTGATGAATCGGAATCCATATCAGATTCTAAATCTAAATCATCGTCATCATCTAAGTCAACATCTAGATCTAATTCTAAATCTTTATCACGCATTTTCATGTTTTTTTTTCTTGACTAAGGAGTAAATAAGACTTGTGACTAGATCATTTGTGAACATTTTTGATCAGATTTTTAATTTATTGATTAAAAATTTGAAACTGTAATAGCTATTTTTCAAAAATCTAAAAAATAATCCACTTGAAGATCTTTTTTGATCAGTTTTCTTTAACATCAAGTGAAAATTCTGATGTGGAAAGTTTTTGTCCACATGAGGGACATTTTCCATTAGTTGGATTCATAACATCTTTTAGAGATTTTAGCATTTTCATATTTGTGATCTTCTCCCCACATTTACCGCATGTTATTTCAACAGACATGAAGTTGATCAGGATACAGAATTATTAAGAATCGATTTTGATTTTTTTTAATAATTCAAATAAATTATTTTACTGCTTTTTAATGATGATTCCACAACCATCTTCAAAACCAGTAATTCTGGCTTTAGTACCAACTGGTAGATCTGCAGGGGTTGCAATTCCCGCCATAAATCCAGAGATTCTCAAATCTGAATTATCTAGTTGAAGTACAACAAAGGCATACGGAGTATATTTTTCAAAGCCTGCAGGAGCTACAGTAATTATTGTATAAGTGGCAATTGAGCCTACACCGTCTAAAATAACATCTTCAAATCCCTTACTTCCACATTTTAGGCAATAATAGGCAGTAGACAAATGAAGGTAGCCACACTTAGTACACTTATGAGTTAGTAGTTTGCCTTGTTTTGCATATTCAATTAGTTGTTCTTCAACAGTCATTTTACACACTTTGGAATATATGAACAGCACAACTTGCGCCAGTTGCACCAAAGTTATGAGTTAGGCCAATTTTTGCATCTTTAACAGTTCTTTCACCAGCTTTTCCAGTTAATTGATCAAATACTTCAACGACTTGCCCAACACCTGTCGCTCCAATTGGATGTCCTTTTGATTTAAGACCACCTGATGGATTAATAGAAATATCAGAATTTAATTTTGTTCTACCTTCACGAACAGCCTGAATACCTTGTCCTTTCTCAAAGAATCCCAAGTCTTCAGTATCAACTACCTCTGCAATAGTAAAGCAATCATGTACTTCAGCAAAGTCAATATCTTTTGCGGTGATTCCTGCCATTTTGTATGCATCTGCTGCTGCAATCTTTGTACTAGGAATGGTTGTCATGTGTTCACGACCTTGTAATGCAGCAGGTGAACCACCTCTGCCAGAACCAATTACTTCAATATAATTACCACCATGTTCTTTTGCGAACTTTTCAGAACAAAGAATTACAGAGCTTGCACCATCAGAGAATGGACAACAATCATAAAGTTTTAGCGGACTAGCAACAACTGGTGAATTCATTACATCATCAACAGTAATTTTCTTTTGCATGTGAGCTTTTGGATTAAGAACACCATTATCATGATTCTTTACTGCAACTGCTGCAAAGTCTTCTTCAGTTGCATCAAACTCTGTCAGATAAGCTCTTGCCATAGATGCAAACAAACCAGGAAATGATGCACCAGCCTGACCTTCATAAAAAAAGTCAGAACAATATGCAAAGTAAGTTGTTGTCCATTCAGTTCCTGTGTGAGTTACTTTTTCGACACCAGTAACAACTAGACAGTCATAAAATCCAGCTGCGACATTGGCATATGCTTCTCTAAAAGATACAGAACCACTCCCACATGCAGATTCTATTGTTAATGATGGTTTATCTGGAATTCCTAATCTGCTCATCAATACAGGACCTATATGGACCTGTTTGTCAGCAACACCAAAGACGTTTGAAATGTAAGATGCTTTGATCTCTTTTGGATCAATGCCTGCGTTTTCTATGGCTGCTACTGATGCCTGAGTAGTAATATCGGCAATACTTTCACTTAATTTTCCATATTTTGTACTACCAGCGCCAAGAACACAAACCTTTTCCATAATTAACACTGACCCAAGTCCCTATAAAAATTGTTTTAGTAAACCCATTATTGAAGTCATTAAAGAGAATACAACCACGAACTGTTCAGGTCAAGAAACCTATTATAAGACATATAGCAAAAACTACAAAATCAAAAACTAGCATACTCAAAAAAGAGATCATTCAGTATTTGGATACAAATGGATATCTTTCTTGGTCATCAAAAGAGAAAAAATACATTATTCTTGGTACAAATTCTCCAAAAAATGGACTGGTGGAATGTCCTGAATGCAAGATAGGAGAATTGGTGGTAATTAGATCAAGAGTTACAAAAAAACGATTCATAGGGTGTTCAAATTTTTATAATGGATGTAAGGCTTCCTCACCATTATTACAAAAGGCAAGACTGAGGGCAACAAAAAATCCATGTGATGTTTGTAAATGGCCAATGATAATTTTTCGTTATTCAAGAAATCAAAAATGGACTAAACAGTGTTCAAACTTTAATTGTGAAAGTAGAGAAATCAAGCCTTCAAAATAGGATAGACATCTGTCCTTCTATTTTTGAGTAATGGTAGAATTTTTCTTGTTTGTTTTACTTTGTTCAAGTCAATATTTACAAAACCTATTCCTTGTTTTTTTTTCATATCAAGTAGAATTTTTCCATATGGATCAACAACTAAACTTCTACCACAATAGATATTTCCAATTTGATCAGGAGCAATTACATAGCATCCATTTTCAATTGCACGTGTTTTGTTAATTGTAATCCAATGCTCTTCTTTCATGTTACCTTTAACCCAAGCAGAAGGTACAACTAGTATTTCAGATCCCGCAACAGCTAAAGATCTGGACATCTCTGGAAATCTTAAATCATAACAAATCATCATGCCAATTTTTCCAATTGATGTTTTTACTGGCTTTGCAATTTTAGAGCCCGCAGTCATTTTATCGGATTCTCTAAATCCTAATGCATCATAGAGATGAATTTTTCTATATGTAGATATTACTTTACCTGATTCACTAATTACAAATGATGTGTCATAAACACGATCTTTCTTTCTACTTTTTTCATAAAATGATCCTATAACTTGGATCTGATTTTTTTTTGCAGCTTCTGCAATTATTGTAACGAAATTTCCATTAATTGTTTCAGCTAAATTTGCTAATTGTTTTGGAGTTTGAGAAGAGTTTGTATAAAACATCATAAATTCTGAAAATGCAATCAGAGTTGCATTTTTTGCAGCTGCTTTTGAAATGTATGAAATAATTTTTTTTAAATTATCTTCTTTTTTGGTTGATGCTTTGAATTGAACAACTGCGACTCTCATAAAATGAATTAATTAAATCGCAATAAAAGGATAAACTCATGGTACAAACATAAAATGTACCATTTTCTTATTATACAAATTTGATTAACAAAGATCAAACCGACCATAATGTGTATGTCAATCTCTAACTGGGAATTTTTCCAGTCCATTATTTTTAAAAATAATTAGAGTTGGTTTCCAGTTACAAATTGATAGATTTTATCAAGTTTCTTTTAAAGATATCAACTTAATTCAAACAAAAGTTCATAAAAATAGAGTCTTGATTTGTAAAACAAAAGTATGAATTCTCAGTATTGCCTAAATATCAAATTTGTTTAATCAAGATTGTATTAGAACTGTCACCAAACAACTACACAGTTTTTGGTCTTAAGATCTGATACAAACCTAATCGTTAGATCTATAAACTCATGAAATTTCTTTAAATTTAATGCCTGAAAATGAATTTTGGTATAGTAACATCCCATTTCTTGAAGAGGATATTGAGAGTGTAGAATCCCAGATAGAATATTTCCATGATCTTAAATATGAAAACGAAGATAGCATCACTAAAAAATATTAATTGTTATTTTAGCAATCGTGCAGATTGAAAGTATCTGAACATTATACAAAAGAAGAATGTCGTAAAGTCCTTGATCTTGATGAATCAATAAGATTTGTGGGCAGAATAAAAAATCGCCAAGTTGTGGCATTTGTTAGAAGAGAAGAATCTGAACCACTAATTGATGAAGAAATGGGTAATTTGGCACATTACCAGGCATCTGTCAAAGCCCATATGGAAGAGATGTTTGACAGCCAACTGGGAAAAACAAATTGGATGATAACTTGTAAGGAATTAGTGAAAATGATAACTCTTTTTCTAGATGATGGATTGTTGATTCTTTCAATTGATAATAATGGAAATCATGACCAAGTCATTCAGAAGATCCAAAAATTAAATACACAATTCTAATTAGAACATTTTTCATCTTGATTTAACCAAGATTATGATTTGAAATAATTTCTTGTTTCCATGTATTTCAAGTAAACATAATCCAATTCCATATGATTTTATCTAATCATTGATTAATTTTTTTCTCTTTTTCTTTTCTTTAACAATAATTGACATTTCGGTTTTGCATAGATAAAAAAGAAAGAATGAACCTAGTTTTTACAATTGATTTCCTGCTAAAAACCAATTTTCTTTAGGATTGTCTTCAAAAACAACAATAACATGATTTTCTTTTGTTTTGAGAATATCTACTGCAGATTTTGTTATTGCTTTTGCATATTCGTCTTTTTGTTCCTGAGTTCTGCCTGGATACATTGACACTGTAATCAACGGCATAAGAATTTCAAATTGATTCGGAGATTTATTCTTTCAATAATCTGGTCGATACCCATATCTTGTACCATACGTAAACTCTGAGCTGTGTGTCTTTTTGTAGAAATATCCTGTTGCAAGACCCACAACAAATCCACCAATGTGAGCAAGATAAGCTACACCACCTCCAGCAACACCAAATCCACCTATGAAAAAGGGTAAGAGATTTTGGAAAACCAACCAGAAAGGTAAGAACCATCTAGCCTGAATATGCATCATTCTCCAAAAGAATCCCATCATCAGAAATGTCTGGATTCTAGCTTTTGGAAAAATTACCAGATATGCCCCAAGTACTCCAGAGATTGCGCCAGAGGCACCAACTGCAGGAATTGCACTGCTAGCATCACCATAAATATGAATAAGTCCTGCGAGAATCCCCCACATTAAATAAATTCCAAGATATTTTACTTTTCCAAATTTGTGTTCAATATTATCACCAAATATCCACAAAAACAACATGTTTCCACCAAGATGCATAAGACCTCCATGCAAAAAGATTGAACTTAGTAATGAGAAGTATGGCACATCAGGACAAGATACACGTAATGGACCTGCACCTAAATCAACATTTAGAACAGTGCCTCCCGTTATACAATTTGGAACAGCTCCCCAGTTGTAAAATAAATTAAATGCATTTTGATTTGTGAAATCAAAAAATTGCCCAGTGAATACAACTTCAATAAAAAATACGATTACATTGACAATGATTAGTGCATAAGTTACAGTTGGTTTGAATCCTGGAGGATGTGGATTTTCATCTCTTAATGGAAACATAAGTGATTTTCGTTGATTGAAATTTGTATAATAACATTATTTAATTTTAAAAAATATGATGAAAAATAGTGACTTGTTTGTTTCTCACCAAACTATGGTCTGATGGTTATTTTCTCATTATTGGATTAAAATATAACTGGTTTATTCACTGAATGACCAATCAAACCACAATTATTTTTCTTTTGACTAGATTTTCAATAATATTTAGAAACTCATCATCAGAGATTTTTTCTTCATACCACCATTCAGTAGATGTTTTGACCCAATGAGGAATCTTCCATTTGGATTCAGAAATCACAACTCGTTCGGGAACAGAAATTATTTGTTTTTCAAACAAAAAATCTATTCCTTCAAGAAATTCTAAATCTGAAATTTGGTTTGTTATCCACCATTCAGTATTTACTTTAATCCATTGTGGGATTTTTGGCAATTCAGGAGGTAATCCTTTCTCAAAGCCTGAAATTTTTAAAACTCCTTGTGAGGTTGGCTCTACTTGGAATGCTACATGCCAAAATCCCATATCATCTATGCTTTGGATAAATTCTATAGGCTCATCATTTAGTGTAACAGAAAATTTCTCATCTCCGGAGATTGGTGGAAATTCAAAGTTTGCATAAGTCTCAAGTGGATAGCTGTTGTATCCTCTAATGCTTAACGTAGTTCCTTTTTCATCAAATTTTGCAGAAGAATACCATGCTCCTGAATCATATCTGAAATCAAAATTTCCATCATTCTTCTTTGCAGTTACAGGAATTACAGTTGTATCTACTGGTGCAAAACAGCTATAGTAGAAGATATCTTCAATTATTGCAGGATCAGGATACATTGAAAAATCTAAAATTTGCCCTGGTTCAATTTTTTCAATGAATTCAATATTTTGAGTAATATCTAATACTAATTCATACCCGTGAACTACAGCATAGATTTTAGGATAAAAGATTGTTTTATCACCAATATTTTGAATTCTTCCTGTGATGTGACCATCATCATGTTTGATTAGAGTATTATCATAGAGTACTTGAATTGGAATTTCATGGGTGATTGTCTTTTCATATATAATTTCTGGATTCACTAGTACTGGAGTATCAGATGTTAATTCAGGAAATTTTATTTTAAATGGAATTTCCTTGTCAGGTCCTATTGGAACATGTTCGATAGTTTTGGATATTCTTTCAGCGCCGTCAATTACAGATACAGTAATTGTTGGAATTATTGCGAAACTATTTTCATTTTTAACATTTCCAACTACAGTATAGATCCCATTTGAATCAAAGTATCCCAAATATTCATGTAAAGGAACATAGACATCTGCAAATGCTACTTGAGGTACAACTAATACTAGAAATGCCAATCCTAATAGAAATGGAATTTTTGTTTTTAAAATTCTAGAAAGAATTAATGATATCTTCGAATCCAGATATTGGGTTCTCAAGTGAACTTGGTTTATAGTCTTCAACTAATTTATCTATAAGGTCTCTTGCTTTAATATAATATCTCTTTTTGAGTTGCACAAGTTTTGTTTCAACTAGTCCATCATCTACAATTTGTGAAAGATAAAGCGAGACAGTTGATGGTGACTTTCCAACTTCCTTGACTAATTGACTAAATTCTAATCCATCTTCTTTGATTAATGCAAGTAACAAATCTCGCGGAGTTTGTTTTCTTAGTGCTTTAATTACAGTAGATTCATCTTCTGTAATTCTTGGAGGATAAAATCTAGCTTGTCGTGGACCACGAATAACCTTGATGATTCCATTTTTTTCTAATTTTCCTAAATAATGACTAAGTACGCCATTTTTTAGTCCTGATGAGCGCATAATCTCACGGAATTGAATTCCAGGATTTTCTTCAATGATTTGTTGCAATTGTATATCCCTATCAGTCATTTCTAAACACTCCTAACGCTAGCAACCCTAATGTAATAAATGTCAATAAATGTCCGACTTCAGAAAGCGATAATTCACTAAGATCATAGATGTTTGGCCAAGTGGCATCAACAAGTAAAATAACTTCAGCTGCAATAAAATTGGTAAAGGCCACAGCGCTTAACAAAAGTCTTTTTGTTCGTAACCTGTAACATGCAATTCCTGCTAATATAGAAATAAAGACTGCAAGTGTAATTCCTCCAACATGTAAGAAAATGTGTGCGAGATGATATCCATGTAATAGGTGTGGAATTATGATTGGCAATGCAAGAATTGCAACAACCCCTGTAACTACAATTGAGAATAGTGTTGATTTTCTTTCAACAATTCTTTCAGGTCTAAACAAAGTGATCAAAATTACAATTTTTGAGATTTAAAAGGACTGGTTCATTTCTCGAACAAGAGTTAATCAAACATTAATAATTCCCTTTTGAATTAAAAATTCCAAGCCTTGAACAAATGTTTTATCATCAATTTGGCCTGATGCCCACCAAGCAGCATTGTTTCTAATCCAATCAGGAATTTCTTGAGATTGGGAAAATTCCTGTTGAGTTTGTGGAATTGTAATGATTTTATTTTTAATTAAATATTCAATCCCTTGGATGAATGTGTTATCATCAATTTGTGCTTCAGACCACCATAATGCATTGTTTCTAATCCAATCAGGAATTGAGATTTCGTTATCTTGATTTATTATTCTATTAATCACAATTGGAATTGTTGATTTTGCAAGATTGTTATTATCTAAATTTTTAAAATTCAGATATGCAGTTCCTGTAACATCTTGAGGAATTAAAAATTCTACAATATTATGACCGTCTTTAGAATCATTACTAATCCCATTTTGTTCAAAGATTATTCTGTCATTTTGAGTCATTGAAAATTCATAGTTTGTAGCAACAGGTCTATTCTTTAAGAAAATATCAGTAATATCAAAAATTATTTTTGCATCAGAGTTAGACTTTAGATTCTCTGGCTCCCAAGAAACTAGAATTCTAAACTGTCCATTTTCAGTAACTGAGCTTAAATGAGTGTAATCACGATCTGGTTTAATTATAAAATTCATTTCATCCTGGTTGAAATTATTTTCAAATACATTTTGTAGTTCTCTTTGATATATGATAAAATGAACTACACGTTCATCAGAAAAAAAGTCATCAATATTTACAACATCTTGAGATATCTTTATGCCATTAATGTACATTGAAAATCCTGATACAAGTAAATCGCCAAAACTTTTTGGGATTACAAGTTCTTCATGAACTACGGATGTTTGATTAATGTTTGATTGGCTCCATTCAAAAGGCATGGAGAATCTAATTTCTTTAGAATCAGAGTCATATTGGAAATTTGAAATTTCATCATAATATGAGATCACCTGAATATTTTGTTCTCCAAAGTTAGTATCAACAAAGTGAAATTGTGTTGTTTGTGCAATAGATATTCCTGCATTGAAAACTAGAGGCTCAACTAGCTTTTTGGAATATCCGTCTGCAGTGAGTACTGTAACATCAAATTTGTATAGACCACCTTCACTAAGTTTTGGTCCTTTGACATTAATCATTCTACTATCCAGTCCCAATAACAAACCAAAGAGATTATCCTCATTATTTTCCTCAATAATAATGGAATTGTTTTCTTCTGAGACAAAATTAAAAACTAAGAATCCATTATCAGCTTTGAATTCTTGCTCAAATAGAAACTGCTCACCACGTTCTGATTTTATCAGAAAAGTAACATCTCGCAGAGTAATTTTTGAATCAAAATCAATTAATGAAATTGAAATTTGTTGATCATCATTTGTGTTAGGATCACTTTTTGAAGATGAAACTTCCAATGTAACTAATCTGCCATCTAACTCTACAGGAGGAAAAGTTTCACTTCCAACTCCATGACCATAAACATTATCCAATGCAAGTAGAGTTGGGAGTGTTAGAATTAAAAGTAATAATGTATGTTTCAATCTAGGTCCACTTGTTTGGATCTTTTTTACGAATTTCTTTTCCGTCAATTGTGATTAGATCTTTTTCCTCAAAGACAGTATGCCATTTACCGTTACTTGGGAAAATTTTGTTCATTTCTTCAACTTTGTCATTTGTCGGAGGAGTATTCATCAAAGCTCCCCATTTCATATTTGGAACTTTAGGCATTATGTCATTGATGTCCTTCATAATACTATCACTAAACAGAATTTATTTAAAAACCTATGATTGAATTCTCATAATTCCTTCTTTAATCAAATATTGAATTCCTTGAATGAAAGAATTGTCATCGATTTGTCCTGCTGCCCACCACTCTGCATTATTTTTAATCCATACTGGAATTTCATTTGAACCTGAGCTAGAACCCTGTGTTGTTGGAGGAATTTTTAAAACATCTTCTTTAATCAAATATTGAATTCCTTGAATGAAAGAATTGTCATCGATTTGTCCTGCTGCCCACCACTCTGCATTATTTTTAATCCAGTCAGGTATTGGTGCTTTCTCAGGTACAGATGGTGTAGTGGATACAGGAGCACCAGGACCTATTTCAATAAGGGCAGAACCAATTCCTGCATATTTTGGATCATAATCCAAGCCAGTTCCTAAAACTTTGACATCTACTCTAATTTGCCCTTGAGATGGCACAAAAATTCTTTGAACGTCAATTCCTTCAGTAGAGTCAATTCCAAGACTTGAATTGTCATCACCAACATTACTAGCTATTTCGTTATCAAATTCATCAAAAACAAAGTATGCATATTTGACATCTTTGATCAATTCTCTGTTTTCATTGAAGAATGTAAACTCAAATGGAATTTCTTGATTAGCACCATATTTTCCATCCCATGAAATATTTACAGTGGTTGGTACTTGTTCATAATTTGTAGTATCAACAAGATAAAATTCTGTAGAGCTTCTTGAAGCCTCAGATAATGGAACAAGCTTCAAGTCCATCTTAAGATTGTCATAATTATCTGCTCCTAGTTTTTCATTGATTTTTTGCAACTCATTTTTTGTAATTAGAAAATGTACAATGTTTGTATCATCATATGAATAAGGATCATTTAGTAACGCTCTCTGATCAATTTCCACACCATTGACAAATCCTTGGAATTGTTTTCCTTCTGCATAAGGAGCAAATGTTTTTGGAACTCTGACTTCTTCATGCACTACTTGTACTAAATCAACATAAGAAGGACTCCAATCAAATGGCATGTCAAATGAAATCGAATTATCAGATGTATCAAATTTAAAATTGTCAACTTCATCATAGTATGTTTTTACAATTACCGGTATTTCTTCAGCATTTGCAGTTTTGATAAGAAAGTCTTGCTCTTGAGCAACACTAACAAAAGTTTCATAACTTAGCAAGTTAGCTAGAACAGTTCTGGGGCTAGTAGCAGCCTCTATGTCAACTCTAATTTTGTATAATCCACCCTTTACAAAAATTGGACCAGTAATTGATGGCCTTGCACATATATCTAAATTGTCATCAGTGCATTCTGCACCTTGAACAAATAGTGCTCCTGGTGCACTAACATGTTCAGAGCCACCATAGATAGAACATTCTTCGAGAATATTCTTATTGCAGTTAGGTTGAGGTTTGATTTTTACATCCAGCCTTCCATCCATATCATAAAATAGATTTCTAGCTAAAAGTTCGCCACTTTGCCAAACTTCTACTCTGTATGTGACTTTGTCCAGATTTGTATCAGTCAACGTATCAAAGAAACGAATTTGCATGTTGGCAGAATCAAGTTCGCCAACAGTAATATCAGAAGGACTCAGTTGTGTACGAACAGTTACCTCCATGTCACCGAAACTTAGAGGTTCAGCCTGATCACCTCCAAGTCCGTGAGCAAAAGCATTAGGAAGAATTACCGGGATTGTAAAAACAGCGATAATTGAAAGTAATAACGCAAATTTGTGCAATACAAAAGTTGAGTTAATTCCATATTTAAAGATGGTATAGGATTTCTACCTA
>JAOUNB010000109.1 GCA_029881195.1 Candidatus Nitrosopumilus sp.
CCTTTTTGTATGAAGTGTTTGGAATCTGTAATCCATCAGAAGGACTAATAAGTTTAAGATCAAATGCATCTCCATTAATCGTCATAGTTTGTTGTGTATGTATAGGAGCAGGGATTTTGTAATGAGTAGAATCACCAACAGCTACAACATAATTTTCATTAACGGTAATTGTTCCAATATGTAAAATTAAAGAATACCCTCCAATTGCAATAATTGCACTTCCAACTATCAATCCTATGATAGTTCTTTTAGACATCATGCTTGAATTGTTTCAGATACTGCTTAAAAAATTATCTGCATTTAACCATCTATTTTTATTGAATTTTGATAATTTAGTATGTGATGAATATCCATAATATTATGGTTCGCTATATCAAAGAAACATCATGAGGTTGACTTTCTGCAAATCCAGCTCTTGACATTTTGATAAACTCTGCATTTTCTTGCATTTGTGTAATTGTATGTGCACCACAATAACTCAAACCAGAACGTATTCCACCAGTTAACTGCTTGAGAATGTCAGTGACGGTGCCTTTGTAAGGAACCATAGCTTCTACCCCTTCTGCAACATAATCATTAAGATCATCATCAAGGGAGATTGAACCTGTTTCTTTGGATTTTCTGCCAATTGATGCAGCTAAAGAAGCCATTCCACGATAAACTTTGAAACGTTTTCCATTTTTAGTTAAAACCGTACCAGGAGATTCATCAGTACCTCCGAGCATACTGCCAATCATTACAGATGAAGCACCAGAAGCTAATGCCTTTGTTGCATCACCCGAAGTTCTTGTACCACCATCAGAAATTATTGGAATACCGTATTCTTTTCCAACTTTTGCACAATCCATTACTGCAGTCAATTGTGGAACACCTGAACCAGTGATTACTCGAGTAATACAAATAGAGCCAGAGCCGACACCAACCTTTACTGCGTCAACACCTGCTTTAATCAAATCTTCAGTACCTTGAGCAGTTGCAATGTTTCCTGCAATTAGTTCACATTTTGGAAATGCTTTTTTGATATTACGAATTGTACTCATTGCATTTTCACTATGACCATGTGCAATATCTACAACAAGTACATCTACTCCTGCTTCTAAAAGAGATTCACTTCTTTCTAAAAAGTCACCTTTAACACCTACTGCTGCTCCAACTAATGGACGACCTTTCTTATCTTTTGATGCATTTGGAAAATCTGCATTATTTGTAATATCTTTACTTGTAATCAAGCCTTTGATAAGTCCTGAATCATCAACTATAGGCAATTTTTCAATTCTATGTTTATGTAAAATTTCTTTAGACTCATCTAGAGAAACACCAAATTTTGCAGTTACAACATCTTTAGTCATGACATCTTCAATACGAAGTCTAGGATCTGCAAATAGTAAGTCTCTCTCAGTAATTATTCCTATTAGTTTAGAATTTGAGTCAACTACTAAAAGACCAGAAATTTCCATATCATGTGCATAATCAAGAGCATCTTGAACGGATTTGTCAGAGGTAATGGAATATGGGTTTTCTATCATTATGCTTCCAGAGCGTTTTACTTTGAGAACTTCGTGTGTTTGTTCTTCAATAGTCAAAAATCTGTGAATTATTCCAATACCACCAGCACGAGCCATGGCTACAGCCATAGTAGATTCTGTTACGGTATCCATATTTGCACTCACCAAGGGAATGTTAATAGATATATTTCGAGATAATTTTGTAGTTAAATCAGTTTGACTTCTACTAGTAATATCAGAATATTTGGGTACAAGAAGAACGTCGTCAAAAGTTAAGCCTTCTTTGAATTCCAATGAAACCTTGTTGACAAAGTTGAATATTGATTATAAGCCTTTGTGTTGTTTTGATAACTTAGATGCAATAGTTATCACATCTTTAGTTGCCCGTACATTGTGGGTACGAATCATGTCAGCTCCATTAATTACAGATATAGCCTCTGCTGCAATAGATCCAAATAATCGATCAGATGGATTTTCTTTTCCCAAAATATTTCCAAGAAAAGATTTGTTTGAGACTGAAATCAAAATAGGGAAATTTTCTTTTATAGAATTCAAATTTTGAATAATTGTCAGATCTCTTTTAATCCAATTTGATTTAATTTTGGTGAAAAATGGTCCTTGTCCTGTTCTTCGAAAAAATCCAATAGCAGGATCTAAAACAATTTTTTCAGATGCGATGTGAGAGTTTTTGGCAATTTTTATACTTTCTCTAAACAGTTTTTTTGTTGCAATAATGGGATTACCTAAAACTGTTTTTGAGTCATATGCACATAAAATTAAAGATGGTAAAAATTTTGATATGACTTTTTGCATTTCTTTATCGTATTTTAATCCTGAAATATCATTAATTATTTCAACACCATTTTCTAAAGCATCTTTTGCTACTTTAGCTCTGCATGTGTCAACAGATATTGGAAGATTAGAGACATTTTGAATTATTTTAATTGCAAAAAGAATTCTTTTTGATTCAATTTTTTCAGATACTATAGTAGATAGGTATGGTGCAGTAGACATACCGCCTACATCAATAAAATCGGCACCATCATTTTCCATCTCTTTTATTGAGTTTTTTATCTGAATAGTATTTGTACGAATGGATTTTTTGTAAAATGATTCAGGACTTGTGTTTAAAATCCCCATTATACGTACAGGATTTTTTTTACCTATGCCTACATTTGCAATTTTTGTCACATGGTTTATCAAATCTAATGCAATTTGAGTCATATGATGATTTCAGGTTGGGGAAAAAGATACTCAGATATTTTAAAGGAATTCAAATATAGTGAAAAAAAAGACATAGAGTCAGCTATTCAATTAAACTCATTTTTAAAAAAATCAAAAATTAATGAAAAAATAATTCGGTTAATTGAAGGAAAAACTGTTTTTGTTATTGGTTCTGGTCCATCATTATTGAGAGCAATTCCAAGATTACAAAATTATAAAAAATCAATAAAAATTGCGGCAGATAGTGCACTTAAAATACTTATAGAAAATAAAGTTATTCCAGATATCATAATTACAGATTTAGATGGAGATGAAAATACGTTAAAAAAAATAGCAAAAACAAAATCTATTTTTGTTGTACATGCACATGGTGATAATATTGAAAAACTAAAACTTGCAAAAAAATTTAAAAATTGTATTGGCACAACACAATCAAATCCTTTTGACAAAATTCAAAATTTTGGAGGATTTACTGATGGAGATAGAGGAGTTTTTCTAGCTAATCATTTTAAGGCAAAAAAAATTATTTTATTTGGAATGGATTTTGGAAATAGAATTGGTAAATTTTCAAATACAAAAAAAATAGAAAAGAAAACAAAACTAATGAAATTAAAAAAAGGAGAATCTCTTTTAGAATGGTTATCAACTATTGCAAAATCAGAATTATTTACCACATCAAAATCAATTAAAGGATTTAAAAAAATTTCATACAAA
>JAOUNB010000004.1 GCA_029881195.1 Candidatus Nitrosopumilus sp.
GGCTTACATAAAAGCTAATTGTATTAGTTTTTAACAACCCCAAACAAAATAATCAATATGCATCCTGATGAAAAAATTCAGGCACATTTAGTTTCAGTATGGAGGGAATCTAAAAAGTTTTTTTCAATTGGCGGAAAAGAGGGCATGTTGATTTTGACTGATAAACATTTGATGTTTATTCATAAAACAGAATCAAAAATGAGTTGGTGGAAAGCCATTACTCAAAGACAAGTGATAAATTTTATCAAATCAAAAAATACAATGATTCGTCATGATGGATATGATGAAAAAGAGTTAATGAATGATTTAGAAGATGAGAGAAATATCGAGTTATCATTCAATGATATTTCCAATATAGGTTACGAAGAAAAAGACTGGGGAACTCCATTACTGTTAGAATATGAGAAAGACGGAAAACAAGAGAAATTTCAGTATTCAATAGCTCAAGGTTGGGTAAAATATCCTGTTAAAGAGCCCATGAAGTACATGAAGGTTGATTGGGGGCCATTTGTGCAATATATTAAAGACAGACAGAAATTTACAAAGTAAAATTGGGAAAAATTTTTGCTGTTGGTGTCGGGCCTGGTTCTCCAAAATATGTAACTGAAATTGTTAAGGAAATTATTCAGAATTGTGACGTACTAATAGGCTACAAATACACCTTAAAAATAATAGAGCACCTAAGCGAAGGAAAAGAAATTTACGAGATTACTATGAATGATCAAGAAGAATCCTATCAAAGAATTCTTCCAAAACTTGGTGATAGAACATTAGTGATTCCGTTTACTGGTGATGTGAATTTTTCAGAGTCAGAAGTAGTAGATAGATTAATAGAAATTTTTGGTAAAGTGGAAATCATTCCAGGAATAAGTTCAATTCAAGTTGCCGCATCAAGAGCTCAAGTTCCTCTAGATAAATCCAAAGTAATTACAATGCATGTTACAACGCCAATTGAAGATAAAAAATTAGAATTGCAAAAAGCATTGATTGATGGTTATAGTGTAATTTTAGTTCCAAGACCTTGGCCAAAACAACCAGATAAACACTTTATGCCATCAGAAATTGCAATTTATCTTAGACAAAATAATTTTGACACTAGTAGAATTAAGGTTCATGTTTATGAGGCAATAACAACTGAAAATGAAACGAGTTTTGTAGGAACTGTAAAAGATTTGGAAGGAAAAGAATTTTCAGATTTGTCTGTAATGATTTTCAATCAAACAAGTTTGGATTCATATATGAATTATCGATGGCAGTGGGAAAATTAATTTCCTAGGTTTTTACTTTGGCCTAAAACTAAATTGTCTGTGGTTGGAAAGACATACGCCACAATCTTCATCCAAGTATAATCTGGATCATATAATCTATAAAATCCTGCATTCTCAAATGTTATGTTAGCTGACTCCCCTGGTTCAATCATACCAGTTGAAATTCTTCCATCCGGATCAAAAGGATTGTATCTGTCTCCATAGTTTTCTTTTCCACTAACAATACTGTGAGATGCAATGTCATCATTTACTATAGTTATGCTTGTGCCTGGTTGGACTGAGATTCTATCATTAGAAAAGAATCGCAGAGAACTTGCAGTGTTAACTCCAGGAGTCAGATCATCAGCTGTTTTTTGCATAGACGAACCTCTAAGAATGTGAATGGTCAGATCATTTGATTTTTTTGATTCTATAGAAACTGGAGTTATCTTAGATAGTTTGGATAATTTTGTAGTGTAAAGTATTTTGTAGCTGTCATCGGTGGTCGTAATTCTTCCGGTAAATCCATAAACTGATGCATCTTTACTTTCTTCAATTAGTCTTCCAAAGAAACTAATCGAAGTGTCAAATCCATTTGGACTTTCTATGTTCCCATTAATTCTAATATATTGACCTTGACGTAAAAACTTGCCATTTAATTGAGAGATTACAAATTCTTCATCATCTAATGTTACAAATCCATCTTCTGTTACAAAGTTAATTGTACTTCCACTTTGTTTTTGAGAAGAGATTCCTAGATCAATTTCAGACACTTTAATTGATTCTTCAGTTACAGCAAATCCGGATCCTTCTAAGAGAAATGCTTGGTTTTCAGAGATTTCAGCAAATGATTCATTTATGAAATATCCTGATGAAATCATAAGTAATGTTAGTAGAAATACAGTTGCCCTCATGATTAAATTCTCTTTTAATTTGGTTTATAATTTGCTACTAAATTATTTTAGATTAATCTAGTAGTTAGTCTAAACATCAATTTTTGAGACCAGATTATTTGTTTTTTAGGAAGAAAAGAAGTAATTTCAGATGCCTATTCATTTCTGTATTTTCGAGGAATTTTGCAAGTATTAATTCAGAAATTATTTTTTTATTTCAAAATATAGAGAGTTATGATCTGATATCTTCTTTACAAAATGCATAAAACGTTCTTTTGAGATATTCTCAGAGTCATGATATTCACGCCAACCAGAAACTTTTACTTCTGCGTTTATTCCCACTTTATTAAATAAAATATGGTCACTAGCTAGTACATGATCTAGATTTCCAAACATCTTCTTCCCATTGGTCCAAGTATGATCAAAGTCTTTTTTTAAGAATTTCATTTCTCTGTTTTTTGCGTTTCTTGCCATTTTTTTGAGCTCAGTTTCAGCATCAATATCTTTTTTGAACGGATAATCTAGTCCCATTGTATTCAAATCACCAGTAATGATGAATTTTGCTTTGTTATTTCCTTTAGCAGTTTTGTCAAGTTTCTTTTTAAGATCAAATGCGTTTTTAAATTGATCATCTCTTATTCCGAATCCAACTGGGATTGTATGGCTTTTTGTATGCAGGAATAATAAAGAATAATTTTCATCGCCAATTTTGAATGTGGTTAGTGTTCCGGGTCGTAGGTATGTGTTTTTTCTATTAAATTCGGTTCTTTGAGTAGTAAATGCTTGCAACTTATTCCTAGTACCAACAAGAATTTCTTGGGATTGTTTTCCTTCGGTAATAAAAAAACTATGATTAGGGAAACGTTCCATCATGTGAGAATAGACATGTTTTCCCGTTACTTCATAGATTGCCATTACATCAGGATTGAATTTTTCAATATGATCTAAAATTCCTTTAACATCTTTATTTTTGAGTTTAAAGTGTTTTACGTTCCAAGATAAAACTGAAAATAATTTAGACATGTCTCATCAATTTTAGAATTTAACTAAAGATAATTAATCATATCTAAAAGACAAAAAGAGGTCAAAATTCATTGGTATTGATTAAGAAATTGATATAAGAAATTAGAATCCAGGCATCTCAAAACCATCTTGTTGAGCCAATTCTAGCATATAAAATTCAAGATACCCTCCTGCTAAAAGAAGTGCTACAACAATTCCAATTTCTATTGCTGTTGGTTTGATAAACGAAGTTAGATTAATTTTCTTAGTGATTGCCCTAATTAAAATAAAACTTCTAGAAATTCCTAACGAGTATGCTGTAATCTCCATTAGTCCGAATGGGGATAAGAAAAGAATTGCAAGTGGAGGAACGTCTGCCAGAATGGGGGCAGTGGTAGTAATTGCTGCAAAAGCAAATCCGGTAGACCAAGCAGCAAATAATCCCCATGCTACCCCAAATCCAGGAATAAACATTGGTAATGCAATAGTAGTATTATGTGCAAAGATTCCAAACGCATCAATGTCTAATATCAGCTCCTCAAATTCAGCCATGAACATTTTAGCTTCCTCATCGCTTACGGTTGACATAGAACCAATTTGATAAGCAGTAGTAAAAATTATTAGAAATATAAAAAATATAATTATTCGAATTTTATTCATATTGGCATTGGTAATGAATGATATTTGAGGGTTAGTGTAAGCGCAGATTTAATTAAACCAGATAATATTTTTGGATATGAAAAAGGAATTGTCTTTTGCATTAAATTATGCATTAAACAAAGGATTCCAGATTCATCCAGATGCTTTTAAAATCTTAGAAAATGTTGATGTAAAAAAACTAGAGAAAGTAATTAAAGAAATAGTAAGGGAGAAAGCTAGACAAAAACTATTTCAGATTAGTCAAGATGATTTGGAGACATATTTAGGAATTAAGGAGGATCTTACATTACAAAATGAAGTAAATGTAATATCTGAGCCTACAAGTAGAATAACATCGGGAGAGGGGGTAAAAGGTTACAATGCTTTATTTTCAAGTCGTTTTAACAAGCTTAAACGAATAATTTCAGATAGGCCAGAATCAAGATTGCTCAAATCTGCAGCTTCTGTGAAAACAATAAAATCTGATGATGATATCTATATTTGCGGTCTTGTCACCACAAGAAATATTGAAAGAAACATTACTAAATTGATTTTAGAAGACCCATCAGGCATTTTTGAGGGCATTATTTTTGATAATGAATTACAAAAGATAGCAAATACTCTTTTAATGGATCAGTTCGTTATGGCAAGAATTAGTTTAGGAAAAAATTCTGGATATATTATCAAAGATTTGATTTTGCCAGATATTCCAGATCAGGCTAAAAATAAATCAGAATCTGAAGCGTATGCGGTTTTTCTGTCTGATCTTCATATTGGAAGTAAGTACTTTATGGAAGAGGAATTTTCCGAGTTTATTTCTTGGCTATCAAGTCCTGATCCTGTTGCAAGAAAAATTCGTTTTGTGTTAATAGGTGGAGATGTGGTAGACGGGGTTGGAATTTACCCAAATCAGGATAAAGAGTTAGTTTGTCAGACTATTCAAGAGCAGTTAAAAAAAGCAGAGAATTTGATTGATAAGATTCCAAAAAATGTAAAAATTATCATAATGCCAGGTAATCATGATCCTGGAAGACGAGCACTTCCTCAACCTGCCATTCCAAGAAAATACAACTCAGGTTTGTGGGAAAGAGAAAACGTAGTAATGGTTGGAAATCCAGCTATGATATCATTAAACGGAGTTAAAATTATGATGTTCCATGGTCAAAGTATTGATGATATAGTAAAGACTACACCAGGTCTAAGTTATGATAAACCAACTAATGTAATGAGACATCTTTTAAGAGCAAGGCATCTCAGTCCTATTTATGGCAGCCAAACGCCAATAGCACCCGAAATAGAAGATCTTTTAGTTATTGAAGATATCCCCGATATTTTTCATGTAGGTCATGTTCATAGGGCAGAACTAGACATGTACAAGGGAATTTTGTTAGTTAATTCAGGTTCATGGCAAAAACAGACACCTTTTCAGGCTAGTGTTGGAATGACTCCAAATCCAGGAATAGCCATAATGGTAAATCTTAAAACTTTTCAAGTCTTCCATGAAAATTACAGTTCAAATTCAAACAATATCTTGCAAAGTTAAATCATCTTTGAATGTCTTTTTTATCATTTCAGAAGAGACGGTAAGTTTGTATTTTTTTGTTCTGCCGTGAATTCCTTGATGAATTAGTCTGCCTGTAATAATTCCTGACAGTTCAATCTCACTAAGCATTTGTGTGATTCTCCTTTGGGTAAGCTCGTCTCGTCCAACCACTTTACAGAGATTTTTGTATGATGAGTAAATCTCTCCGGTAGATGAACCATTTGCCTTCATTATTGCTAGAATTACAAGTTTTTCATGAAGAGGATATGACTTAAGGGAAGTTTCTTCCTTATTTTCTTCAATTTTTTGGGTAGCTTCTCTTACGTGATCAATTGTGACTTTATCAGATTGTTGGCGTTCAGCAATTTCCCCTGCAACGCGAATTAAATCAATTGCTCTTCGAGCATCACCATGTTCTCCTCCTGCTAGAGCTGCACATAGATTTAGGGTTGGTTCTTCTACTGAGTTTTCTACAAAAGATTCGTGTATTCTTTCTTCAAGAATTTTTTTAAGTTGTTCAACATTATAGTTTGTAAAGACGATCTCTTCTTCACCTAAACTGCTAATCACCCTAGGATCAAGTTTTTCTTTAAATGTCAAATCATTGGAAATTCCAACTAAGGTTAAAGAACCATTTTTTAGGCGTTCATTTGCCCTAGTAAATTGATAAAGAATGTCTTTTCCTGTTTTGGCTACTAATTGTGCCAAATAATCAATCTCATCAATTACAATTATTGCATTTAGTTTATTTTCGTCTATATTATTGAGTAATCTTTTGAAAACTTCGCTTGTGGCTAAGCCTGTAGATGGTAATTCCTTTTCAGATAGGTCCAATTGCCTGCCTAGACTAACCAATAACCCATAAAGCGTTGTTTCATCTTTAGAATTTGAATATATTAATTTAATAGGAAAATTTGATTTTTCTACTCTTTCTTGAATTTTTGAAAGTACTTTTTTAACTACTAATGTTTTACCAGTTCCAGGCTTTCCGTATACTAGTAGATTAGATGGTCTTGATTGTTTTAGAATTGGTAATAATGATTGGGTGACTTGTTCTTGTTCGGAATTTCGATGATGTATGGTGTTTGGTATGTATGTAAAATGAAGAATATCCCTATTTTTAATGATTGATTTTCCAAATTCTGCTGCATCCAACATTCTATCGATAGGATCAGACATACTCACACACCATCATTTCCACTATGTATCATATTGATATCTAAATTAAGAGAGTAAAGAATACAATAGTAATTGTAATTCAGTTTGTAATTAATTATTTTTAGTTAGTTTAGATTTTCTTTTTAAAAAAAATAATTAAAAAAATAGAGTGGAAATATAGGTGTGTGAGTAATCCTAACATGGAGTTAACAATTTTGTTATTGAAATGTTAAGAAAATATCTAAAAAGCCTATTTTACCCCCTTTATTTCCACTCCAGGCGTTAAGATAGGTGTTAACATTGTGAATATCTTGGAAATACCCCTTTATTTCCACTCCAGGCATGGAAATACCAGAATTCCAATCTATTTTATCAAAATAATTGTTAATAACAAAAAATAGGCCAGGCAGGGGCCAGGCAGTCAACGTTAACAAACTAATTAGTTAACAAAGATTCTTGGATCAGTTGAACTGTTAATGACTGATCCATTAGATCTCAAAGATGACAAAAAAACGTATTCGAATAGACATGGAGGATTCAGACGGAGCAAGATATGATATTAAATTAGAAGGTAATGTTACTAGAGAAAAGGTTCTTAAAATATTTGAAATGATGGACTTAATGAATATTGAAGAGGAACAATCTGAAGCAACAAATATGGATTCAGTTGGCTCTAAAATATGGTATATTGTAGATAAATTCTTTCCTATGGGTAAATTCACCTCTTCAAATATACTTGAAAAATATGAAGATGAATTCAATGAACCAATAAAACTTAGTATTATTTCCACTTATTTGTCTAGATTTTCTTCAAAAGGCAGGGTAGATAGATCAAGAACAGGTAGAGAATGGACATATCAAACTGTTAAGATAGGACAAAAACAAGAATTATCATCTAAGAAATAGTGACTTTTCTTATCAATAACCTATCTTTTCCAAGAATCACCTTAACATATTCACCCTTTTGAATATCCATATATTTTCTAAATTGTTTAGGAATAGAAATTGTTCCTGCAGAAGTAATTTTTACTAAAACTTCGTTTTCCTGTACAGACACACACTCATTATAATTTAATAATATATATAATTTATTAAAATCTATATTTATTAATTTATAATAAAATAAAGATAATTTGATGTAAACTATACTAAATTATTACAAAACAAATTTCAAAACACTCGAAAAATTTTCTTATGCAATAGAAGGATTGTTTTGAACTTCCTCAACTTTGGCTAATCCCTTTTCAGTGATTGAATATGTATATGGTTTAGATTCTGTATTTCTTTGAACATAACCCTCCTCAAATAATTTCTTCATTAATCTGGAAGTATGCTCTCTGCTTCTCTTTAATGTGATTTGTATATCACGTGATGTCATAGTTTTGTTTGTGATTAGTTGCAACACGTAATTTGTTGGGTTTGTATGTTCAATATTTGATAAATTAGGCATAGAAATTGATTTCTCTTGTTTGATATCGGGAGTAATTACCGAATCAATGGATTTCTCTTTAACCTCATTCTTACTTAATTTCTCTAAGAATTGCTTTAGTTCCAAGTTTGGATCTTCAGATTTTTGTTCAGTTCCTTGTATCTCTAATGCATCTAGGCGTATTTTCATATCAATTAACTGCCTTTCATAATACTCTAGTCGTTCAGATTGAGATACATCAAACATTTCATTCTTAGTTTTAATGAAAGGACGAACTTTGTAGAAGACATACAATCCACCTAAACCAACCAAAAATGCCAAAATCACACCTAAAATCACTTCAGGTTCAGGAATTTCAATTAACATCATAACTTTTACGCCTGATTTGTGATTTATCGTGATTGAACAATATTATTTCACACTTTAGATTAACTATCTCACATACTTTATCACAAAGAACTCTAATGAACATTAATTACTATAATCACATATATCACATATTACATGCCTGTTGAATGAGCTTATCTATCACATTAATCACCTCATCTTCTCTTTCAGGAAAAACATTACTATCATTAATCACACTAATCTGTTCTGAGAGTTTTGATATCACATCAATATCATCAGGTAAAAGTATGCCCAAACCTCGTAAAAGTATGATTGAATAGAATAATCCAATCAATTTATCTCTAGATTGCCCAACTTGCCTGTAATACGCACCTTTACTAATAGAAAAGTTGGATTTGAGAAGATCCTTTTGATTTAAAATAATTTCAATTTGTCTCTCTGTAAACAGTGATTTTTTGATAATTTCACGTATAATATTATTAAAATTAGATTTTTCTAACTCGGTCATAGCTATACAAATCTGTATACTACATTCCAATTAAACTTTAAAGAGTCATCTACAAATGCATTTTATGACTGAAAATAAAGTTGAAAAATTCCTAAAATCAGAATTAAAAAAGAAAAACGCATTACTATTCATATTAATTGATTCAGAAGTGTCTAATTTAGAGGCATCATGCAAACTTGCAAAAGATGTTGAAAAGATAGGTGCATCAGCAATCCTAGTTGGTGGTTCCTCAGCTACTGATCAGATTGAGATGGCTCAAGTAGTTAAAGGAATTAAAAAAGGAATTAAAATTCCAATTATACTATTTCCAGGCAACGTCACGGGTGTTGTGCCTAACGCTGACGCAATTCTATTTAGTTCTTTAATGAATTCAGAAAATCCTTACTTTATCACTCAAGCACAAGCTTTAGGAGCTCCAAGTG
Source organism: Candidatus Nitrosopumilus sp. (assembly GCA_029881195.1). Taxonomy (GTDB): domain Archaea; phylum Thermoproteota; class Nitrososphaeria; order Nitrososphaerales; family Nitrosopumilaceae; genus Nitrosopumilus. The sequence goes on from JAOUNB010000004.1 coordinate 9,190, forward strand.
TTCTCAAATTTGGTTTAGAGCCTCTTCCTACTGCTTATTTGGTTATAGGAGAAGGAACATCTGCCTGGTTTGTAGGTGCTGCTAGAGGAATTCCATTTGAAAAACCAAAAATTGCAGCTGCATATGCTTTAGCCGCGCAATTTCTCGGTATGAGATTTGTATATTTGGAAGCTGGTTCTGGAGCAAAATCTAATGTAACTCCTGAAATGGTTAAGACTGTAAGACATACATTTAATGGATTTTTAATTGTAGGAGGAGGCATTAAAGATGTTAAGACCGCAGAAAGTCTGGTTAAAGCAGGAGCTGATGCTCTAGTGATTGGAACATTCCTTGAAAAGGGAGGAAGTATCAAAAAACTCCAAGAAATAGCAAAAGCACTTCAAAGAAGCAAGTAAGAGTATCCATATTATGTCTGAAAACGACGCAATTTCTCGTATTAATGGAATTAAGATGCCGAATTATTATTTTGATTACTACACAAATCTTTCAACTAATACATATTCAATTTTTGAGCATGCTGCAAAAGCAAAATCAAGTTTAGTGGATTCATCAGGCATAATAGAGCCGAAAATAGCATTTGATCTGGCTGATCGAGTTGCAAAGATGCATGAAATAGATATTGCAGAACCATTAAGAGAATTGTTAAAAATTAACGGAAAAGAACTATCTGCGCTAATTCTTTCAAAAGAAATTGCTTTAGGAAAATATACTCTTCCAGATGCATCCATACAAGAAAAACTTGATCTGGCAGTTCGTGTAGGTCTTGCAATTGTTACTGAAGGAGTTACTATTGCACCATTACAGGGAATCAGTGAAGTAAAAATCAAGAAAAACAAAGATGGCACTGAATATCTCTCAGTTTCAATTGCAGGACCAATGCGTTCAGCAGGAGGAACAGAATCTGCTGTAACAATGTTGATTGCAGATCATGTTAGAAAAGCGGTTGGACTATCCAAATATCGAGCCAATTCGTTTGATGATGAAACAGGTAGATTTGTTGAAGAATTACGAATCTATGAAAGAGAAGCTAGTAGTTTTCAATTCCATATATTAGATGAAGATATTGAACATGTAATTTCAAACCTTCCCGTAGAATTAGACGGTGTAGATACAGATCCTTACGAGGTTGTAAATCATAAATCTATGACTAGAATTAAAACTGATAGAGTTAGAGGTGGAGCACTACGAGTTTTAAATGACGGATTAATTGGCAGATCAAAAAAACTTCTCAAAAGAATCGAATTATATAATTTAGATGGTTGGGAATGGCTAAATGATCTCAAAGGAGCAGTCCAGACCGGTGATAATCAAGAAGATGCAGCAGCTAAAAGAATGCGTGAGGTAATTACAGGAAGATCAGTACTATCAATGCCTAATAAACTGGGCGGATTTCGATTAAGATATGGGAGAGCATGTAATACTGGATTTGCATCAGTTGGAATTCATCCTGTAATTGCTGAAATTCTTGATCATACAATAGCTGTTGGGACACAAATTAAAATTGACATTCCTGGAAAAGGAGCTACAATAGCCTTTGTTGATTCCATTGATACACCAACTGTTCGTCTGAATAATGGAGATGTAGTGAGAATTAGAGATGTAAAACATGCATTAGAAATAAAAAATGAAATTGAAAAAATACTGCATCTAGGAGATATTCTAATTTCATTTGGAGATTTTCTTGAAAATAATGCTCAACTGATTCCATCCGCATACGTGGAGGAATTTTGGATTGAGGAACTAAAACAAAAAATCCAAAATATTGAATCTAATACTCATTATCTAGAACAATTCTTAAGTGAAATTCCTTCAGTTGATGAAGCAATAAAAATTTCACTTGATTTTAAAATCCCACTTCATCCTCATTATTTGTATTTTTGGGACAAAATTTCATCTGAAGATCTTAATATGCTCTTAGAACCAATAAAAATTAGTGATACCTCTATCAAATACCCAATTAAACTCAAAAAGATTCTAGAAAATCTTGGCACACCACATAAAATTAAAAATCAAGAAATCATTCTAGAAGATCAAGAAGCAAAAATATTCTTTAACTTATTATTTAGAGAAAAGCCAATAATAAGTGATTTTTCAGTTCCTACAATATTATCAGAATCATCAGGCATTCAAATCAAAAATAAATTCTCAACTTCAGTTGGTGTTAGAATCGGAAGACCTGAAAAGGCAGCGCCAAGACAAATGAAACCTCCAACACATGTTTTATTTCCAGTTAGTGACAAAGGAGGACCTACAAGGGACCTTCTAAAAGCATCAAGAAATGAACACTTTTTTGCAAATATCTTTAACAGAACTTGCAGTCAGTGTAATGAACCTTCAATTGGAATAAAATGCTCTAACTGTGGTATAAAAACAACAATTACCTATAGATGCATTAACTGCAGGGATATTCTAGATGAACCATTCTGTGAAAAATGCAAGCGTAAAGCTCCTGCACATTCACATAAAGAATTTCCATTAAAGACAAGATTGCTTTTAGCCCAAGAAAAAATGGGTCTTCGAGCAAAGGAACCATTCAAAGGAGTAAAGGAACTAATTAATCAAGATAAAATTGCTGAACCTTTAGAAAAAGGACTAACACGACAAAATTTTGGATTAACAACCTTCAAAGACGGAACTGTTAGATTCGATGCAACAAATTCCCCTCTGACTCAATTCAAACCATCTTGGATTGGAACTTCCATTGAAAAACTAAAACAACTTGGGTATTATCTTGATATTGATGGTAACCCTCTTGAAAACTTAGATCAAATTATTGAACTCCGTATGCAAGACGTAATAATTCCTTATGAAAGCGGAAAATACCTTGTTTCAATTTGTAAATACATTGATTCACTTTTAGAGAAATTTTATGGCACATCTCCATTCTATAACGTAAATAATTCCAAAGAATTGGTTGGTCATCTAATTATCGGTTTAGCACCTCATACTTCTGTTGGAATTGTTGGACGAATCATTGGATACACTGAAACCCATGTTTGTTTTGCAACCCCAAACTGGCATTCAGCAAAAAGAAGAGATGCCGATGGCGATGCTGATTCTATAATGCTCCTAATGGATAGTTTGCTTAATTTTTCAAGACAATTTCTTTCTGATAGGATAGGAGGATTAATGGATGCTCCATTGCTTGTTCAACCTCTAGTTTTACCACATGAGTCTCAGCCACAAGCACACAATCTTGAAGTTACAAAATTATTTCCTTTAGAATTTTTTGAATCAACATTTCATCAAGTTAAAGCATCAGACATCACATCTGTAGATATTATTAAATCCCGACTTGAGACTGAAAGACAATTTTATGATTATTTCTTTACGCATTCAACTTCATCACTAACAACATCAAAATCTCGTAGTGCATATTCTACACTTGGCTCTATGCTAGACAAATTTGATATGCAAGTCAAAAATGCAGATTTGATTGATGCTGTAAATACTTCAGAAATTGTTTCAAATGTAATTTCGACACATCTAGTTCCGGACATTATGGGAAATCTTAGAGCGTATGCTAGACAGAACTTTAGGTGTACTGGATGTGGTAAATCATATCGTCGAATGCCTCTTATTCAGACGTGTATTTGTGGCCATAAACTAATTGCTACAATTACTAGAGGATCTGTAGAAAAATATCTAAAACTTGCAAAAAGATTAGTTGAAAAATATGATGTAAGTGAATATCAACGAGGAAGAATACATGCATTATCAGATGAAATTGACTTAGTTTTTGGCAAGAATAAAGGAGATCAATCTCTACTTACTGATTATGCCTAAAAATTATCTGAGCTTAACATATTCGTAAGCACCTAACTTATTGTCAAAACAAAATTTAACTTTTTGAAAATTCTTTCTGAAATGTTTAACTTTTGAAAGTACTCTCTTTGGATCCTTTTTCTCAATGACAATATTTTTGATGAACGATGCAATCTCTTCCATTTCATTCTTCTTCATTCCAAGTCGAGTGATTTCAGAAACTCCTAATCTAATTCCACCTGGATGAAAATAATTTCTTCCAGCCTTAATATCGCCTGGAATTAGTTGTCTGTTTACAATAATGTTGGCTTTTTCTAAATCTGATTCCACTTTGCCACCATCAGAATAATCTAAAACATTTACAGCAATCTGATGAGATTTCGTAAATCCTTTACTTTCTCCCAAGACTTTGAATCCAATTGTATTTAGAGCATCTGCTAACGACTTCGCATTTTTAATTACCTCAACAGCATAGTCTTTTCCAAACTCTAAAGCTTCTGCAAAAGCAACTGCCTTTCCAGCCATATGATGAATGTGATGACTACTTGTAAGACCAGGAAATGTTGCTTTTTTAATTACCTCTTCGTGTTTCTCTGAACCTAAAACCAGTCCCCCCTGAGGTCCAAACAATGTCTTATGAGTACTCATAGTCATAGTGTCTGCTCCTTCACGCAAAGGATCTTGGAACTTACCCCCTGCAACCAATCCTGCAACATGTGCTGCATCATAATTAATATGAATATCATAACTCTTTAGAAAATCTGATAACTCTTTAACAGGATGAGGAAACAAAAATAATGATCCACCAAACATTGCCATCTTTGGAAGACGATTATCTTTTTCTAAATCCTTTACCTTTTGCTTAGTCTTGTCAACATCAATTGTCATTTCTTCGGCATCAAATGGATAAAATTCGATTTCCAATCCATGAACTAAACCTGCAGTTCCTGAATGCTCCTTTTTACCATGGGATATGTGTCCACCCGCAGGAATAGAAGGTGCTAACATTATCTCGCCAGGATTGGTAAAAGCAGAGTAAATTGCTAAATTTGCAACGACGCCTGAAATTGGTCTTACGTCAGCAAATTTTGCTTTAAATAATTTTTTAGCTAACTTCATACATTCAAACTCAACATCATCAATGTACACACAACCTGCATAGACTCTATCTCCAGGCCATCCTTCAGCATATCTATTTCCAAAATCAGAGATTATTGCTTCACGGACAGCAGGACTTGGAATATTTTCACTTGCAATCAATGGAATTGAATTCTCAAACCACTTGTGATGTTCCTTTAATTTTGTAAAAATTTTATCATAAGATTGCCTATTCTGAGATTTTATCATATTTTGCGACTTTATTTTCCCAATTTAAAAACACCGATAACAATTCATTTTTTCACATCTTGATCTGGAAGGTATAAAAGGGGAATCTGAAGTTTTTGGGTTTATGGGCATGCAAGCTACTTCAAAAGGAAATATGCCAGTGGTATTGTTAAAAGAAGGCGGTTCAGAAACCAAAGGCCGAGAAGCACAAAAGAATAACATTGCTGCATCTAAAATTATCGCCGAAATTGTTCATACCAGTCTAGGTCCTCGAGGAATGGATAAAATGCTAGTTGATTCCCTAGGTGATGTTACCATTACAAACGATGGTGCAACCATCCTTAAAGAAATTGACGTTCAACATCCAGCTGCAAAAATGCTTGTTGAAATTTCCAAAACCACAGATAATGAAGTTGGAGATGGTACAACATCTGCTGTTGTCCTAGCCGGTGCATTACTAGAGCATGCAGAGTCTCTGATAGATCAAGATGTGCACCCAACAATTATTGTCGATGGTTATAGAAAAGCGGCAAAGAAAGCAAAGGAATTTCTTGAAAGTATAGCAGACAAAATTTCTGCTAACGACAAAACCATTTTAACTAAAATTGCAAAAACGTCAATGCAAACTAAACTTGTTAGAAAAGATGCTGATCAACTTGCAGAAATTATTGTAAAATCCGTACTAGCAGTCGCAGAAAAGAGTGGAGAAAACTATGATGTTGACATTGATGATATTAAGGTAGAAAAGAAAGCAGGTGGATCTGTAAAAGATTCAATGATTATTCAAGGTATTGTACTTGACAAAGAAGTAGTTCATGGAGGCATGCCAAGAAAGATAACCGATGCTAAAATTGCATTAATCAATACTGCATTAGAGATTAGTAAAACTGAAACCGATGCCAAAATCAACATTTCAAATCCTCAACAACTAAAATCATTTCTAGATGAAGAAAACAGGATGCTAAAAACAATGGTTGACAAAGTAATTGGTTCTGGAGCAAATGTAGTGTTATGTCAAAAAGGGCTTGATGATATGGCTCAACATTATCTTGCAAAAGCAGGAATTATTGCAGTTAGAAGAATAAAAGAAAGTGATCTTACAAAACTTGCAAAAGCAACTGGCGCAAGAATAGTTACAAACCTTGACGATCTCTTTGAAAAAGATCTAGGAAGTGCAGAAATTGTCGAAGAAAGAAAAATTGAAGAAGACAAATGGGTATTCATCGAAGGATGTAAACATCCAAAATCTGTTACACTACTTTTACGTGGAGGTTCACAAAGAGTAGTAGACGAAGTTGAACGTTCTGTTCATGATGCCCTTATGGTTGTAAAAGATGTAATTTTAAAACCTGAAATTGTTGCAGGTGGTGGTGCTCCTGAAACATTTGCTGCAACAAAACTTAGAAGTTGGGCAAAATCGTTAGAAGGACGAGAACAATTAGCTGCTGAAAAATTTGCTGACGCTTTAGAATCAATTCCATTGGCACTTTCTGAAAATGCTGGAATGGATCCAATTGATACACTTACACTTCTTCGTTCAAAACAGCAGAAAGGTGAGAAATGGACTGGAATTGATGTAATGAAAGGAAAAGTCGGTAATATGAAATCAAGTGATATAATTGAGCCACTCGCAGTAAAACTTCAGATAGTATCAGCAGCTGCCGAAGCTGCATGTATGATTCTTAGGATTGATGATGTAATTGCTACTCAGAAATCTGCTGGAGGTCCGCCTGGCGGAGAAGGTGGAATGCCACCTGGAATGGGTGGTATGGGTGGAATGCCACCTGGAATGGGTGGTATGGGTGGAATGCCTGACATGGGCGGAATGATGTAAATTATTTTTAAGAATTTTTTCAAAAGTTTATTTCATTACTAATTTTACGAGCAATATTGAATAAAACATCCTCTAAATTTCTTGAAGGTTTTAAGTACATTTACCTTGTTGCATTCTTTGCATTACTTGCAGGATTTTTTCATCCATTAATTACTAACACAAGTTTGGATATTGTTATTATTGGAATTTTAATATTGTTTGTAGGCCTTGCAGGTGGAGTATTACTTTATAGAGCTACTACCTCTGATAAGAAACAAGTAACATATCTTGTAGGGGGATTTGTCTTAATAGCAATTTCATTATATTATATTATTGCCCTAACTGGAAGAATCTAAACATCAAAGTATAGATAAAATTCATGTGGGTGTGGCCTAATTGCTATTTCACGTTGGTCACGTCTTTCTAACTCTATAATTTTATCAATTACATCATTTGTAAAAACTGTATTGAGGAATTTTCTATCACTTTCTAATTCATCTAATGCTTCTCCAAGACTTTTTGGAAGAACACCTATTCCTCTTCTAGCCCTATCAGATTTAGTCATCTTAAAAATATCATCACGTATCTCATCTCCAGGATCCATTTTCTTTTTTAATCCATCCATTCCAGCTGCCGTTACAGCAGCAAACACAAGATATGGATTTGATGAAGGATCAGGGGCTCTGAACTCCAGTCTTTTTAGATGTGAATAACCTTTTCCTGTTAGATGCTTAGGAACTCTTACAATAGCAGAACGGTTTCCTGAACTCCATGCAATATATGCTGGAGCTTCATAACCCGGTACTAATCTATGGTATGAATTGGTAGTAGGATTACAAATTGCAGATAATGCTTTTGCGTGATTAATGATTCCACCACAAAAATATCTTCCAGTCTGACTTAACTCAATTTCATCATTTGGATCAAAAAATGCATTTTCATTTCCTTTCCATAAACTAACATTTACGTGCATTCCAGATCCCGAATCCATAGCAATTGGCTTGGGCATCATTGTTGCAACTTTGCCATATTTTTGTGCAACATTTCTAATTACATACTTGTATGACTGAGCAGCATCAGCAGCATTTGTCATGTAATCATACTTTATGTCAATTTCACATTGTCCTGCAGTTGCAACTTCGTGATGATGGTTATCACATAGTATTCCGAAATTACTTTTAAGAATATTCACACATTCATTTCTATACGGTGTAAGAGTATCTGATGGCGTACTAGGATAATATCCTTCTTGTAATCCCATTGGATATCCATTTCCTTCTTGACTCCATGGAGCTTCTTTTGATTCAATTGAGTATGATTGTCCTTTATACGGTGTTAAAACATCCCAATGAACTTTATCAAAAACAAAAAATTCTACCTCTGGACCCCACGTACTAAAATCAAATCCTTGAGATTTGATATACTCTTCAGCTTTTTGAGAAATTCCTCTAGGATCTCGTGATAATCTTCCTCTATTTTCTCCCCAGTAAATATCACAAAGAAGTCTGGCAGTTTTATTTTCAGTCATCCAAGGGATTATCGCAAATGTATTTGGATCTGGTTTTAAAAGCAGATCCGAATCATTGATACTGGCAAAACCGACTATCGATGAGCCATCTAATTTAGGTAATCCATCTCTCATCTGTTCGGGAGTAAAGGTATCAGCCGAAATTGTAGTGTGATGAAAATGACCTGTTAGACCAGTAAATTGTAAATCGATAAATTGAATACCTTCATGTTGAATCCTAGAGAAAACTTCGTCAGGTGAATATGTTACTTGTATTGCTTTTCCGTGACTTACTTTATAGGGCAATTTTGTACTTCAATCAAACACAAATACATCCAACATTTAAGGATTAGGTAGGAAATGTCTGAATCAAATCAAACAGATATCAATTCATTACATCATACAGTTTTACGAGAAATTGAAAATGATTCGTTATTAGAAATTGATCCAAACTTTTATCGTAATCTTGCTGATTTTATAGGAAATTTACGAAAACAAGAATTTGATGGTGTAGAAAAGAAAATTAAAGATACAATGATAGAAATGGCAACTGAATTATCATCATTATTGATAAATATCAGATTGGATAAAATTTTGAATTCTCCTGAAATTGAAATCGGATGTCTTTTAGATGAAGAAAAATTCATTTTAGATTCAAAAGAAGAAGAGAAAGAAAGAACTGAAATGATTATTTCAGCAACAATTCATGGAAAATCAAAATTTCTTGAATCGTTGGTTCAAAATCACAAGACAAAGAAAATTGTTATTCGACTTCTTAAGGAAGTAGATGAAATTGTTGGTGCTGACCTTGAAAAATATGGTCCTTTCAAGCCTGAAGATATAACAACAATTCCCTATGAAAATGCCCAAGCCCTAATTTCCAAAAATATCGCTACCAAAGTACGTTGGGAAGATTAGATAGAAATTATGTCTATTTTCTTTTGGTGTTAAATGTCTCATACAGGTGTAGATGTAATCGATTTTTTGTTTTACACAATTTATCCTGTAATTGGAATTTTTGTAGTAGAAGCTATTAGTAGATTAATCAAAGCTCCAAAATGGATAAAATTATGGATACAGGCTGTGGTATCCATTGGATTTGGAATATATTATTGGTTTATTTTGCCTGCTCCAAAGAATTTTCCGTTAACTGCAATGGTGATGTTTGCACTTGCCATTGCACTTCTTTATCAGGGAAGACGTGCAAAAATATCTCCTGACAAAAGTCCTTATTGATTTTAAAATCTTCCAAAAATTCGTTTGAAAATACTTGGTTTGTTAGGTCCTCCATCTCGTATTACTTTTTTCTCCCCAAATCTTCTTGCTCTAATCTGACTAAGTTTTACACATCTGTGTTCTTCAGGAAGCCTATGTTCTGAACAGAATGGATCCTTGCAATAATTGCATTGAAAAGGCAAATCAGTCAAATCGCCACAGTATGCACAATTTTCAGATTTCATATTCTCATTACATTTTTTCTTTTAATAAAGGTGATATGACTGTACTCAAAATTTGCATTTTTTAGCGTCTAAACATTTTTACAATGATGATCAGTTTATAAAATTTAGATGATTAAAGATAAGGTTGCAATAATTACAGGCGCAAGCAGTGGTATAGGTTTGGCTACTGCATTAGCACTATCAAAAGCAGGCGCTAGAGTTGCTATAGGAGCTAGAAGAGTTGACAGATTAGAAGAACTTGCAAAAAAAATTTCATCTGATGGCGGAGAAGTATTTTTTCAAAAATTGGACGTAACTCAAAGATCTGAATGTGAAAATTTTGCTAATGCAGTTTTAGACAAGTGGGGTTCTATTGATATTCTTGTAAACAATGCAGGTTTGATGCCCTTGAGCTTCTTCAAGAGTCTAAAAGTCGATGAATGGGATAGAATGATTGATGTGAATATTAAAGGTGTCCTATATTCTACAGCCGCAGTAATCTCTCATATGAAAGATAAAAAATCCGGTCACATTGTAAATCTCTCATCTGTAGCTGGAAGAATTGTTTTTCCAGCAGGAAGTGTCTACTGCGCAACAAAACATGCAGTTGCAGCGTTTAGTGAGGGATTAAGACAAGAATTCAGTGTACGATCTAACATTCGAGTTACTAGTATAGAACCTGGAGTTGTTGCAACCGAACTTAATGACACGATTACTGATGAATCATTGCAAGGATTTGTTGAAAATGCAAAGAAGATGGAAGCATTACAAGCAGAAGACATTGCAAATGCAATTTTGTATGCAGTTGATTCTCCATCTCATGTAAATGTCAATGAAATCCTGATAAGGCCTACAACACAAGAACGCTAAGTTGACTGGTATCCCACATGTTGTAATTTTAGGTGGAGGTTTTGGTGGACTATCAACTGCTACTGAGTTAAGAAATTCTCTATCCTCATCACAAGTAAAAATTACTGTAATCGACAAAAAAGACTGGTTTATGGTAGGATTTGCAAAATTGTGGATAATCAATGGGACACGAACTTTTGAAAATTCAATCGGCTCGTTAAATGAATTATCAAAAAAAGAAATCAGTTTCATTAAAGACGAAATTTTAAGAATTGATCTACAAAATAAAAACGTAAAAACACAATCCCAAAATATTCAATATGATTACCTGATAATTTCTATGGGTGCTGTTCTAGCCTCAGAAAAAATTCCTGGATTGGTTGAAAATGGATTAATTCTGTATGATCACAATGATCTTTTAGAAATTCATGACAGGCTGGAAAACATGGAATCTGGAAAGATTGCAATATCTATCATGGGGATGCCTTACAAGTGTCCTCCCGCTCCATTTGAGGCTAGTTTACTAATAGATTCCATGCTTAGAAAACGTCGAATACGTGATTCTATACAAATTGATTTTTACAGTCCTGCCCCTATTACCCTACCTGCAGCTGGTCCTGAAGTAAGCAAACAAATTCTAGAACTTATTAATTCTGAAAAAATTGTTTTTCATAATTCATGTAAAATAAAATCTGTCGAATCTAAAAAACTAATTTTTGAAAACAGTGAAGCTGATTTTGATTTACTTTTGGCAGTTCCTCCACATATAGCTCCAAAAGTAATTTATGATTCCGGATTAGCTCAAGAACCTGGATTCATTTCAATAGACAGAGATTGTAAAACATCTTTTGAAAATGTTTTTGCAATAGGTGATGTTACCAATTTGACCGTTACAGAAACAATGGCGGTTCCAAAAGCGGGAGTTTTTGCAGAGGGCGAAGGGATTACAGTTGCTAAAAACATAATTTCAAAAATTCAATCAAAAGAAGAATCCGCACTTTTTGACGGAAAGGGTGGTTGTTTTATAGAATCCGGTAGAGATACTGCATCTGTTATAGAAGTAGATATGTTCTCAAACTCAAAACCTTCAACAAATCTTACAAAATCAACTGCAGATAATCTTTCTAAAAAAATAGAATTCGAAAAAGAAAGACTAGCAAAATGGTTATAGTTCATTTTTGTCATCTTTAGCTTTGAAAAGATGTTCTAAGATTGCTTTTACTTCAACACCTAAATCCTGAGTATTTTTTGACAGATTCAGTCTTTCTGGGATATTATTTTTAAAATCTTCATCTTGTAATTCAATACTTCTTTTTTGAACACAATCAAGATGATCTTGATCAGTTGCTGAAATTTTGTGACAGATACTACAAATTTTCATGTATTTGATAAATCAATACGACGATTTAATAATTTCATTTTGTGCCTCTGAAACAAGGGATTGTAGTCTAGCTTGGTATGATACTAGTCTGGGGGACTAGTGGTCGCAGGTTCAAATCCTGCCAATCCCATTATAATTTCAGAATTTTTAATAATTCGTCAAAACTTTCTCTTGTTTTTTCTTGTTTGTATTGTTTTAGTGCATCAATAATTTTTTCTTTGGGTGGATTTTTGTAAACCTTTTGGACCTTTTTTGCAATACCTGATCCAATAAAAAATGCTTGAGTGATAGATGTGACATTTGATGGTCTTCGCGTAGTACTGGAGCTTTCAAAATCAATTAAAGTAGACTTTGTCTTTCCTACTATGACATGTTTGGAAATATTACTTAATTCACCATGATCAAAGCCTAATTGATCTAATCTGTAACAATCTTCTAGAATTTTTCTAATTGTGGATTTTAATTGCTTTGCACTTCCTACACCTTTTAACAAATAAACCCATTCACTAATTTTAACTCCTTCTAAATATTCCATCACTAAAAAATTTTTGCTAGCAACTAACATTTTTGGCCCAACATTCACAGAATTCACTAATTTTAGCAATGTTGCTTCTTTTTTCATTTCTTTTCTTTGTGAATCAGTTCTTCTGATTTTCAATGCAACTAATTTATAATTTTTTTTCGCAAGAACTACAACTCCTACATATCCTTTACCTAAGATAGCTAGTTTACCAATTGTTGTAGGACCCACAAACGAAATTGATCTAATTTTTAATTTTTCTAACTCATTTATTCTTGATTTTATTTGACGACCGGTAGCTTTTGGATATCCTAGAATTTTTGAATATGGTTCATCAGAAAGTTTCTTAATTGAAATAAACGAATGTGTCATCTGTTGAAATCAATTCACTTGCAACCTCTTTAATTGATTTGCTTAGATTTTTCTTTCCTACTGAAACCTTGTAACCTTGTTTGAAATCACTTTGAAGACCTTTAGGTATGCCTATTTGAAGATTTTTTTTCAAAAATTCTGACATAAATTTAACTGCATTTGTATGCTTTCTCTTTTCTAGAGAAATTATTTTTCCATTATTTTCCATCCACATTAATTCTGTGTTTTCAAGATTTTTGGAAATAAAACTCTGCGAACTGTCTTCCCTAAAAAAATCTGGCCCCTCCTTTGAATAAATTTGATTGATCTTTGATGATTCCAAGAAGAAAAACAGGTAAACTTTATTTTTTTGATCTGTATAAGATTTACTTCTTAATACATTAAATCCACCCAATTCTAATTGTGTAGACAATGATGATGTAGCTCTCTTAATCTGTCCCCATATTATATCTGGACTTCTGATTTTAAAATTAAATTCTATCACTAACAAGTTATCCCAATACTTTTTTGCAATTCTTAATTTTTTATTCCTAAAAAACTCTAAAGTACTTCTATCTTTAAAGGCCCTGCAAATTAGAACAAATTTCCCAATATTTTCATTAGATATTGCAGCAGCTAAGTTTCTGTTATTGTCAACAGGGTCAATTATTACAATTGGTGTTTCAAATCTCTTTGAAGTTTTTCCTATAACTTGATTTTCTTTAATTTCTGATATTGATTTTACAATATTTTCAAAATTTCCAAAATGCAAAACCAAAACCTCTGATACATATCCACTAAAACCTTGTTTTGCAATTTCTGCACCATAAATTCCGTTTGATTTTAGAAATGTTTTGAGAATTCTTACATCATTTTTCATTTTTGATGTTAATGATTTTTGCATAAATTTTGTGTGAAATGTTGATCTATCTGCGGCGCTTTTCCATTCTCCAATTTTTACATCATAAAATGGAACTACATTGATCTTAGTGCCTTTAATTTTAGCCTCAACATATGGATGCTCAGAATACCTGACATAAGGAAAATATTTTTTTAATGAGTTGAAACCTATCTTTTTTGAAATTTTTTCAAATTTTTCTTCTGTTGTGGATTTTTTAAATCTTACAAAAATATCTATGTCTGCATCTTCTGATAGCCAAGTACCTTTTGCAAATGATCCTCCAAATTCCAATCCTATAACTTCTGTATATTTTCCAATTTCCTTTTCTACTAACTTGAATGCTAGATCAGCAATTTCTTTTTTTGATTTCTCAATTGTTTTTAACGGAATTACATTTTTAGACACTTTACTAATAACTTGCTTCATTTTCTTGCTTGAATCTCCTCTAAATCAGAATAAATTGGCCCAGTAGATGTAAGTTCACTTTTTTTTAATTTAAAACTAGTTATTTCTTGAATGCCAAAATCTATCATCTTTTGCTTATCCAATTCTTTTGTAATATCATCTACCTTCTTTTTAATTCTAAATATTGTAACGTGAGGTTTGAATGGCTTGTCAGGAGAAAATCCCAAGGGTTCTAATACTTTTTCAACTTTTTTTGCCAACTGAATTAACATATTGCCTCCACCCTCGTCAGTACCTATCCAAATCACTCTTGGAAATTTAGATTTAGGAAATGCGCCAATTCCTTTCAAATTAATCTTAAAACTTGAAAATTCAATTGTATTAAGAGCATCAATAATTTTTTCAGAGTCATCATCTGAAACTTCCCCTAAAAATTGTAATGTAAAATGTAAACTTTCTGAATCAATAGCTTTTGCGTTGATGTTAACTTTATCTTGAATTTTTTTTATTGAATGAATAACATCATCATTTGAAATTTCCACTGCTACAAAAGTTCGCATCATATCCTTCTTTGATATATCTTTATAATAATTTCCGGTAACTTCATAGACGAGTTTCATTTTTGTCATATGTTGACAAAATTAATCGTATGCCTAACAGGCATGCCCGGTGCTGGAAAATCCACCATTGCTGAAGGTTTGAAATCAAAAGGATATGAGATTATCAATATGGGAAATGCTGTTAGGGAAGAAGCAAAAAAAAGAAATTTAGAATTAACAAGAACAAATCTTGGGAAATTGATGCTTGAACTCAGAGAGCAAAATGGCCCAGGTGCAATAGCAGAATTAGTTAAATCACAAATTGAATCTTCTACATCTGACGTAATACTGATAGATGGAGTAAGATCAAATGATGAAATAAAAGTACTAAGAAAATATGGCACTGTAAAACTATTAGCAATTCATGCTTCTACTGACACAAGATTTGATTTTCTACAAAAAAGAGGGAGATCAGATGATCCACAAACAAAGGAACACTTTGAAGAAAGAGATAATCGTGAATTAGGAGTTGGAATTAGCAATTCAATCGCTTTATCTGATTATGCAATTTCAAATATTGGTTTGACAAAAGATGAATTAATCAAAAATGCCTACGAAATTATTCAAAGTTGGATAGAATGAAAATCCCAAACATCAATTGTATAATTCAAATGACAACTACGTTAAATCCTTCTGAAGATTCTGAGAAAGTTCAAAAATCGATTTCAAATATTTTCCCATATTCAACAATCAAAATTGAACATCTCTCAATTACAGCACAGTCAAGAGAATTGAGATCATTTGAAAAAATTTATGAAACAATTCATTTAAAAAAATCCCAAAACACCTATCGTCGTTATCTTGAAAAAAATTTAGATAACGACACAACTTGGTTTTATCTTAATAAACAGGCAGCATTTGTTGAACAAATAGCAATTTGTGAAGAAGCAGAAGAATCTCCTTTGGGGCCAATTAAAGTAATTCTTACCTCCTCAAATATTGATAAAATACTTGATTGGATTATTTTAGGGAATTAGCCAGACTTGGTTAAGAAAAATCACTCTGTTTTGACTATTTTTTTTAGTATGAATCTAAAATCATTTTCTTTTGAATAACTATCAAATGTTCATAAAATTAGGCATAATTGCAGGTATTTTGATATTAGGAGGCATGATATTTTCTAATGAGATTGATATCTTGTTTCCAACAACCTCGGCAAGCGTAATTAATTCTTTAAAAACCGACGTATCAAATTTTGGCTCTAAAGCTTCAGACTCAGTTGAAAAAAGAATTGATGGTTCAATTGATAAAATAATGGATAAAACAGGCAAAACCATCTCTAATGAAATAAGTCAAGCTGGAAATGAAATTTCCAACGAAATTTCTGAGGTAAAAAAATCTTCTCAAAAAATAATTAGTGAAGAAATTCCTAATCTTAATCCTATTGAATCTATTAAGAATATCTTTGTGACCAATTCAACTTCACAAAATTCAAAATCAACTGATTCATAATCTGTTTCATCACTATTCTAACTACACAAATTAATTTTCAGGTGAAATACGAAACAATTTCTTATCTACAAAACAGGAATCTGATTATGGTATCAATATTATGATCTTAGCGAAAAATCAAATAGTGTTAATGTTATAATTACAATTGCAAAAAAAGAAAATTTTTCTGGGATGTACTTTACTTCAACGTTAGAAACAATTGTAAATGATACTACAGATATTCCTTATCCTGTAAATATAATTTTGATCATTAGAACTAGTTTTAACTTTCTTCAATGTTTAATATGGAATATTCATCTTATTCAAATATTAATGATGTATTTTTACAAAAATAATTTAATTTTTTTTAAATAATGTTACAAACTTGGGTAAAGAAATTGCACTTGTATTCCTTATAATCAAATCCATTTCTGATGACATTTCAGTATTTTCTGGATTAATTTCAATCAGTAATGCATTATTTTGTTTTGCATAGATAGGTAATGTGTTTGCAGGAGATACGACTAACGATGTACCAACAATTATCATTAAATCACATTGACTTGCTAAAACCATGGCTTTTTGCCAAACATCTTGCGGTAATGATTCTCCAAACCATACTACATCAGGTCGTAGAATATTTCCACATCTGCATAAAGGTGGAACTTTTGAAATTTCATATGTTGTTTCCTCTTTAAAATCACAAACTGAACATTTGATCTTAATGATACTTCCGTGCAGCTCTAATACTTGAGAACTTCCTGCCTTTTGGTGAAGTCCATCAATGTTCTGTGTTAAAACTACTACTTTGACATATTTTTCTAACTCAGCAATAGCCCTATGCCCAGGATTCGGTTTTGCTGCAAAGATATTGGCTCTTCTTTCATTATACCATTCCCAAACTAACTTTGGATTATTATAGAATGCATCAATTGTTGCTAATTTCATTGCATCATGATTTCTCCATAATCCATCTTTTCCTCTAAAAGTTGGAATTCCACTTTCTTGAGAAATTCCAGCTCCTGTTACAAATACAACTTTCTTAATATTGTCAATATCATCTTTTATTAATTCAAACATTTTATTTAATTTCTATTTCTAAAAGATCTCTTGCAGTAATTACTGAATCATGAATTTTGTTTGCTTCTTGTAAATGTCCAACTTCATCTTTGTATCTTGCCGAAAAGTGTGTTAAAACCAGATTTTTTACTTTTGCACTTTTTGCTATAGTTGCTGCTTGCTTTGCAGTAGAATGACATGTGTCTTGTGCTCTTTGTTTTTCTCCATCTAAAAATGTAGCATCAAACACGAGATAATCGCAATTCTCAAAAAACTTTTCTAATTCTTTAGTGGGCATTGTATCTCCTGAAATACCAATTTTTTTGCCAGAACGTTTTTCTCCTAGTACTTGTTCTGGTTTTATTATTTTTCCATTAATTTCTATTTGATTTCCATTTTGTAGTTTTTTCCATAATTCTCCTTCCGGTATTCCTATTTTTTTTGCTTCATCAAGATTGAATCTCCCAGGTTTATCCTTTTCTTCAAACAAATATGAAAACGCCGTTACTGAATGATTAGCCTTACAAGCATAAATTGAAAATTTTTTATCTTCAAAAACTTTTCCTTCTTTAATATTGGTAATTAAGATAGGAAATGATAATCCAAAATTTAACACTTTTATATTTGCAGCAATGAATTCCTCAATTCCATTTGGTCCAAAAATTTCTAGTGCCTCTGTTCTGTTTTGCATAGACATTGTTTGCAACAATCCTAGAATTCCTACGCAATGATCCCCGTGTAGATGCGTTACAAACATCTTCATTTTTTTGTTCCATCCTAAACCTGATTTCATATAGGAAATCTGTGCTGCTTCTCCTGCATCAAACATCAGAATTTCACCATCTCTTTCTAAGCAAATACAGGATAGTCCTCTTTTTTCGGTAGGTTGTGCAGCTGATGTCCCTAGGAATACAAGTTTCATTTTATCAAAATTGTCCTAGTCAAGCTTTTATGCCTATAGATTTCATATTTTTTTAGTCCCTTTAATTTCAACTTATCATCTAGTTCTTTTTTATACATGATTGCAATTCTTTTTCGTCTAGGAAGAATTAAAAAAAATCTCCTTAAGATTTCTTCCGGTTTTTCTGATGTCTTTGAGGATCTTCCATAGGGTAAATCAGTAACGATTCCATCAAAATCTTGAGAAACTTTGGTTAATTCTTGAAAATCTGAATTGAAAACTTTGGATTTATACCCATTCACCTTGAGATTTTCTTTTGAAATCAAACACATCTTTTCATCAAAATCAAATCCAATTCCATGAATTCCCATAGATTCAGCTTCTAAGAGGGTTGTACCTGTACCACAAAATGGATCACAAACCGTTTCTCCCTCTTTCATTCCTATGAGATTTATCATAACTCTTGTTAATTTCCAATCTAATTCATGAGGATATTTTGTAATCTTTATTGGTCTATTTGTTTCATTAACTCTTTTTGAAAATCCAAAAAAGTTTTCTTCATCAGTAAAAATGAGATATACTGTAATGTCTGGATTTTCTAATTTTACTTTTGCATAAGAAAATTTTGATATCATATCTCCCATTGAACTTTCTAATTCAGGAATGTTAAATTGATTTGATGACAAATTTATTATTCTACAAACAAAGGTTTTCGCATTTTTCAAAACTCCCAAATTTTCTTCATCTAAAAATAACCCAGACATTTTTCTTAAGATCTGACCTGAAATTTTTACAAATGATGCACGTCCTGTAATTTTTTCCCAGTTTGTTTTTGATTGAATAATTACTAAATTTGAAATAATTTTTACTTTAGAAAACCTATCGTACATTTTTGATAGCGCAATAATCTCATCAATTGCAAGTTCAAGATTATCTTTAGATAAAATGAAAAAACTTTCTGGCATTACACTATTGACTTCGCAATTGTATCTGAAATATCTACTACTGATGTTTTGCCCGGAATTGTATTTGTACTAACAATTTTTGTTACTCCTGCCTTCTTAATTTCATTTTCTGCGTTATTCATTAAAAGAGCATGAGTACATGCAACATAGACTCTTTTACATTTTTGTTTTTTAAGAAATTGAGTAGCTTTGACTATGCTTCCTCCAGTACTTATCATGTCATCAACTAAAACAAGATCTCTTTCTGTAACATCTACATTTTTGGTTTGAATCTGAACCTTACCTGTTTTTCGGTCCCTTTTTTTTTCTAAAGCTATATACTCTATTCCAAATTCTCGTGCAAATTCTCGTGCTCTCTCTTTCCCACCCTGATCAGGTGATACGACTAGAGGATTTTTTAGCCTCAGTTTCTTAAAATATCTTACAAGATCTGGAATTGCGGTTACATTTTTTGTCTTTATGTTAAAGTGCTTAAAACCTATCAAACTGTGAATGTCAACTGCTATTACTTTTGATGCACCTGCACCTTTGAATAATTTACCAAGAACTTTCATCGTAACAATTTCTCCAGGCAAGAACTCTCTATCCTGCCTTGCATATCCCATGTATGGAATTACAGCAATTACTTCAGACGAAATTTCTTTAGCTTTTGAAATCAATGATAGTGCTTGAATCAAATTAGTATCAACTGGTGGGTAGATTGACTGTAATACAACTGATTTTTTTTTAGATATTTTCCCATTTAATGTAATCTTACTTTCCCCATCGGCAAAAATTCTAATCTCTGATTTTACAAGATTTGCCTTTATTTTACTAGATAACTTTATTGCTAAATCTTCAGAAGATTTTCCTGAAATTATTGAAATATTGCTCATCAAAAAAATGTGATTTGATGGGATTCTTAAGTTTTGAGAAGATCAATCCTCACCACCTCCACGACCTAAGTCCCCAATACCAAATTTATCAATAACTTGATTTCTTTCTTCATCAAGCTTTCGAATTTCCTCATCCTCCCGTTTTTCATCTCCTTGATACACTGTTCTAATTGGCCATGGTATTCTAATATCATATTTTTTGAATTCTTCGTACATAATTATCCTAATATCCGTTTTAGTTTTGAATTGTGCACCATAATCCCTAACATAAACCCATAATGAAAAATCAAGTGACGAATCATTAAATTTGTTAAATCTCACAACAGGTTGATTTATGTCGATATGAATATCTTTGTCACATCCACAACTTGGTCTATTATTATCCAAGTAAGGACATCTTTGTTGTTTAATGAGATGTCTTCCTCTTTCATCCATAACCTCTTTCATAGCACGTTTGCCAATCTTAACTAAAATTGCAGCTACCTGTTTAGGATTATTTAGATAAGAAACTCCTACTTCAACAATTGCAGGCACCATTTTGATTTCTTTTGAATAATTAATTATTTGAGAATTAACAAGCTGTCTTGTTGGAATCACTGCATATGATTCATTTAATGCATCACGAATGAAAGTTACTCTGGGAGTAATTTTATGTACATATCCATTATATCCAGTATCTAATTGAACACGTTCACCTTCTGCAAAAATCTTATCTTTTCTAATCAATATATAAGCGAAATAATTTTGCATAGTTTCTTGCAATGCTAATCCTACACCTATAGCTAATCCTCCTGTAGCAGTTGCAAGTATTATCAAATCTATTCCCCACCAACTAATTACTCCAAGTATTACTGCAACAAATATTCCAAGTGGCAAAATTTGAGAAATTGACTTTGGAAGATCTTTTCTTTTTCTTTTTGCATAACCCGGAGGTTTTGATCCAGGTATTATTGGATCAAAACTCCCAAATCTTTTTTCTTCTCTCCATGTATCTATAGGAAAAATCTCTTCAATATCTTGTCCAGGTTTTAATTTTTTTCCAGATTCATTATTTCCAGAAATACAATCATCATAATATTTCAGATATTTTCCTCTTTCAGATATCTTCCATTCTTCAAATGGATCTTTAACTAGTTGTTCAAAACTCCCAATTGGCAATCCTTTTGTTGTTCTAAATTCTTCCAAAAATTTCCTTCCTTCTTCTGTTTCTAACTTTTTTTCAAATTCTTCATCACTTAATTCATCTGGTGTATGTTTTGGAGGAACCCATTTATAGAATCTATGAAAAAGATCGTCATCATCATCTGGAAATCCTCGTAATTCTTTCCATGATTCAAAATCTTCTTTCTCAAAACTAGATTTTTCTTTTTTAGCAAGTATTATTGGAATTAAATGAGCAATAGAATATCCAATAACAAGAATATTTATTGTATTGAGAATCTTCGCAAACGTTTCACTAGGAGCTAGTTTTTCCTCTGCATAAACTGAAACATCATTTTCAAATAGAGCAAATGATTGTATGTAGAAATTTACTGAGGTGATTAATATGATGGCAAAAAACGGTAAAATTACTACTCTGATAAATCTTGAAAGGTGTGGTCGTACATAATTCAATTTTTGCTTCTTAACAAATTTTGAAAATGTACGATAAATTACTACGATTCCAATAATGCCTACAATTAACACAATAAATGCTGCCTGAAGAGATTCAGATGACATTAGAAGCTGAGAAATACCCTGAAATTGGTCTACTTGCCCTGATACCGCATCAATTATTTCTTCAGCCAATTAGATCCCTTTTACTCTTTTTTTCTATCATACATAGATTAACCTGATCCTCATTTCTGTTAGAATTTTCAATAAAACTATTATAAAATTTTAAATCTTTTATGTGTAAAAACCTGTAACCTTTAACAATAGTGTTTGTACTAATAACAGAATGACCTATCAGAAAACAATATGGGATGATTCACCATCTTTAAAATCATATACTTTATCCAATTTTCGTACACTTCCACAAATTCAGAATCTTGGAGACGAAGTTCAGTTCGAAATGGAGGTTGTTGGAAACGTATTACCTTTTAAGGCAAATAACTATGTCGTTGAACAACTAATTGATTGGAATAATGTCCCAAATGATCCAATGTTTGTCTTAACTTTCCCTCAAAAAGGAATGTTAAAACCTGAACATTATGACAAAATGGCAACTGCGTTAAAAAATAATTTAGATAAAAAAGAAATTACAGCCATTGCAAATGAAATTCGCCTTCAACTAAATCCACACCCAGCTGGTCAAATGGAACTTAATGTTCCACAATTAAAAGACGGAACTAAGTTATTTGGAATGCAACACAAATACAAAGAAACATGTCTTTTCTTCCCAAGTCAAAGTCAGACATGTCATGCATATTGTAGCTTTTGTTTTAGGTGGCCCCAATTTGTGGGAATGGATGAAATGAAATTTGCAATGCAAGAAGGAGAGCAATTAGTACAATATGTCAAAGAACATCCAGAAATTAGCGATGTACTGTTTACAGGTGGAGATCCAATGATTATGAAAGCAAAAATTTTCTCAAAATATGTTGACACTCTGATTGATGCAAAACTTCCAAATCTCAAAACCATTAGAATTGGAACAAAAGCTCTATCATATTGGCCTTACAAATTTTTGACAGATTCTGATTCTCAAGAAATGCTAGATGTATTTAGAAAAATTGTTGATAATGGATTACATCTTGCAATAATGGGTCACTTTAATCATTTGAATGAATTATCAACGGATGCAGTCAAGAATGCGATTAGAGAAATAAGATCTACTGGAGCAATAATCAGAACACAATCTCCACTTTTAGCTCACATCAACGATGATGCTGAAATGTGGGCAAAAATGTGGACTATTCAAGTTCAATTAGGATGTGTGCCATACTACATGTTTGTAGTTAGAGATACAGGCGCTCAACATTACTTTGGTGTTCCTTTAGTAAAGGCATATCAAATTTTCAAAAAGGCATATTCTTCGGTTAGTGGATTAGCAAGAACTGTTCGTGGACCTAGCATGTCTGCGACTCCAGGTAAAGTACATGTTATTGGAACTGCAGATCTTCAGGATCAAAAAGTAATTGTTTTGAGATTTTTGCAAGGTAGAAATCCTGATTGGGTTCAAGTACCATTTTTTGCAAAATACGATGAAAATGCAATTTGGTTAGATGATTTAAAGCCTGCACTTACTGAAAAATTCTTCTTTGATGAGGAGATGAAAAATTTCAAAAAATCAAACCCACTGGATGATTATCCTGAATCTTAGAATTTACCTGACCATCTTGACAATTCTATCTTACTAAACAACATTAGTAAAATAATTCATTAAACAAACCAGTGAACTCAGATCAAGTGTTACAAACTATTAAAGATGAAAACATATCATTTATCGATTTTTGGTTTGTAGATATTTTTGGAGAACTTCATAATGTTGGAATGCCAAGCTATGCAATTGATGAAAATAGTTTTATAAACGGTCTTGAAAAATTGGATGCAAGTTCAATTGTTGGATTCAAATCAGTAAATAATTCTGATATGATTCTGATGCCAGATTCTAATTCGTTTAAAGTTCTTCCAAATGATTATGATCCTGGCAATAGAAAAAATGCAAGAATATTTTGCGATCTTTATGATGGTAACACAAACAAAGAGTCAAGATATAACCGAGATTCAAGAGGCATTGCATGTAAAGCATCAGAGAAACTCAAAGAATTTGGATTGACTCATACTAATTGGGGTCCTGAAATAGAATTTTTTGTTTTTGATACAATCAACGTTTATCCATCTCCTTATGCTGCAACCCATTCTGGTGGAGGTTCTGGATACTCAATTGAATCTAAAGAATCGCCTTGGGCAAAAGGAAATGTAAGCACTGCAATAGATATCAAAGAGGGATACTATCCATCACAGCCAAAAGACACTCTTAATGGTTTTCGTAAAGATGTATGTGATGATTTATACAATTATTTTGGCATAAAAATTGAAGCTGAACATCATGAAGTAGCGACCTCAGGTCAATGTGAAATTAATTTAGTTTATGACGAAATGATTGCCATGGCTGACAATGTAATTGCAGTTAAAAATTTGGTAAAGGTAAAAGCTAAAAGAAAGAATAAAGTTGCTACTTTTATGCCAAAACCAATTTTTGGTGATAATGCATCAGCAATGCATACTCACCAAAGCTTATGGAATGAAAAAACCAATGTAATGTATGATCATGATGATGAAATAGCACAGATGAGTCAAATTGGGAGATATTATATTGGTGGAATCTTAGATCATGCAAAAGCTTTATGCGCAATCTCAAATCCTACAACAAATTCTTACAAACGACTTGTTCCTGGCTTTGAAGCACCTGTAAACGTTTGTTGGGGATTAGCAAATAGATCTACTGCTATTAGGGTTCCAATGTATAATAGAAATCAGGAAAAAAGTAAGAGAATTGAATATAGAGTCCCTGATCCAACTGCAAACATCTATCTCTTAGAAGCTGCATTATTGTTAGCAGGATTGGATGGAATCAAAAATAAAATTGATCCTGGTGATCCCGTAGAAGAAAATGTGTACAAACTTTCTTCAGAAAAGAAACGAGAATATAATATTGGAAGTTTACCAGTATCTTTGAAAGGAGCACTTGATTCTCTTTCTAGTGATTCAAAATTCTTAGAAGAAGTTTTCACTAAAGACTTTATTGATGCATACTCTGAACTAAAATACAAAGAATATACTGCCTTTGCACAAACCCCCACAGCTTGGGAAGTCTCAATGTATGCTGATGCCTAACTGGCACAAATCCCAAAATCTTATCAAATTCAATCTCTTTTATGAAAATAAGTAGAAGGTTTTTAAAATCAGATTAAGTTTTTTTGGTATTGAAATTAAAATCCACTTTATTCATTTTGTTAATTATCCCAAATTTAGCTGGAATTGCATACGGTCATACAGTTGATTCTGTTGGAGAATATAGAGTAGAAATAGGCTGGATGAATGAACCAGTAGTTTCTGGAGAAACTAATGCAATAGAATTCTATGTTAGTCCACTTGAACCAGAATTAGATTTTGAAGATCAAGTTTTTAAAAATGGGATTACAGATTTAAAAAAAACAATTAAAATTAAATTAATCTACAAAGATGAGAGCATTACCCTTCCTCTATCCCCAGATCATAATATCCCTGGAAAATATTATGCATTCATCAATCCAACCGTTTCTGGATTTTATCAAGCAAATATTTTAGGAACAATCAATGATACTCCAATCAGTTTATCGATGCATCCACCAAAAGTAGAAGAACGTGCTTACATCGAATTTCCTGAACCATCAGATCTTACATTAACTCAAATAATTGATGGACACACTGTACTAATTGGTGACATTCATGATCTGAAAGAATCAGTTGATTCACTTCAAGAATTAAAACAGCAAATGGATGTAGGGTACATTGGTATTGGAGTTGGTATGGCTGGTATTGCTATTGCTGTAACTGCACTTGTAAAATCTAAAAAGAATTAATTTGAGATCTTATCATCTTTTTTAAAAGAGTGTCTTAGTAATATTGGTCCAATAATAATGGTACCTAATATTACAAAAATTAGTGTTGAGAAAATACCTTCTGAAATAATTTCATATCCTAATCCTAATCCTGCAGTAATGAATGCAATTTCACCTCTAACAATCATTCCATAACCTATCCGTAAACCTTTATTCTTATTTTTGAGTAATATGATTGCTGGAATTCCAGAACCTAAAATTTTACCAATAACTGCAATTATCAAAATTACAGCAAATAAGACTAGATCTACATTCAAAATATTTGAAATATCAATATGTGTGCCAATTATTGCAAAGAAAAATGGAGCAAAAATAATTTGTAATCTTCCAACAAATTCTTTAACCTGATTTGCTAACTTGGAATCAGCAAGTCCCATCCCTGCTGCAAATGCTCCAACTATGGGGTTAAGACCAATACTTGCAGCAATTGCTGCTACACCAAATGCTGAACCGAGTGCAGTTGCTTGTTTTGTACCTCTAGATTCAAGTGAGTTAGGTCTCATAGTTGCTACAGCATGAACTATCTTAGGTAGCAAAAATACGGAACCAAATAGAAGAGCAACCCATAAAATCAATGATTCTGAAATCTCAAATAGCACTGTCTCCAATGATGGCAATGAATGTGCAATTACAATTGAAATAATAGATGATAAAATTGCTAAACCTAATACATCATCAAGTACTGCAGCATTAACTAAAATATTTCCTTCCTGTGTTTTCTCTTTTTTTAACTCATCCAAAATTGTTACAGCTGCTGCAATACTTGTTGCACTCAGTGTTGCACCAATAATCATTGCAACCATCCAATCAATTCCAAGTAATGTAGAAATTCCATATCCCAGTATTAATGGAATTATAACTCCTGCAGTACCAACTACTACAGCTTGTATTCCTGCTTGTTTTAAACTAGAAAAAGTAAAATGAAGACCAGCCGAAAATAAAATTATAATTCCAGCTATTTGCCAAAATGATAACATTAATTCATTTAACTCTACAATTGACCTATCATAGAATTGTATCCATCCTCCTAATGCAAACGGACTTAAAATTATTCCACCAATTACAAAACCGATTATTTCAGAAATTCCAAAATGTTTACAAATTTTACCTAGTAACATTGATGGAATAACTAAAACTAAAATACCAACTAATGTAGGAATTGCATCAAATTCTGTTACCATTTGTTATCAAGATTGAACTGAATTATTAAAACTAATTTTAAAAATCAAAATTGAGATATGTTGTTAGATTTGGCCATAGATTTTGTAAAAATAACATAAAAAATTGTACCGATTGCTATTATTGCTAATCCTACGAGTAAAATCTCTGTTTCAAACTGCATTGTCATGTATACTGTTGTGCCAAAACCAAACAGTGGTAGAATAGGAAATTTTCCTATATTAATTGGAACTCTAAATGGTCTTTCCAATTCAGATTCAGTATAACGCAAAACAATTACTGCTAGATTAATTACTGCAAATGTAATAACTACCGCAAAAACAGTAATGTTTGCAATAATAACAATATCTCCAACAAAAGCAAATCCTACAGATGTAATCAAAATCCCTATTACTGCAATCCATGGTGTCTTTGTTTTAGAATGAACTTTTCCCAAAAATTGTGGTAATGAATTACTTTTAGCCATACCATACAAAATTCGTGCACCTGCAACTAATGTAATCAATACAGTACTTGCAGTTGCAAAAAGTGCCACTGCTGATAAAGTTAATCCTCCATTTACTCCTAATATGTTATGAGCTGCATCAGCGAGAGGTGCAGAAGATGATGCTAGTTCTTCCCAATTTAAGATCCTAACAATTGACATAGACACTAAAATGTAAATTACACCCGTAATGATTATTGATAAAATTATAGCTCTAGGAATTGTTTTATGAGGTTTTCTTACCTCTTCAGCAACATTTGCCATATCTTCAAATCCAATAAAAGCAAAGAAAATTAAAACAAATGCGAGAATAATACCTGTAATACCATTTGGTGTTTCAACATAATTAATGGATTCGATAGGTTCTGTAGAAAATCCTAGAAATATTATCAACATCAATCCACCTGCAGTTATAATTGCAAAAACTGTATTTGCCCATGATGATTCTTTGATACCAATA
The DNA here is from genome assembly GCA_029881195.1 of Candidatus Nitrosopumilus sp. Taxonomy (GTDB): domain Archaea; phylum Thermoproteota; class Nitrososphaeria; order Nitrososphaerales; family Nitrosopumilaceae; genus Nitrosopumilus. The sequence goes on from JAOUNB010000004.1 coordinate 36,988, forward strand.
AAATTTACCAATGATAAAATTCCAATTAAAATAATTGCAATAACTGTAATTGGTAATTCTACAAATTGAGTAAAATATCCTGCGAATCCTAAAGCAACAGTTGCTGCAACTATCATTGAAGTAATTGCAGTAAGCCATCCAATTATGAATGCAAAGAAATTATTTTTAAAAGCATTTTTCACAAAAGTATATTCTGCAGCTGCTTTTGGAAACAATGCTGTTAACTCTGAATAACTTAATCCAGCAAATATAGCAACAATTGAACCCAACAAAAAAGAAATCCACATTGAATTTCCAGCAAATCCTGCTGCTTCTCCAATTAAGACATAAATGCCTGCACCTAAAGTCAAACCTACACCATACATGGTAAGATGAAAAAGTCCCATGTGACGCTTTAATTCAGACATTTATTGTAAATTCTAGGAAACCAGAAAATTTAATCCATATCCTACCATATATGCAACAGTTGCTGCAATACCACCAATAGTTAATGTAATAATTCCTGAACGTATCATTGATTTTTTGACAATTTTTCCTTTAATCATTCCTACTAGAAAAAATGCTGCAAGAACTGATACTGTAGAATAAGTAAATGCTTCTGAATTTGCATCAATTCCAATCATCATAAAGATCATGAACGGAATTAATGGAATTAGTCCAATTACATTAAAACCAATAAAAGTGCTCACAGAACTATCTAGCGGATTTTTTTCATCCTCAATTAACCCTAATTCTTCTTTCATCATAGTATCCACCCAAACTTTTCTTCTAGATGTAATAATTCGTACAATATCCTCTAGTAATTCATCTTTGAATCCTTTTTCCCTGTAAATTTCTCTAATCTCCTCTCTTTCTTGTTCTGCTAGATTATCAATCTCCCATTCTTCCTCTCTTCGCTTCATTTGAACAAACTCATTTCGTGCCTTTGATGCTTGATAATTTGCAGTAGCCATTGAAAATCCATCTGCAAATAAATTTGCAAATCCTAATATCAAAATAATTCCTGGGGATAATGATGCTCCAACTACACCCGCAACTATAGCAAAAGTTGTTACAGCACCATCAATTGAACCATAAATAAAATCATCAAAATGCCATTTCATATTGACGCAAGAGCTCTTGTCACATCAGTCTTACTAAAAATTCCTGAAATACTATTATTGCCATCAAGTACTACTAAACCACTAACATTATTTTTCACAAGAATTTCACATGCAGAAGCTAAATCTTCATTGAATTTCACAGTGATTAGCCCTTTAGTCATTACATCTCTTGCCAATGAAATATTTCCAAATCCTTCTTCAGATAGAAATCCTCGTCTAATATTATGTGAAAGATTAATTCCAGAATAATCTTCCTCACTTCCAAGTTCTATTGAAATTCTAAATAAGTCTCTAAACGATATTATTCCAACTGGTTCTTCATTTTGATTTTTCACAATGATTCTTGAGATCTTTTTCTCTAACATTTTTCTTACAACTTTATACAATGGTGCGGCAGAATGAGTAAACTCATAATCATGAGTCATAAAGTCTACAACTTTCTTTTTACCTGAAAAGTTTTCAGCAACAAATGATATTAAATCACTTTTTGTAAAAATCCCTTTGACTTCTCCATTTACTCCAATTGCCAATGAACTAATTCCTTTTTCAATCATGATTTTCGCTGAATCTTTATGATTTAATTCCTGATCTACAAATTCAATTGGTTTTATAATTTTTGTAATAGGAATATCGTCTAATCCTTGCATTGTAGTTTCTGAGAATAAAAATAATCCTATGTCTTTCTCAGTGATTATTCCTACATGTTTTTCATTATCCACAACAATAAGCCTGCTAATTTTTGTATTCAATAACATTCGGATTGCATCTGAAATTGTTGAGTTTTTTAGAATTGAAACCGGTTTATTTGCTATTTGCGATATTGACAATTCCTTTTTTGATAGATTTTTGTATAAAAACTAAAGTATAATTTCCATTTTTGATTATATTTTAGAATTTCAACACTGAAAATAATGACTCTTTTTATATTGGAAGATTCTGAATTTTAAGCATGGCTAAATTCAATAAAATTCTCGTACCTCTTGACGGTTCTGCAAACTCAATGAGAGGATTAGATAGAGCAATTGAAATTGCAAAAGGTGGGAATGCTGAAATCACTGGATTCTATGTATTTCATTTACCGATAACAGCAGGAATAAAATATACACAAAAAATGAAAGACGAAGCACAGAAAAAAGCTGTTAAAGCAATTGGTCCTGCAATGAACAAAGCTCAAAAGGCTGGTGCCACGTTCAAATATAAAACTGGCGGTGGTCATACTGGATCTGAAATTGTCAAATTTGCAAAAAACGGAAAATTTGACATGATAGTAATTGGCGCAAGAGGTGTAGGCGGTGCTAAGGAAACATTCCTTGGAAGCACCTCAAATTATGTTATGCATAAAACAAAGATTCCTGTATTAGTAGTAAAGTAGTTCACTTCAAATTTTTTTCATTTTTTCATATCCTTGATATTCTGTATGTAATAACCTACAAGTATAGGGAATATGAAAATTTAATTTTGATGGTGTAAAAATGATGGAAAGTAATTATGATATTTTAGGAATACTTGAGGGCTCAACAGAGAAAGAAATTAGAGATGCATTTAGACGATTAGCACTTCAATATCATTCAGATCGAGGAGGAGAAAACGATCAATTTATCAAAATTAAACAAGCATATGAGGATCTTAAAATTGGTAAAAAATATCCTGATACCGATATTGAAAAAATAAAAAATTCAAGAGTATATTCTGGTGATTCTGAAGCTGATATTAGAAGAAAAAATCAGATCCTCGGTCAAGAATTATCAAAAGAAATGAAAACTGCCGAAGAATGGGCAGCAGCTTTGAATAGATCAAACACAACTGGAACAAGACTATTTGGATCAAAAACTCTTGGAGAAATTGAACTAGAGCGAAAAGCAAATGGTGCTTTATCAATTAAAGGAAATTTTATGGCTGGAAATCTAACTTACGACGGTCCAATAATTATGCAAGGAAGTATTACAAGTCCCTCATGGACACAAGAATTCAGATCAAACATTCATCTTACTTCAGGAGATTTCAAATTTATTGATCCTATAGAAAATAAATACAGAATTGATAATGGTGCGACAATTATTGCAGATAATGGAAATATCATTATTGGAAATGTTTTTGGTAGAAAGTTCAGAGTAGAAGATCCGGAAGGAAAAGTTGGGATGTTTCAAATCCAGGAGCATAGAACACACATTTCAGCTCCTAAAGGAAAAGTTATTGCTGAAAATCTTGTAAATACAGTATCTGTTGATGCAGATTCTGTTATTGTTCTTAACGTAGAAGATGACGTAAAAATTTCTGCACGTGAAATTTTAATCTATGGAGGAAAATTCACATATGATTCTGTAATTGAATTAAAAAAAGGTGGCTTAATTCGATTTTTTGAAAACTTTTCAATTCAAGGATTAAGTGGTGATGCAATAATTAAACTTGAAAATGGCAAGAAAATTAGGTTGTTTGATCTAAAAACCAAAAAAATTAGAGATTTAGCTGATGAATTTGTGCGAAATAGAGAAAATTATGGAAAAGATGATACGTTAGTAGGACATGGATTTACAATTACTTATGATATGCTAGATAATCTTTCAAAGAAATCATCTAAAAAACAAAGTAATTGGAAATCTAAATTTAGTTTTTCAAAAAAATAACCAATTCGTATTTTTTAAATTACAAAGGAAATTCTTTAGTTAGAATTATCTATTTCCAAATCCATCTAATCCTTTTCTTTTAACTTCAAAAACATTGTAATCATATTTCTGTTTTAATTCAATGACACATAATTCAATAAAATCATATTCATCAAATTTCTTTGAAATTTTATACATATTCTCACCAATTATCAGACTATTTTTTGGACAAAGTGAATTAATTTTAAAACATCGATTTACTGTTGGACCAAATATATCACTAATATTAGAAGTAGTACTTTCAGCTACCTTAACAGACCCAAACGTTAAACTGATCTTATAATCCAATTGAGGCATATTTTCTGCTTTGAGTTGTTCTTGTAATTTACCATGAGACTCTATCATAGATAAAGAACATTCTAAGACATTTTTCAATACTTTTTCATCTTTGATATCTATATTTGCAAATCTAAACATTAAAGCATCTCCAATATTTTTTACTACTTGACCATTGTATTTCCGAATAATTTTTGCCATAAAGTTTAGAAATATTTCATATAATTTAGTGACATCACGATCAGATAATTTAGATGATATTCTAGTTGAATCTGACATATCAATTACCCCTACACAATCATTTTGTTCATGTTGAGAAAATTTCAACAACATATCTCCCTCAAGCTGTTTGATGACCTCTTCTTTCTGTTTAATTTCAATTAATGACTCTTGTAGCTTTTGTGCCATTGAATCAAACGCATGAGACAATTCTCCAATTTCATCTCCTGTCTCAATTTTGGTTCTCACATCAAAGTTTCCACTTGAAATTTTATTTGCTGCATTTTTCAATTTAATTAGTGGTCTTGAGAGGGATTTTGATATTACAAAAGCAACAATTCCCATTACTACGGTGATTACCACACCTGTTTGAAAAATTCTTTCTTGTAGAATTATTATTGGCTTTTCCACTTCTGATTCATCAATTTCTGCTAGTAAAACAATTCCTAAATCATCTGCACAATAAGTTGATCCAAAAGTTGGAATCTCTCTATAATCTGTGTAGAATCCTACATATTCTTCTCCTTCATTGAAGCATTTTTGGACTCCCAAAGTATTCACTTTTTGTGAAAATACTGCATCTTCAAAAAATCTAGATTCAGATAACATCAAAAACTGTTCATTGACAATGTATACCTCTCCTGTTTCTCCTAAACCACTTCTGTTGATCAAAATATTATCAATAGATGCTGTTCTCATTCTTGAAATTATTACCCCTATTGGTTCATCATCTTTTTTGCTATCGTCAGCAAAAACTGGTGAAACTACAACCATTTTCTTTCCAGACTCAACTGGTTCAAATTCTATAAAAGATTCTGTTAATCCTCTTTGGAAAAATGGATTTTCAGTAAAATTCTCATCACTATTACCCCCCAAAGAAAAAAAGACTTTTCCATTAGAACCAATAATTTTTACGTCTTCAAATCCTATAGAAAACCCAATTAATTCCTGAAATGCTTGAACTTGAATTAAGAAATCTCTACGATTACTTTCTTTTAATTCTTGAAATTCATCTTCAGGAATTTGATTCATTTCTAAAATTAAAAATTGAATCATTGGATCACTCGCAAGAATATTATTTTGTTCAATTCTTGATTCAAAAAGAAATCGTAAAGCATCTCCACGAACTGTTGATTCTCCCAGTAATTGATCTCCGGCTCTTTCTTTTAGAATTTGATCAGCATAATTGAAACTAAGAAATCCTGTAATTGAAAGAGCAACAACTGATACAATTAATACCAATAAGATTAGTTTTTTCCCAAGATTAAACGAAATCAACATTTTACCCTATGTTCATTTTATGTGAATATCAAAGCTTCTAAGATTTTTGTATATTTTGTACCTAAGAAAATTTCTTTAACTTTGTAATCCCTTCTCATTGATGAAAATTACATCAAGTATTTAATTAATGAATTAGTGATTCTAAAATGTGAAATTTCTAATTTTATCAGCAATTTTTGCCATTTTCGCTTCATTTTCTGTTGTACATGCCGATGAATACATAATTGACATTCCCCTTGGAGCATATAATCCTGAATTAAATACTCCTGCTGAATTTTGGTATGATCCTCCACAACTATACGCCACAATTGGCGATACAATTACTTGGTATAATGATGACAAAGAAGGTCATACAGTTACCAGCGGAGAGGGTTCAGGAAGATTTGGATGGATGAGTGATAATTTTGGAACTCCTAATGGGATTTTTGATAGTGGCAGATTCATGCCAGGAGAATCATGGTCTTACAAATTTGAAGAATCTGGCACATTTTCATATTATTGTACTATTCATCCTTGGATGGAAGGTGTTCTAATTATTGAAAAAAAAATTCCAGACTATCCTCATGATGCAACTGGCGCAAAAATAAAATTTCCACTATTGCAATACACTCCAGATCTAGCCTTAGAAGTCAATCTATCATGGGATCCACCTGTAATTAAAACTCATGAAAAAATACAATTTGTATATCAATTCTATGATCCTCAAACAAATTCTAATCTTGCAGAAATGAAATACAATTTTGTCATTTTTCAAAATGGGAAAGAGATTTTCCGAGATGAAGGACTGAGTCAAATTGGTGGTGATTATAGAAATTTTATCTTTAGTGATTCTGGCTCAATCATAATAAGAGTAGAGGAAATTCACACACCTTCTATATTCGCTGAAGAAAGTGTCACAGTATTTGGAAATGTAGAAAGTAAAGAACAAAGATCAGTTGATTTTACTACTGTAGTTTATGATAATCCAGAACGAACATCTCATGAAACCTATCACATAAAACCTGCACAAAGACTTACAACTTATTACGAATTAATGCTGTTCATCATTCTTGTTCCTGGCATTTTATTTATTGGGGCAATGCTTTGGTTAAGGAAAAAACCAAATATTCCACAAGAAAAGCCAGGCGCTGTTAAAATCTAAAATAATAAAAAGAAATTAAAAATTGATGAATTAATCTAATCGATTAATTCAGTCCAACCTTTGACGAAGACTGAATTCTTGTAGAGTGGAACTGGTTGTCCAACAGTAAAGTCCATTGGTCTCATCCAAAAGATTGCTTTTGTTGGGCACACACCAATGCATGCACCATCAGAAATACATCTTTCTGGGTAGAAAACAAATGCTTTACCTCTCTTCCAGCCTTCAACTGGTTTTACTCTAAGGACATCTGGACCTAATGTTGTACAGATTTCTACACATAGTGCACATCCGATACACATTTGTTCGCTGATGTCTGGAATAATTCCTACTGGCATAACAAAATTAAATCATGAATTGTTCTTAATATAATTTGCCTAAAAATTTCATCTTATAACGGCGTTTCAAGTCTTATAACGGCGTTTAAAATATGATCGCACTAAGATCGAATATTTTCATACTCTATTTTGAATGCTTTATGATCAGTTTCCTCTAAGGTAGTAAAAATCAAATCATTTTGATTTTTTTTAATAAAATAGATACCTGTTTTTACCGATTTTATGATCTGTTTTCCTCCTGGTGAAATTACCCATCCAACATTCTCTTTTTTTCTTGCCATTCCAGTGACAACAACTGATGAACCTGTTTGATTTGCAAGAGATGATAGTAACATAATACATGAATTGACAAATCTTGCGGCTTCAAGATCATCAAATATGTTGTAAACCCCATTAAACGAATCAATTACAACTAAAAATTTCGCTTTTGAAACTTTGGTGATAATTTCAGTTAATTTTTCCTCCCAATTTTCCTTTTCTGGATGAAAAATTATTACATTATTTTTTTTTGGGATCATACCAGATTCAACATATCCAGTATAAAGCAAATCCATGTCTACAAAGATTATTTGATTTTCAATAGAATTGATTAATCTATAAAGAAATTCTTCCTTGTGAAAAGGTTCAGAGCATAAAACTAAACTTGGTATATTCAACTCAAATTCATTTTTAATATGTACTAAATTATTATCTAAAATCAACTCAGGACTTTTATCCAACACCATTTTAGCATTTTACAGATATAATAATGAATTTAACATCAAGAGATATTTCTGATGATTTTCCACATTCAAATAAAATCTATCTAAACAACGCATCAGTATCTTTGATGCCCACTCAAAGTATAGAGGCCATGAAAGAATTTTTAATCTCATACAATTCAATTGGTCCTGATTCCAAGGATTCAGAACTATTTGTAACAGAAAAACTACAAAATATAAGAAAAATAATTGCAAAAATTATATCATGTCAGCCTGATGAGGTAGTTCTCACTCAAAGTACAACTGATGGAATAAATTTTGTTGCAAATGGTCTTTCTTTCGATGATAAATCTAATATCATCATTCGTGGAATGGGGCATGAACACCATGCAAACTATTATCCTTGGATTAAACTTAAAGAAAGAATTTCAGTCAAAAACCTCCCTATAGACAAAAATGGTTTTTTCAAATTAGATGATTTAGAATCTTTCATCGATAATAACACAAAACTAGTTGCTTTGAGTCATGCATTGTATAATACTGGTTCAATATTACCTGTAGAAGAGATAGGAAAAATTCTTGATGACAAAATTCCATTCTTTATAGATAGTGCACAAACAGTCGGATGTATTGGAGAAATAGATGTATCCAAGATTAAATGTAATTTTATGTCCTTTAATGGTTCAAAATGGCTTTGTGGTCCAATGGGGACTGGATTATTTTATTGTAATAGAAAATCAAGCGAATTAATAAAATCTATGACCGTTGGTGGTGAATCTGCAATAATTTATGGTGAAACTAATCTTGCTTTCAAAGAATTACCAGATAAATTTCAAACTGGTTTTAGAAATTATGTTGGGATAGTTGGCTTAGAATCATCTGCAAGATATTTACTGAATTTTGGCATGAAAAATATTCGTGAAAAAAATCTATACTTATCAAATCTTTTCAGGGAAGAATTATCAAAAATTCAAAATATTATTTTATATGGACCTGATGATCCAAATCAAAGAACCAGCATTGTATCTTTTAATCTTAAAGGATATGATTCTCAAGAAATAGTAGATAAACTTGAAAAACAAAATATTGTTTTAGCAGTTAGGGAAATTATGGAACAAAAAATTATCAGAGCATCTCCTCACTTTTTTAATACTGAATCTGAATTGCTTCAGGTAATTGATAAAATAAAGAAATTATAGGTTTTCTTGTTCTTCTATTACCATCATAGTCAATGTTGATTGAACTTTACTGATTTTTCTGATTTTGTTGGTGATGATTGCACGTAGTTTTTCTGCATCATCAGACGATAGTTTTAAGACAATATCGTATACTCCATAAACTCCCTGAATCTCATATGTGATATTCTCTTCAGCAAGAATCTGTTTTACTTCAGTGATAATTGACTCATCTGATCCTAAATCAGAATTTAATAGAACATATGCAGTAGGCACAGGATGATTTTCATCAAACAGTATTTAACTTTTCATAGTTCAAAAACTGATTAATTACTAATAGATTCTATTAATATGAAACCAATAGATCTTACACTTACAATATCCAAATCTCTTCAAAGTTTTCCAGGATCTCCACAACCTCAATTCATTTTATGGTCTAATATCAAAGATGATGGTTATAATCTTGAATTATTATTCCTAAGTTCTCACACTGGAACCCATCTTGATGCACCATACCATTTTTCACAAAATGGTATCAAAATTCATCAAATTCCTCTCAATAGACTAATTAGAAAAGCTATTCTAATTAAACTCAAAAAAACTAAAAATTCCTCAATAACAAAGGAGGATATTATTTTATTTGAAAAAAAGAATGGAATTATTCCAAATCATTCGTCAGTCTTATTTTTCACTGAATGGCAAAAAAATCTAAAAAAAGACAATTATTTTACTGAAAATCCTGGATTAGATAAA
>JAOUNB010000005.1 GCA_029881195.1 Candidatus Nitrosopumilus sp.
TCTTCAGACATCTGAAAGAAATGCCATACATCGAGAAATTATTATAAAATCTAAAAAACTCATGTTGCGTTATGGTGTAATTGAGCTTAGTAGAACCATTACGGGGTATGTTAAAGGAAATTATAATGAGTCATCAGAAAACTTTGAAACTCACAATGGAGCAAGTATTTCATCCTGGAGGAATTTTAACTGGAAATCAAAACATTCCTCAATAAGTATCATAATGCCTCCAGAATTCGTTTTAAAATCCAACCTTGAATCAAAAAGTCAGATATCTGCAGATTCTAGAATTCATACTATTGTACATGTTTTTGTCAATGCTGCGAAAATTATCACAAAATCCGAGTCAAATGACATTGATGCGTATTATGAAAATGGAGTAATCCATCTTTATGATAATTCTTCAGATGGATTTAATGGATGCAGTAAAATAATCTATGATAATTTTGAAAAAATTCTCAATACTTGTTGTTCTTTACTTCATGATTGTGATTGTCCTGTAGACTTCAAACAAAAAAAATCAATAAAAAATGGTGATAAATGGGGTGGATGCCCAAAGTGTACATTTACTACAAATTATTGTGTTACAAAAAACAAAGACTTGTCAAAAAATGATGCAAAAGAATTTTTTGCTATTTTTTCTAATCAAATCTAGAATTTCATCTAATTATTGCTTAACCTGTTTTATGTACTGAAAATTGCCTAGTTCAGCATATAGTTTTGAGCCCATTTTGATGAAATTTTGTGTGCCGGGGGCGAGTTTCGAACTCGCGACCTCCAGATTATGAGTATTGCCTTAGTTGGAGAACCGTTAGAGATTACCAAGCGAACTGGCACTCTAACCAGGCTGAGCTACCCCGGCATACTGGATGTCTAAAAATTTGGGAAATTAAATGATTCTAAAATAAACGCAATTAATTATCAGATCATATTTTTACTTTAAATCATTCCACTTTACATTTTCATCTTTGACCCAGAGGAATTTCTTTTGTAATGCTGACGTGTATAATTTCTCCCATTCTGCACCTACTTCATCAGTCCATGCTTTGAATATGCGAGGATCAATATAATTTCTCAGTGATGTTCCGATGTTGTAATCTTTGGTTTTCTCAGACAAGTCAATTTGCAGCTTTAATTTCTGTAATCTTTCTCTGTGTTTTTTCTTTTGTTTTTTGATTTGTTCATTTATGGTTTTAATTCTTTTTTCCTTGTTTTTCTTTTGAGTATCTGTTTTTGATTGTGATGACTCGACTTTTTTTAGTGTCTCTTCAGTCTTCTTCCAGGGTTCTTCTTTTTCTATCTTTTTGAGAGTATCTCGTTTCTTTTCTAATGACTGTTCAAATGTTTTCGGGATTGTTCTTTTATGATTACACATCATGGCTGCCTCAAGATTTGCCAATTTTGCGTGATATAGTTTCTCATTTAGCGTCTTTCCTTTCATGTTGTCATGTTCTACAAGATAGTTTTTGACAACTGTTGTAGCCAAGTATGTCCTGAATACCTTGGCAGTTAAACCCTTTACGATACTGGAATAATATGCATTTACATGCCTTGATGTTATATCCTCAAAAATCTCATCTTTTGGTTTTTTCTTCTCAACTAATTTCTTTAAATTTTCTTGAAATTGTTTATCGTGTCCCTCTGCCACTATTGTCTCCTGCCATCTAACACTATCTTTACCTAGAAAATCAAACTCAATAGCATTTCCTGATATTTTGATATGTTCTTTTCTAAGGGTGGTGGCACCTACAGTGTCTGCCTCATCTGGATCTTTTTCGTCTCCTACTCTCATTGCAGTTCTATAAATCAAATAGCAAGCTGTTGCAATTCTACTTATTTTTGGATCCGTACTTTTCATGTCCTTTACAATCCTATCTTTAATTTTGTCAATCTCTTTTGCAAGCTTTACAGCTTTTTCGTACTTTTCTTTATCCCTATCTTGTTTTAGTCCCGCAGTATCTGCAAGCCATACATATTTTCTTTTTTGTGTAAGAAAATCCATCCAGCTTGCCAACCACATAGAGTCCTTATCATGAATTATTTTCCCCCATTTGCCTTCAGGTACTTTGGCTTCTTTGCCAAGATTCAGTGTGACATCTTTTGTGGTGACTCTGGGCTTCCATCTTCCTCTCAGTGGATGTTCTCCTCTTCCAATGAATATTCCAGGTGGTTCTGCCATGTAATTTCCAACCTCTACCTCCTTTCCATCCATTATGGCAATTCCATATTTTGCTTTCAATTTTTCGCGTATTTCTTTTCTTTTGGCAGCAAGTGATTTTTTCTCCTCTTTTGTCATTATTTCTTTAAGATCTCTTTCTTTGTCAACTACTTTGTAGGCATTTGAAAAATCAATGTCTTCATATGATATTTTCTTAAATTTTGAATCTAGTGTTTTAGCAAAATCTGATGTGAAGTTTTTTTGAAAGACTTTATCTTGAACATATGGTGTGTCCTTTTTTTTTGCCCACTGGTATATCATTTCTTCTTGGTTAGGATCGAGTATTGTATTTTCACCCTTGATCTTAATTGTGATACCTTGAGCCTCATATTCAGGAGGGAATAATATTCCATTATGTTGTAACGTTTTCCATTTCATTATTTTCACTTTAAAATTGCGGACTTTGACAAAAACTCTATCTTATGTGTATATCAATTTAACGTACAAGTTCTATTTCAGCCTGGAAATAGCTCTTTGCTTAGATATTTCTCAAATTCTAGGTCTGTTTTCATCTTTTTTGCTTCCATAAACATTGCAGCATCAGTTCCTACAATATATCTTGGCAACATCTCCTCGTCATGAATTGCTTTCATTATTACTTTGGCAACTTCAGATGGTGGAGTTCCCATTTGTACCATCATCCTTAACCCTGAAAGAATATGATCAGTGATCTCTTTGTATTTGGGATCCTTCGTTGAATCAGGAATTAGCATTGATTCAAAAAAGTTTGTTTTAATCACTCCTGGTTCAATTAAAGTAGTCTTTATTCCAAACTGCCCAAGTTCATATCGTAGACATTCACCTAGCCCTTCAAGTGCAAATTTTGAACTGATATATGCTGGAGATCCTGGCAGGCCCATTCTTCCTGCAACTGAGCTGATGTTTATGATATTTCCTGACTTTTGTTTTCTCATTATTGGGGAAATCTCTTGAATTATTTTTACAATGCTAAAGAAATTAGTCTCGAACTGTTTTCTAAAATCATTAACTGAAACATCTTCTGTACAACCAAACTGCCCGTATCCTGCATTGTTTATTAAAACATCTATTCTTCCGCAATCTGAAACTATCTTCTTTATTGCAGAAATTATTGATTCTTCCTTATCAACATCTAATTGTATGATTTCAATTGAAAGATTTTCCTTTTTTGCAGCTTGCTCTAACTCACCTGATTTTTTTATATCTCTCATGCTTGCAAAAGTTTTGTATCCGTCTCTTGCAAGTGCCAACGCTGATTCTAATCCAATTCCTGAAGAACTGCCTGTAACAAGAGCTACTTTTTCCACATTATTGCTAGATTTTTTGGTCTATTTATCCCATTTTGATTTGTTATACTAGTGGTCTGTCTCCTTCAGTAGGGTCTATCAGTTCTGTTTTTTCTCCTTTGTTAATTCTCTCAAGAATTTCCAATGCTGAATATTTATGGAGAAATTCGTTATTGTTTCCGCATCTGTATGAGAACGTACATCGTGGACATCCTGACTCATTTTTGCAAGGACATTCTTTTACGATATGCATGCTTCTCTCAAGGGCTTTTTCAAATCTGTCATACAGTGCTTTACTGGCACCACTTCCACCAATGGCTCCATCGTAGATGAAAATCAGACCCGAAGTGCCTAATGATATTCCACCCAAATCTTGAGAAACTCCGCCTGTTATCATATTGCTTCCTTCAATCACAACATGTTCTGTTGCATGATATCCGCTGGCTTCTGTATAGTCTTCATCTTCTGCTTTCTCTATTACTTTGAGAGGTCTTGGTGCATGAAAGACAATTCCTTTGGTTACAAAATCATACTCTAGTGGTGTATCTAACATTATTTTTTCTCCTTGAGTAATTTCTTGACCTAACTCTATGTTGACATATCCGTAAACTTTCTTTTGAATATGTAATTTACAAAATGCAACTTCTACCCCATTTGCAATTCTTTTCTCAAAAACGGTTTCTATTGTAGGCCATTCCTCTGTTAGTGATTTTGTGTAATACGGATAGTCCCTTGAAATTCTTTCAAGTCTTGCAATATTTTTTCTAGGATAATCAAATTCTTTTACTCTGTAACGAATACCTGCCAAAAAATAGATCGCATCTTTGTGTAATTCTTCTAAAGCAATTGGAAGCACCCTGTCTCCAACTTTTCTATCTGTTAGAAATATGTCAATAGACTTACCTATTCCTCTTATACTATATTCATTTAACATGGAACTTATTTTATCAAAATTGGGAACAATTCTGTTGTTAAATATTTTCAGATTTTCCTTGATGATGTGGTACTCAATAATCTCTTGGTGTTCTTTTAATTCGTGTTTGGATATTGGCCTATCGCATGCCATTGCTAATACTTGAAATTCTTCTACAAATGGATTCTTTGGATCAATGTATGTTTTTTCAATATCTTCAAAATAATCATCAGGATGATTTTTGTAGTACTGTGATATGGGATCATTTCCCAATGTCAAAAATGCGTATCCTCTTTGCCCTTTTCTTGCAGCCCTTCCGATTCTTTGGATTAATCTGTTCACCGGAATGGTAGATGATATGACACAATCAACATTTCCTACATCTATACCTAATTCAAGCGTGGGAGTGCAAGAAATAGCTTGCAACTTATCCTCTTTGAATTGCTTCTCTACTGCAGTTCTATAGTTTACCATTAATCCTGCCCGATGAACTTTGATGTTAACTTTATGCCTCTTTGCTTGTATTGCTAAAAGCTCTGAGTTTAGATGAGAATTATTAAACACCATGGTCTTGTGATTTTTTTCTGTTAGTTTTTTTGTCAGTTCCACCATTAGGTTTCTTTGAGTTCTCAGTGATGGAAAAAGCATTACAAAATCTGTTTGACCTTTTTTTCCAAAACCGTGAACAATTTGCATTTTTTCTCCAAATAATTGCTCACAGAAATTTTTTGCATCATCTAAAGTGGCGGACGCTGCAACAAATTGTATCTTATTACTGCAAATTCTTTTGAGTCTTTTGATGATGTAGTGCACATTAGATCCAAAAATCCCAGAATAGACATGTGCTTCATCTACAATTAGAATTCTGGTGGATGATAACAATGATGAAAATTTTGTTTGGTGCCACATATGATAATGTAACACATCAAAATTTGTAACTAAAATTTGAGGGGGCTCATTAACAATCTCTCTTCTTTCCTGAACTTTTGTGTCTCCATCAAAAACTTTGACATCTACCCCAATCTTTTCTGCAAATTTTTGAATTTTTGGGGTTTGATCTCGCGCTAAAGCTTTTGTTGGGTAAACAAAGATTGCAAAGACATTTCCTTTAGTTGCCTCTTTTTTGATTCTTTGAATTACTGGAATCAAAAATGCTTCTGTTTTTCCAGATGCAGTTGGTGCCTCAATAACGATATTTTCTCCAAATACGATTTCTTGTATTGACTCTTCTTGAAATTTGTAAAATTCTTTGATCTTTAATTCTTTGAGATGTCCAGTGATGGATTCATCCAATCCCATTTCTTCAATTTTAGAACCCATCTTGGGCTCAGGATTCTTCAAAACTCTGTATTGTGAAATATAGTCTTTCTTTGAAAATAGAATTTCTTCTGTGATTTTATCTGGCTTATTATTTCTTATCATCTCCTTGATTTCGTTTTCTGCCCTGATTATTCCTTCATCTTTTAGCTCTTCCGATAACCCCTTTTCAGTAATTAACCCTTTATCAAATCGTGACAGGAATTCAAGAAATACCTCGTCAATGTTTTTTGAAAATTCTAACAGATCTTCTATGCCACATTTTCCACATGAAACATGCATTTTCTTGTTAAATGTTTTTTGTATCTCTATCTTTGATTTGCATTTTGGGCATGAGAGTTTCAAGATCTACTTTGCTGCTGTTATTTGGTGATTTATTGTTTAATCACAACTAAGTACCCATGACATTATTAAGTTAGAAAATAGTCTTGAATTTAAAAATGAAAAAAATTGAAATCAACAAAATTTACAATCTGAATTGTATTGAAGGAATGAATTTAATTTCCAAAAATAATATTGATCTTGTCATTACTGATCCTCCATTTGCAATAAATTTTAAGGCAAAAAAAGCAAACTATAACAGAATTTCATCACGAGTATTATCCGGTTACAATGAAATCCAACCTAAAGATTACTATGATTTTACATTTGGATGGATGAGTGAGGTTTTTCGAATTTTAAAGGATTCTGGAAGCATGTATGTTTTTTCTGGATGGAATAATCTTAAAGATATTCTACGGGCATTAGACGATGTTGGATTTACTACTATAAATCACATAATCTGGAAATATCAGTTTGGAGTAGTTACGAAAAAAAAATTTGTTACCTCTCACTATCATTGCCTTTATGTCTGCAAAGATGACAAAAAACGAAAATTCTTTCCATTTACTAGGTTTCAAAAAGAAGACAAAACAAAAGATGGACGAAGTCTTCATTATAAAGACAAAGAAGATGTGTGGGATATAAAAAGAGAATATTGGACAGGCGATGAAAAAACTCCTACTAAACTTCCTTCTGAGTTAATCAAAAAATTATTGGAATACTCTAGTGAAAAAAAAGATATTGTACTTGATCCATTCCTTGGATCAGGGCAAGTTGCAGTAGTAAGTAAATCTCTAAATCGACGTTTTTTAGGTTTTGAAATTGTTCCTGATTATTACAAATTTGCTAAAAAACGACTTGATAAAAACATGTACAGAATCAAAAACTCAAACTAGTTATTTCTTTTCTGGTTCATTGATTCTTTTTTGACCTATTTTATCTGATATACTTTTTCGAAGTTCTTCGTCTGTCTTACCATCTACTTTAACCCCTGCTGATCTTGCAATCATTTCTAACTTTTCTCTTTCTGTTTCTACAGGTCCTGAGATTCTTGGTGATTCTTCAGTAATCTCTTTCATATTGTCTTGGATTTCATTTTTTGCCTTGTTATATTCATTTACTGCTTTTCCTAGTTTTCTCGCAGCTCCTGGAAGTCTGCCAGTTCCCAAAATCAACACTAGTGCCACAAAAATTATGATTAACCATTCGCTTCCTCCTACATTTAGTGAATGTTCAAGCATGTTCTGATTTAGTAAAATTTGAAATTAAACGTAATGTTGAAGATTTATGCCTGGAAATCTGTATTCTCATTGAATATCATCCATGAGAAGCACTTATTGATTTAAATAAATTCAGCACTGTTGTATTTTATGAAAAAAATTGAAGCTATAGTCCAATCCGGTGCAAAAGATGCAGTTGTTACTGCAATCAAAAAAATTGGTGTTGGCGGTGTTACTATTCATCAAGTTCAAGGACAAGGCTCTCAAGATCCCCCTCTTGTTGGGCAATACTTTAGCAGAGACATGATTATCTGTGTTGTAGAAGATCCTAAAGTTGATGAAATTTTAGATGCAATTGCAAATGTTGCGTGCACTGGCACTAAAGGCGATGGAAAAGTCTTTGTTACTCCCGTTGACGACGCCCTTGATATTTGCACCAAAAAACGCGGAACCACATCAATCTAATTTTGAACTCTTTGTGGTTCTAGTTTATTTCTAGATATTATTGCAAATACTGCAACTCCGATTCCTATTATGCAAAATAATATGTATGGTGTTTCATTTCCAAATGATTGTGATATTGGGCCGCCGATAGTTGGCCCTACTGCCCAACCCATTCCAAAAATTGTTTCATAAGCTCCAATTATTTTACCTGAAATTCCTTTTCTAGTTTTGCTCAAAATTATTTCCAATGTAAGTGGGAAGAAAATACTAAATCCAAATCCCATCAAAACTAGGGAAATGCCAAAACTAATGATTGAATTCGCAAAAATCGATATTGCTAGGCCAATTGAAACTGCAATTGTTCCTGCAATCAGAGTTTGGCTTGTATTTCTTGCAAATTTTCCTGCTAGTGCAAGAGATGCAACTCGTGATATCCCAAAAATAAAATATAGTAACAAAATGTCTGTTGCAGTCATACCTCTGTCATTTAGAAATGCAGGATAAATCGTAAGAATTATTCCAAATGAAGATGTACAAAAAATCAACAATATTATTACTTCTGGAAATTTTTTCATCTCTTTAATCGATGACAAGGAAAATCCTTCATGATGGTTTTTGACACTTTTTCTTGAGGCTAAAAGTGAAGTAACTATTCCTGCAGCCAAAATAAATGCTGCAATTTGGAATAAAATCCTGTATGTTATGTCTAATCCTTCTAAGAATACTGTTCCAAGTAAAGGGCCTACCATAAACCCAATTACAAAAAACATTGTAAACCAAGAGATATTTTTGACTCTATTTTTCTCCGTACTCTCATTAGATATTATGGATTCACATGGAGGCCAAAAAAATGCGTGAGCTATTCCAGTCATTATCCTAAATCCCATTATTTCTGGAACTGATTGTGCAATTGATAGAAGATAGATAGATGCAGAATTAATGGCTGCCCCTAATGCAAGCAGATACCCATTGTTAATTCTGTCAAGAAGAATTCCTACAAACAATGGGATGAACATATATGGAATAAAATTTGTTAATCCGATTAATCCCAACTCGGAATATGTTGCACCAATGATGTTCTTTGCAAATACTGGTAATATTGGGCCATGAAGTCCATATGAAATCCCTATAATTAGACCTGTAATGTTAACTAGGATCAGAACTCTGTTCATTTGTATGCGGCAACCATTATTGCCCCACCCATAAGATCTTTCTCAAATTCAACTCTGGAAAATTTTTCCAGTAATAATTTCTCTAACTTTTTGTTAGAAGGCCATCTCTTGAAAGTCCCATATAATGTTCCAAACTTTAATCCTAATCTTCCTCCTGCAATAAATGCAAGAATTGGCAGAATACATCGCAGATAAAATGAAACCCCTGCTCTGATGAATGCTTCATCTGGCTTTCCTAAATCTACAATTACAAACCTTCCATCTTTTTTTAACACTCTGTGAATTTCAGAAATTGCAATTCTCAAATTAATTGCATCTCTTAATGAATATCCGCACAAAACTGCATCAAATTCTTCGGCTCTAAATGGAATATGCTCAAAAACTCCGTTTGCCATATCTGGTGATTTATCAAAATGTCCACCAGTATTTTTTAGCATAGGGACAAGAGGATCATAAAGTGTAATTGAAATTTTTCCGTCAGTTAATTTCAAAGCAGTTTTTGACATATTGCCAAAACCAGAACCTGCATCAAGAATCTTGTTTCCCGGAAGCACCCTGCCTGTTATTCCTCGATTTCTATGTTCAACATCTTTTCCCAACGAGATGATAGAATTTACTTTGTCATAAACTGGAATGATTTCTCGAAGTACTTCCATTACTTCTCCCCAATAACCTCCTAAACCCATAATCTATTGCCTCAATATACTAGGTTGAATAGTTTTCAAATCTAAAACTTCTATTGAGTATCAAACTTTGATGCGTTTTTAGAATAATTTTCCAAGTCTGATTCAGAAATTTTCTCAAAAACTTTTGATTCAGCTGTTATCTTTGCCATCTTTACATTATTTGCTCCATCTTTTTGGTCTGACTTTAGATTAATTGCTGCAATAGCTAATGATGCTGCATCCTCCAAATTCATGTCTTCCTTGTAGAATTTTTCCAAAAATTCATTGACATCTTCTGCACCTGCACCAATTGCAACTGCTGAGTATTGTAAATAAGTTCCACTTGGATCTGTAACATAGATTGATTCCCCTTTCTGATCAATTCCTGCAATTATCATGGATACTCCATTTGGACGTACTCCTCCATACTGTGTAAATTGATGTGCTTGATCAGCTAAATGTTTGGCAACCGTTGCAACTTCAACTGATTCATCATAAGTCATTCTATTTCCCTGTGAGAAGAATCTTGCACTATCTACTTGAACACGTGCATCTGGGATGTACCCAGCTGCTGCAACCCCAATATGATAATCTACCTGAAAAATTTTCTGCGTAATATTTTTAGTTTGTAATGGACGTGGTTTTTCTTCTACTGCTAAGATGACTCCTTCTTTACTGAGAACCCCAATTGCAATAGTGCCTCTCTTTACGGTCTCAATTGCATATTCGACTTGATAAATTCTACCATCTGGAGAATACATGGTTGGAGTCATATCATACCCACGTGATGCCATCATGTTATCACGAGTTCATTCTCAGTCAATTTAAGGGTAATTGTCTTGCCTGAATATGGAAAAGATCTGGAAATAGGGTTTTAAGCAAAATTTCCTATATCTCCATTATATGACAAATCAACTCTTAGAATTCAAAGAAATTATTAGATCAAAACAAGTTTCTCAAAGAAAAACTGACAAGCAGACGCGAAAACTACTACTTTACTTATTTACAAGCACCAGGGGAGGATTCACTAGATTACGAATAATCATGCATCTGCTTGACAAGTCATATAATACACATCAATTGGCACGGACACTTGATCTTGATTACAAAGCAATTCAACATCACATGAAAGTCCTTGAGAAAAACAACATGGTTTCAAAAATTGGTGAAAAATACGGTGCGAATTTTTATCTTTCAAACTTCCTTGAACTGAATATCCATTCTTTGGAGGAAGCAATAGACAAGCTAGATAGAAAAATGAATCAGAAAAAAATATACATGTAATTTAATCATTTGACGATCTGAAATTTTGAATGAAACTTAATATAATATGATTAATTTTTATAAAACATCTTGATCAAGAATGATCCTTTTGCAAATGCAACACAGCAAGTTAATGATGCTTGTGACATTCTTGGAATTAAAGATAAAGGATTGCGTGAATATCTTGCAACCCCAAACAAAGTTTTGAGGGTAAAGATTCCAGTAACGATGGATGATGGAAAAATTAGAATTTTTACAGGTTTTAGAAGTCAGCATAATAATGACAGAGGCCCATACAAAGGCGGCATTCGTTACTTTAATCCAGAAGGTGGCGTTGAATATATGGAACGAGAAGTTATGGCACTTTCATCTTGGATGACTTGGAAATGTGCGATTGTTGATATTCCATTAGGTGGAGGAAAAGGCGGCATTTTTGTCAATCCTAAAACTGAAAAAATCAGTGATACTGAACTTGAAAGAATTACAAGGGGATTTGCATACAAGATATCTGAAATAATTGGTCCTGCAAAAGATATTCCTGCCCCTGATGTTTATACAACTGGTAAAGAAATGACACAAATCATGGATACATTTAGCAAGTTAAATGGAAATCAATATTCTCCTGGTGTGATCACCGGAAAACCAATTTCTATGGGCGGTTCTCTTGCCAGAAATGTCGCAACTGGTTTAGGTGCGGCATATTGTGTAAGAGAAGCTGCAAAAACGTTGAAAATTAGTCTAAAGGGTGCTAAAGTTGTTTTACAAGGGTTTGGAAATGCATCTACTTTTGCAGGTGAATATCTTGAAAAAATGGGTGCAAAAATCATTGGCGTTAGTGACTCTAAAGGTTCCATATCTATTCCTAAGAGTGCAAAGGTAAGTAAAATTTTAGAGTATAAACAAAAACATGGGTCTGTTGTTGGATTTCCTGGAAGTAAAAAAATCTCGACTGAAGAATTGCTTACTACCAAATGTGATGTTCTGGTTCCTGGTGCATTAGAAAATCAAATTGACGCAAAGATTGCAAAACATCTCAAATGTAAAATTATTGCAGAAGCTGCAAACGGCCCAACATTGCCTGAAGCTGATCCAATCATATATGAAAAGAAAATTCTAGTGATTCCAGATATTTTAGCAAACTCTGGCGGTGTATGTATCTCATATCTTGAATGGGTACAAAATAACATGGGATACTATTGGACATTTGATGAGGTTGCAAATAAGATGGAGAAAAATATCACTAAAGGATTCAAAGATGCATATGAAATGTCAAAGAAACACAAAGTAGACATGAGAAAGGCAACCATGGCTTTGGCAGTTGATAGGGTAGTAGAGGCCTTTAATCAGAAAGGTATATGGCCTTAATCTTAAACTAGAAAAGATTTGTAACATACTAGTTGTTCAATAAACATTATTTTTCCATTTGTAATTAATCTGAGTTTTCTTTTGTAAGAAAGATCAACATTTGTTCTTCTTTGTAGTAATTGAATTATTTTTCCTGTAAGATATCTCCCTTTTCTATCTCTGTCAAAAAGTATTATGATGTTTTCATATTTTGCAGCATAGTCTGTAAAATCTATCATCCCCTTAAACTTGTAAAACTCTAAAACTTTTCCAGAATAACCTATTTTTCTTAATGCATTAGAGTCTCTTTTTCCTTCAACAGCAACTACACTATCCTTCTTTAAGTTTAATTGTAACACAAAATCCTTCAACTCTATAATTTCTTGTTCAGAAACTAACACAATATCTAACTTGTTTTAACATATTAAGCACTTTTGACAATAAAAAATAATGTCTGATGTTTTACTAATACAAAATACTAGAATCGAGGGTTCAGGATATCTAGGCGAATTACTTAAAGAAGATGGGTTTGATATTAGTTCAGTTAATGCAAAACTTGAAAAACTTCCTGAGAAAAACTTTTCATTAGCTGTAATTTTAGGTGCACCTGAAAGTGCGAATGATGATTTACTTTATCTTAAGGCAGAACAAAAACTTATTAGAAATTATGTGGAAGAAAATATCCCTGTTTTAGGAATATGCTTAGGTTCTCAACTAATTGCAAAAACTTTTGATGCTAAAGTATTCTCCGGACCTAGAAAAGAAATTGGATTTTACCATGACTTGAAAATTTTAGATAATTCTTCATTTTTTTCCGGTTTCAGAAATCCATTTACTGTATTTCATTGGCATGGTGATACGTTTGATTTGCCTAAAGGTGCTATTAGATTAGTCTCATCGGAGCATTATCTAAATCAGGCATTTCAGTACAAAAGTGCAATTGGATTACAGTTTCATTTGGAAGTAAATGAGGAGATGGTTAACTTGTGGCTAGATAATACGAAACAAGAATTACAAAAAATCCCATATATTGATACAAAAAAAATTCGCTCAGATATTGTTGAAAATATTTCAACTGTAAAATCAAATATGCAGAATTTTTACAACAATTTCAAACAGGTATTCAACCTTTGACCAAAGTTTAATATACTTAGATTTGATTTCATCGATTGAACGATGACCGCGGTGAAGAAAATTTTTGAGGAAACTATTCAAACCGATCATAAAGTTATCACTGAAGAACTATCAAAATCAATTCTCAAAACATATGATGTTAAAGTTCCACCATATGCATTAGTAACATCTGCTGAAGATGCAATAAAACAGGCAAAGAAGATTGGCTTTCCTCTTGTAATGAAAGTTGTGTCGCCACAAATTTTACACAAAACAGATGTTGGTGGTGTTAAAGTTGGGTTGGATAATGTTGATGATGTCAAAAAAACATTCAACGACATGTATGGTCGTTTATCTAAGAAAAAAGGAGTTGATGTAAAAGGAATTCTTTTGGAGAAGATGGTTCCAAAAGGAGGAGTTGAATTAATAGTTGGTATACAAAATGATCCACAATTTGGCCCAATGCTTATGGCTGGATTGGGAGGCATAATGACCGAAGTCTTCAAAGATGTTGCATTTAGAATGCTTCCAATCACAACATCTGATGCAAAATCTATGCTAAATGAACTAAAAGGCTCAAAACTTCTCAAAGGATTCCGTGGAAGTACTCCAATTGACATAAACATGGTTGCAAAAGCACTAGTCCAAATTGGAAAAATGGGAATTGATAATGCAGATTATATTAACAGTATTGACTTTAATCCCGTAATTGTATATCCTAAATCTTACTTTGTAGTAGATGCAAAGATCATTCTGAATAATGAATTAAAAAAGAATTCCATCTCAAAAACCAAACCAAACATTGAATCTATGGAGTCTTTCTTTACTCCAAAATCTGTTGCATTAGTTGGTGCATCTTCAACACCAGGAAAGATTGGTAATTCTGTGTTAGATGCACTCGGAAAACAAGATTACAAAGGTAAAGTGTATCCAATTAATCCTAAACAAGAGTCAATTCTTGGAATCAAATGTTATCCGTCATTAGATGCAATCACAGAAAAGGTTGATCTGGTTGTTGTTTGTGTTGATCTTTCAGCATGTGGACCTATTATGAAGACGTGCGCAAAAAAAGGAATTCATAATGTTGTAATAGTTTCTGGTGGTGGTAAAGAGCTTGGTGGTGACAGAGCTGCAATGGAAGCCGAAATAAAAGAATTATCTATAAAACACAAAATCCGTGTAGTTGGTCCTAATTGCATTGGAATGTTTAATGCCGCAAATAGACTTGATTGTGCATTCCAAGGACAAGAAAGAATGGTACGTTCAAAATTAGGACATGTTGCATTTTTCTCCCAAAGTGGAACCATGGGAATTAGCATGTTGGAAAGTGCTGATGTGTTTGGTTTGTCAAAAATGATTAGTTTTGGTAATCGTTCTGATGTTGATGAAGCAGACATGATATGGTATGCTGCAAACGATCCTCAAACAACAGTAATTGGATTGTATGTTGAAGGATTCGGTGATGGTAGAAAATTCATCAATACTGCCAAACGTGTAATGAACGAAAAGAAGAAGCCAATTGTAATTTGGAAGAGTGGGAGAACTGCTGCAGGTGCAAAACAAGCTGCATCTCATACAGGTTCTCTCGGTGGTTCAAACGCAATGATTATGGGTGCATTCAAGCAAGCAGGAATTATTTCAGTTGATAGTTATCAAGAATTAGTTGGAGTCTTAAAGGCACTAGCTTGGCAACCTCCTGCAAAAGGAAATCGTGTTGCTATGACTAGTAATGGAGCTGGTCCAATGATTGGCGGAATTGATCAATTAGAAAGATTAGGTCTTACATTAGGAAAGTTGTCATCACCACTTCTCAAAAAAATGAAAGAACGTTTCCCACCAACGGTCCCTATTCATAATGGCAATCCTGCAGATGTAGGTGGCGGAGCAACTGCAGATGACTATAAATTTGTCATCCAACAATTCTTAGATGAAAATAATATTGATATTGCTATGCCATGGT
Organism: Candidatus Nitrosopumilus sp.; assembly: GCA_029881195.1. Taxonomy (GTDB): domain Archaea; phylum Thermoproteota; class Nitrososphaeria; order Nitrososphaerales; family Nitrosopumilaceae; genus Nitrosopumilus. The sequence goes on from JAOUNB010000005.1 coordinate 15,216, forward strand.
TTGTTTTCCAAGATGATCCACTTGAAGAAACAATAGTTGAACATCTAGATGAATTATCGAAGAAGAAGATAAAACCCATTCTTGCTGGTGGTAATGGTGGTCCATACACTGAAAAAATGATAAAATTAATTGAGAACCATAATGTTCCCGTTTACCAAGATCTTCGAACTTGGGTTGCAGCCGCATCTGCATTGTATCAATGGGGTAAAATACACGCAAAATAGATAACATTTAAGTTTCACATTACTTGGCAAATTATATGTCACTAGTTACCACATCTACTTCTGCTGGTATTTGTACTGTCAAAATTAACAGACCTGACAAACTTAATGCCATGAACATTGATGTTGCAAAAGCACTAATCAAAACTTTTGAAGAACTTAATCATGATGATGATGTCAAAGTTATCATCTTGACTGGTGAAGGAGAAAAGGCATTTTCTGCTGGTGCAGATATTGAATACATGTCAAAAATCTCTGCAGATGAATCAGTTGATTATGCAAAAACTGGTCAGCTTGTAACTTCAACTGTTGAACTAGTAAAACAACCAACCATCGCTGCAGTTAATGGTTTTGCTTTGGGTGGTGGTTGTGAACTTGCAATGTCTTGTGATGTTCGAATAGCTGCCGATACTGCAAAGTTAGGTCAACCAGAAGTAACAATTGGAATCCCTCCTGGATGGGGTGGTACTCAAAGATTGATGAGAATTGTGGGAATAGCAAAAGCAAAAGAACTTGTTTACACAGGTAAAATAATCAAAGCAGATGAAGCAAAGGAGATAGGTCTTGTAAATCAAGTAGTTCCTCTTGCATCATTACAAGAAGAAGCTTTGAAAATGGCACAACAAATAGCTGGAAACTCTACAATGGGTGTTCAAATGTCTAAAGTTGCAATTAACAAAGGAAGAAATGCAGATCTTGACACTGGTCTTGCAGTTGAACTTCTTGCATGGAGAAATTGTTTCACTCATCCTGATAGAGAGGAACGTATGACGGCATTTGTTAACAAGTCAAAGAAATAGTTATTCCCAAATCCCTCTTATTTTATTCAATTTAAAAAATAGAGTTAGAGTTTTTCAACTCTACTTTACGGTAACTGAACCTACTCTCCATGGATGAAATGAGCAATAGTAATTGTATACTCCGGGTTCATCAAATGTGAATTCAAATTTATCGCCTGTATTTAATGGAGGACTGTTAAACCAGTCAATTACATTCCCCAATTTATCTAGACTTTGAATGTTGTGTAGAACCGAGTCATCATTAACCCATGTGACTGTTGTTCCTGAACTGATTTCTAAATTCAATGGTAAGTAAAATCCAATACTACTTACATCTGAATTTCCATTAGGAATTGTTATTGATGCTTGAATTTTTGTTAATTCAGTTTCTGCACTTTCTATAACAATGACGTTGTTCTCAATCAAAAATTTAATCATGTTTAGAAATTCTTGTTCTGAAACAACTCCTTCTCCATACCATAAAGCTGTATTTTTTACCCATTCTGGAACTGATTGAGCACTTGCAAAATTTACTGAGAATGAAACCAGTAAAATTGAAAATACTATTGGAAGAATTATTTTTTGTAATTGTCCCATGCTTTTGCTATATTTTGGAGAATTAATTAAAGCAGTATACTATGTCTTGCAGTGCAATCATATTTGTTATATTCAATTTCTATTTTTTTAATATATGCAAGAATTAATTCAATCTAAAAAAATAGTAGACGATGAAAGAAAGCAGGTCATTTTAGAAATACTTGCCGACAAATATTGTAAGCAAATTCTACATAATACTTTGGAAAAACCAAAATCTGCCATGGAAATATCTAATGAAAAACAGATTCCGATCAGTACTGTATATAGGAGACTACAAACTCTATATGATGCAAAATTACTGGCAATTTCTGGTTCAATAAATCAGGATGGTAAAAAATATTTTCTATACAAAAGTAAGGTAAAATCCATCTCTCTAAAATGTGATTTGGAAGTTACAATGGTTGAACTAATTCCAAACATACCGTGTACAGATTAATTTTCTGGGATTTTTGTAGAGGCAAAAATTTTGGAAAAGCATTTAACATCAAAACGACAAACTTACAAACCAAAAAAAGAATCTACAAGAAGCATTACATATAGACTCCCAGAAAAACTTGTAACTGAATTAGAAACTGAGTCAACACAGAAAGGAATTTCTCAAAATGTATTAGTCAGACAAATTCTTGAAAAATATGTACAATGGGATAGATTCTCTAGTAAAATTGGAATAATTCCAGTTCCAAAAGGTATATTGGAATCTTTAGGAGCGGAATTGGATGAAAAAGATATTGATGAGATGATAACTTTGATGTTTCCTTTAATTAAGGACACTGTTTTGTTTATCAAAGGAGGATATGATTTGCAAAGATGCATTGAAACACTTGAAGATTACATGCGAGCATCTGGAATGAATTCTGATCATAGAGTTAATGGTGATATGCACACATTTTTAATTCAACATGAATTAGGAATTAAATGGTCTATATTTACAGAGCAACTTCTTAATCATGTTTTTAGAAATTTCTTGCCTGAGAAAGAATTGCGATTTCAAACAACTGAGACGACTGTAATTTTGTCTGTTTCTTTGGGTTCTGATTTTGATGAACACGATTATCTTATAGATTCCTAGAAAATTGTGGTAAAAATGATTAATTCCTAAATTACTAGTGTGTTGGGTGGGAAAAGCTTATTATAATTTGAAGTGGTTTTTTTGTTTATAATGGCAACTGAACAAACACAAAAGATGATCACAGTCAGTGCAAAAGCAGCTGAAAAGATCAAAGAATTCATGAAAGAAGAGGCAGAATCGCCTGAATATCTTCGAGTATATGTTCAAGGTGGCGGTTGTTCTGGTCTATCTTATGGAATGGGCTTTGAAAAGGTACCAGAAGAAGATGATATCGTCATGGAAGAAAATGGAGTAAAACTCCTAGTTGACAGTTACAGTGTTGACCATCTACAAGGTGCAAACGTAGACTATATTGAAAGTCTAATGGGCTCTGGATTTAAAATCAATAACCCGAATGTTACAAAATCCTGTTCATGTGGTCACTCATTTAGTACTGAATAAACAACTATCATTATTTTTCATTTTTAGTTTTTCTTAGAATTTGGCATGTTCTTTTGTTTCGTGGAAAATCTCACATATAGATACATTTTTTGCGATACCCTCATATATCGAAAGTAGAAACCAAATTTATGATAATAAAGGAGATGAATAATTTATGCCTCAATCAGGAATTGTCAAATATCATGTTAAACTTTCCTATGAAGTTGATGGGCTCGTTGAAAGAGCAGATATAATCGGAGCTATCTTTGGCCAAACAGAGGGACTGTTAGGCCCAGAGATGAATCTGAATGAACTGCAACGAGTTTCTAAAGTAGGTCGTATTGAAGTTAATACCAAATCTACTGCAAATACTACTTTGGGTGATGCATTGATCCCGATGAGTACTGATATTGATACGTGTGCGTTAATTGCTGCAGGAATAGAAAGTATTGACAAAGTAGGACCATTTGATTGTACATTTAGATTGGAAGCAATTGATGATGTACGAGCAGCAAAGAAAGATGATATTGTAAGACGTGCAAAAGAAATCAAACAAAAATGGGCCACTAAAACTGTTAGTGAAGGCGAAACAATGCTAAATGATGTTCATCAGGGCGATGCTGGAAAACTGGCAACTTATGGACCGTCAAAATTAACATGTAGTTCTGGCGTCTTTGATTCTAACTGGATAATTCTGGTAGAAGGAAGAGCAGATGTAATTAACCTTCTAAGGGCAGGATATGATAATGTTTTAGCAATTGAAGGAGCAAAAATCGATGAATCCATCAAAGAATTATGTAATAAAAAAGACACAGTAGTTGCGTTCCTGGATGGAGATAGATCAGGTGGATTTATTCTCAAAGAACTCAAATCTGTTGTTACTTTAGATTATGAATTACAAGCAGATACAGGTGTTGAAGTCGAAGAATTAACTCCACAAAGAATTGATGAAATTCTAAGACCAATTGCAGACGAAATTAAGTCTGGAAAGCCAGCCCCTGTTCTAAAAAGTGAAGATGATAAACCTCTTGCAGATATTGCATCACAAGTCTTTCCAAATCTGAATGAAACTCTTGAAGCAGTTGCTTTGGATAGTGATCAAAATGAAGTTTTCAAAGTTCCAATCAGTGAAGTTGTAAGTAAACTATCATCACAATCTGGAATCAAATATCTTCTCTTGGATGGGATAATTACCCAGAGACTTTTGGAAGGTGCTAAAAATGCGGGTGTTGAATTTATTGTTGGTCACAGAATTGCTAAACTTTCTAACTCTGATGGAATACTACTAAAAACATTCGGTGACTTGGGCGTATCTTAGGAAACTGGATGACTGAACTAAAAATTCAGCACATCTTAACTCTCTCATATCTCTTATCTAAAGGTGCAAAATACAACTATGTCACTATAACAACTTCTTCTCTTGGAAGAAATATTAAAAAATCTCAACAATCTGCATCAAAACATCTCCTTGAATTAGAACACAATCAATTCATAGAGCGAATAATCAGTGGTCGCAATATTTCTGTAAAAATTACCCCTAAAGGTTTCAGTGAAATAGTTAGACTTTCTACAATACTGCAAAAATGTTTAGACTCCTCCCCCTCTCACGTTGAACTAAAAGGAACTCTAGTTTCTGGAATGGGTGAAGGTGCATACTATATGGGGTTAAAAGGATATACAAAACAATTCCAATCTAAAATTGGGTATACTCCATTCCCTGGAACCCTTAATGTAAGATTAGATCAAAAAATCCATCAAGAAACAATCAAACAATTTGAAACTTTGAATGGGATAAAAATTAAGAGCTTCTCAGATGGGAAAAGAACATATGGGTGGGTAAAATGTTTTCCATGCAAATTAAACGATTCTACAAATTGTGAATTAATTATACTTGAGCGAACGCATCATGACGATTCGATTATCGAATTAATCTCGAAGTCTTGTTTGAGAAAAACTGCAAAACTTAAAGATGGTTCAAAAATTTCAATTAAAATTCAAATTGATTCTTAAATTCCATGAATAGATTTACCATACTCTTTTTCAATTTTAGAGCTAGAGATGTCTGGAATAGGTGACTGTAATCTTGCAACTTTTGCGTCAAGATTAATTCTTTTACATCCTTCGGTGATAAATTTCTCTTGATGAATCTGATCATAACCCAATGCAATAATCTCAGGCCTTACAAGATTTACTGTCTTGAAAATATCGTCTTCTTTACCAATTAGACAGAGATCTACCATTGATAGTGAATTTACCAATTCCTGTCTCTGTTCTTGGCTGTGAATGGGACTTCTTTTTTTCATTTTTACGGCTGTGTTGTCTGTTGCCACAACTACTACTAGTACATCACCTAATGCCTTTGCTGCATTAAGGGTATGGATGTGGCCTGGATGAATAATATCAAAAACTCCTCCAGCTAATACTACTTGCAATGAATTTCGACCTATTTCTGTTAGTGTATTCCTATCTTCATTTACAAATTGGTTTTTTATTAATTCATTAATCTTTGAATTTATCATGTCTTCTGATAACATGCTTTTTTTCTTAATTGTCTGAATTAATGGCCTCCCATCAATTTGAGATAAATATATGGCTGAAAGGATTAGTTTTTCACTTTGTTCCAATGTTTTTTCTATTTTTGACCCTCTCTTTAATTCATCGCTAAAAATTACATCTTTGGATCAAGACCTTTAACCAATCTTAATGCATCAGCTAGACCATCAGCATACCCAATGCTCAAAATTGCTACCTCATCTTGACCATCTTCTAGAAATCTTTCTGCATCCTTAATGTATAATTCTACATTTTCTAAAATAACTTGAAATTCTTTTTGATCTTTATAATGAGGTTCAATTTCTTCTAATGCTTCTCTAACCATTGGAACATATTTTTCCATCATTTGAATTGAAATTTTCTTTGTATTTTCAGAATTATCAAAAGGTTCATCAATACATTTACCTAATATCTTTAATGCATCTGATTCTGTAAAATGCAATTTTCCTGGAATTATTACAGTATGTGGTGGTTTTCCAAAATCTTTTTTCTTTAGACTAGAAATTTTTCCTGACATAATTAATTGATCTTTGAATCCTATTCTTGATGCAATTATTGCATAGCTATCTACACTAATGACATTTCTTTTTTGACCTTTCTCTGTTTCTAACAATCTATTTAATGCCTCTTTTGGATCTAAGAAAAAATCATTGTCTTGATTATACTCTAAAAGAAGAACTGTGTGATTACCGTCAATAATATTTTTATAAATTACGTAATATGGAGTTGTAAGTGATTTCATTTCACTCATTATTGTAGCAATTCTTCCAACTTTGTAAAAATGTAAACCACATTCTCCAATCATTGATGTAAGAGATGATGAAGCATGAATGGAATATGTTTTAATTTTTTCTTCAATTGCTCTTGTTCTTAATTCAATGTGTGTTGTTGCAATATATGGATCTCCATATGAGAGTAAAACTACTTTCTTCTTTTTTGCATTTTTTAGAATCTCGTTTCCATCTTCAACAAGCCATCTTTTTGCCGGTTTGAATTCTCCCTTTGTGGTATTTTTGATTTTAATCAAATCTGATTTTTTAATCGGACTAGTAAACTGTTCTAAGTATACAATGTCTGCATTTGATAAAACCTCTAATGCCTCAATGGGAATTGATTTGAATCCCGAAATTCCTAAACCTACAAATCCAAGCATTATTGCATCTTTCTATCGTGAAGTCTTTTTAAATGCTGTAAAGTTTTCTTTAAGATTTCTATTCCTTTTAGGTATTCTTCAATGGATACTTTTTCATCAATGGTATGTGCTTCATGGGGATCTCCTGGACCATATGTGACAACAGGAATTGCCCATTGATTTCCTAAAACATTCATGTCTCCAGTACCTGTTTTTCTGATTAGTGTTGCTCTTGATTGTGTTTCTTCTAAAATACCTAATGTCAATGCTCTAACTAGTGGTGAATTATGAGGTGCCTCAAATGGTTCTGTCTCATCAAGAATTGAATAAAATGCCTCTACCTGTCTTTTTTGAGAAATTTCTTTCACTAATGTTGCAATCTTTTGCTCAATTGTTTTACAATTCATATCTACAGGAATTCTAATGTCAAAAGTTGTTTCACATTCCTTTGGTGTAATATTATGGCTGGTACCTCCTCTAATTTCTGTCATTGATGAAGTTAACAGCATTCCTTTGGATCTATCTTCCTGATTTTCTTCTAACCTTTCTTTGAGTTCTCTTGCAAAAATCATTGATTCATGAATAGCATTTTTTGAAAGCCACGGTGCACTTGCATGTGAGCTGTCATTTACACTGATTTTGAGATTAATAGCTAGTCTCCCTTTATATGCAATTGTTACTTGGTTTATTCCGCTGGGCTCTCCAAAAATTGCATAATCAATTCCGATTTCTTTTTTAACAAGATTTTTAATTCCTGTTGCATTTCCTTCTTCATCAACGGCTCCAACAAAAATTATAGTTCCATTGTTATTTTGAATTGATGCTGCAGCAAATAACATTGCCATCAATGGTGCTTTTGCATCTGATGCTCCTCTCCCATAAAGTAAATCCCCTTCTTTTCGAACTTTGACTTTTCCTGGTACTACATCCATGTGACCACATAACATTATTTTTGGAGATCCTGTACCTTTCTTTGCAATAACATTTCCAACTTCATCAATTTCGATATCTTCAAATCCTAAGTCATCACATTTGTCAGCTAAAAATTCTGCTAATGGTTTTTCACTGAGTGATGGTGTGTAGAGTCTAAGCGCTTTCTCTAACATCTTTACTGCAAATCTTGATTCTGATAGATGGTTGGCCAATTCTTATTTTTCTATATTTAGGGCATAATTTAGCATTAATGATGGAATGTCTATTTCGCAAACTCTAACTGTATTTTTGTATTCTGTGGTGTTATTTACTTCGTGCACGACCAATCCTTTTTCATCACTTTCCATCAAATCCACACCTACAATGTCTCCTTGAACTGCATTTTTTGCCTTTATGCACATCTCTTCCATTTCTGATGTAATCTTGCATGGCTCTGCTTCTCCACCAAGCGCCATGTTTGTTTTCCAATGTTTTGATTTTCTGTATATTGCAGCAACTATTTTCTCTCCTACCATTATTGCTCTAATGTCTCTTGGTGGTCTTTTTACAAACTCTTCTAGATAGTGTATTTGATAAATTGGATACATATTTTCTCTACTTTCGATAATACCTTCAGCTGAATCTCTATCATTAAGTTTTGAGATTAGTCTTCCCCAACTTCCTACGGTGGGTTTGATAACTTTGGGAAATCCTTGTGTATCTAATGCTTCCAATGCTGCTTCTTTTGAAAAAGCTACCGTTGCATCTGGTGTTGGAACACCAAATTTCTTAAGTAACATATGTGTAAATAATTTATTTCCTGCAAAAATACCTGTGTTTAAACAATTAATTACTTTGATTCCTAATCCTTCAAGAGCTGCAGTTGAATGTAAGTTTCTGTAATAGCTTACACATCTTTGAATAACTACTCCATAATCTTCAGGTTTTTTTTCTAAATTTAGCGCTATTTTCTTGCAATCAACCATCTGGATATTGATGTTGTTTTTTTTACCTGCTTCTAGTAAGGCTTTTTCTTCCCAACGGATGGTATCGTAAAGAATTGTAACGTCAGGATTCACTGTCCCCAATCCTCGCCAACCGTTTGGGCAGGCTTTAGTTGGAAACCATCTGAACTCTTTTCTAATTCAAAACTTGCGCCACATTCCGGACATGTTACAATTTCTCCCTCAAGTGCATCACTTGGGATAGATATTTCTGCATCACATTCTTCACATTTTGACATATTTTCTCTTCTATCATCCTCTTTATTTATCATTAATTATCTTTGCCGCTATATTTTTGCTGTTCATATTGTTAATCACAATAATTTTATAATTTCTTGCCCAAGCGGGTTTTCTAACTTCTCTTGTGTAATTGCATTATTAAAACTTGGTTATGTTGAGGACAATATTCTGATTTATTGTGATAATGACGTTAAACTAAATTATTTGAACTCTCAAGAGGTTTTGTAATCTCAGTTCAGGGTCTGCAAAATCTGGGTCAAAATTTGAGTTATGTTTCTAGATTCAACAGAGTGGGATGCTGGGAGGTAGATTGGAACGCGATAATTAGGAACCGTTTACTGATTCAAATTTGAATTTTAATTGAAATATCGAAATATTGCAAAAGTCCAGATCTAAATTTCTAGATACAACAGGCTCTTTCCCAGTTGCCACAGCTTGTCTTTTTGAAGTATGACTTGGTCACTATAATCTCGTGAATATGCATTTGGAATTACTATATCAAATGTCATACTAAGTGTGGTTAATATGATTACAAACAATTACAGGTAAATCTTATCTTTTTCATAAAGAATGATTATGGTTTGTTTAAAAGGAAAATAGATCATGCAGCTAATAACACGCTGATCTTTCGTATTGGGTGATGTGAGATATCTTTGTGGATGATAGATATTGGCTCTTTGGTAAATATCATATCACATCGGTAACATTTCCAGGCAGTTGTGGTTTGCAATACGATACCATTACAAAATATGAATAAAAACAAGACGTATGATTCGTTCATACAAATCATCAGTGAGTCATGTGATAATATAGAGCATTTTCTCATGGAATAATAATTGGAATTGGGCCAAAAGATACCCAATTCCGTTGTGGGACGTAATTACTATGGTCTGGTAAATAATTGATGACTCCCGCAGAATTACAAATTATACTATTACAAAATTTGTATAAAAGACAAACTGATGATTCATCAGTGTGATCTAAATACTAGTAAGATAATAGTTGTATTGATCAAGATACTTGGGGCTGTCACCAGACAACTGCTAGTTGTTGGCCTTAAGCTCCAAAACTATTACTTTCTTCTTTGTGTTTGTATGGAGAATGATTTGTTTCTCATCAGTCCAGTTTAATTTTGTAATTATCTCATGAGGAATGTTTGCTCTATATTGTACATTTGTGGTTGTACTATCCTTTCCAAGATATGTTCTGTGTTGTAGTTTGATTGGTTTCAACAAAGTATAACTTTTCAAAATAATAAAAAAGAGGAAATTTCAGATTGGCAAAAAAATTACTGAAATCTTACTCAAACCCTAGTTTTTTGCAGATTTTTTCTCCTTCTTTGGTTGGTTCTAGGAGCATCTTAAAGTAGGGTGCCTTGTGGCCTGGTCTGTCCTCCACATCTCCGTGGGCTGCCGAAAATATCTGGCTATCACATAATAATGCTAGATTTTCAGTTAATGTGTGAGAGTTGTCAGGCTCACCATACGATAGATTCTCATCTTCGTCAGTCCATATTCCTTGTATGACTCCTTGAACTGGCTTGATGAACACATCAGAGTCATCAAAGTTGGGCTCTCTGAATACATTTAGTTGATGCGGTCCCTGTGGATTATCTTGCGTCCCAAGGGTATTTTTATGGATGTGCAGCTGATTTACGTCATCTGCTGTACTTCCGTTGTCATCAATTAACTGCATACCAGATATGTTGATCTTGTACTTTAGTGCCGTTCCCTTGTTGTCTAACCATGCTCTCATCTTGCAGTCCAACAAGTCAAGACTCTCTTGTGACAGATTGTTTTTGGCAAAATCTGTCACAATGCATTGATCAGATACAAAGCTTGGTTTTTTGGCAAATCTTCTTTCAGATTCCTCTGTCGTTTGTGCATCACTTTTGTCTTTATCATCATTTTCTGCTATAGCTTGTGGGATTTCTCCCATTAAAATTAACGACGCTGAAAGAATCGTTGCTAGAGATATTGCAAAGAACAGTATTGTATTTTTCATCAACAAATAATATCATTTATTTAATAAAACAGATTTGGTGTATTTGTAGAATGTACCAGACATTCTTGCAGATAGCTTGAAAATAATCTTATTACAAGTATTCAAAATAAAAAAAGAATTAGACGTGCTTAATTGTCTTTTTTGTCCTTGTCTTGTTTGTTGTCTTTGTCATTGAAGCTGCTTGAATGATGTCCCTTCATTGGGAATCTGAGATCATTAATGTCTTCAACACAACCATAACTTCCAGCAAATCCTGCACTGTTGAATTTGGCACCGTCATTGCAAAATGTAGTAAAGTCCACTGGATAGGACACACCATCAAAATATTTCACATTACCATATATGTGGTATCCATAGATTCCAGGCTCCACCAATTGTCTTACAGTATAAGATCCAGGTGAACCAAATATGCCAGATACTGGAATGTTTGTCTCAACATATTTTGCATCTATTGCAGAATCTGCCTTGTCTACTTGCTTTACATCTTCAAAGTAGTATCTATCCAAGGTCAGCTGGGCACCTGAAATAGGAAGTTTTGTATCCTTGTCGCGTATTCTAATATCGACATCATGCTTTCCGTCATGTGTTCCAGACTCATTTCCAAATGTGGGCTCACTTGTGTGGCCTACTACCAACTGAAATGTTCTGGACTCGCCATTTGACAAGGTAATCGTTTTGTCGTATGTGCCATGTGCAAATGCATCATGTACAGACATTGTGGATATTACTGCAACTGCTGCAATCACACTGAGTACTAGAGTGACGTTTCTCATCTAGGAACCTCCAGTCTGCGATGAATGGCCCAATCCGTCATTTGTGGTATCGCTATCATTTAGATCATAGATAGGATTGTAGGAACCATTTTCATCTTCCAGTTTTACGGTTGGTCCTCCAGTGTATTTGTCACTTGCAATGCTTCCAAGTACCTGTTGTATGTTAACATCGACCACATCTCCAGGACTGAATGTTATTGGCTCTCCTGATAGATTGATTAGATCAATGTCAGTTACTCGTGGAGCACCGCCATTTAGGGGGTCTGGAATGTGTGAGTGCCAAATACAGCTGTTAGGTGCATCAGAGACTGCAGCTATGTAAAACAATGGAATTTTTTCCATATGTGTAGCTGCATTGTGCTCATCGACATGGCCTGCGACCACAGTTACGGTGGGTCTCATTGTATCATCACCATCAGATACTGGAGCACATGGAGCCTTTAGTAGGAAATGACCAGCAACATAGTTTGGACTTGCGTCATATAATGGGAATGTGGTACCTGGTTGTAAGGTCATCCCGTCCAGTCGTATGTGTGTGTTGTCTGGCAATGCTCCTGCAGAGACTCCCGTCTCAAAGCTGTGACTTGCAAAGACAGTTCCTCCAAATACCAGTGTCACAGTAAGTAATGCAACACCTGCAATTATTGGAATGTTTTTCTGTTTTAGAAATGTCATTAGAAAATAATTTTGATGTGTGTTAAAAACAAAATTGGTACATTTGTAATATGTACTGGTACAATAATACAACAATTAAGAAAAGATTCTCTAGTAATTGATGATGATACACGTCGAGTCTTTTCCATTCTCAACAACAAGATTGTGCTGTAAGTTTCACCTACAAATTTATCAAAGTTAATTGGTTTTACTTACAACACAATTCATTGTTTCATTATTCCAAGCGTTTCCATTTTGTTTGCATTCTAATATTTTTGGTTGTAATTGCATCATAAAATTAAATTTCATCTCAGAAAACTTTTCAAAATCACAGTTTTTTACAGACCATGAATATTCGTCACGATCTAAGGTATCACATGTGGTGGTTATACTTGCAAATGACCATTGCTCATCTTTTAGGTCAGCTAATGCCTCTATTTTACAGTCAGAAGTTACCCTCAAGCTTCTATAGTCAGGATCTCCTTCTGTAGTGTATATTTCAGGATCGACAAAAGCATGAAGACATTTAGAAAATGCTTCTTTGAAACATTCGTATTCTTGATAAGGATTTGATTGATTGTTGCAGTCTATTCTGTAATGGTTAAAGGTTGTTTTGGACACAGTAAGAATGGACCATTCACGTAAAAGTAGATTATATCTTGTTTCAGTTTTTACACATGCAGGAGAGCCGTCATATTTTTGTAGTGGGTAAAGTCCATCTTTGCAAATAATGTCTGTTGCCAAAACTCCTGACTTGAATTGTTTTAGTGGGGATTCAATTATTGGACGCAGCCCCTTCTCATCAATTTCATCCCCAATTTCAACTTGGATTGTAGAGTTATTTTTGCCTGCTGTATGTTCTGCTGCATAAGCTGATGAGGTAACACCAAGTCCAGTAATAACAACAAACAAAATCATGATAAAATATTTCATAATATGACTGGACTATACAAGAAGTTCATAAAGAATTCTATACAATGCCAATATCATCCCTCGTTAGATTAGTCAGTCTCAATATCACGGACAAATCATTTATCAATTCTGAATATTATGAGAATTTTCTCACAAAATAATGTGATATAATATCATCACATATGATTCCAAAGAAATACAAAAACAGAAAATCTAGGATCCTGTAGAATACATTGCATTACCAGTACGTGATGGAACCGAAGGGAATCTGTTACCTATCTGAGTTTCAGCAACTGCTGCAGCCTCACTCAATATAGCATCAGTCTCTTGTGATGACAATCCATCATTGCCAAAGGAATAATCCCCGTCTAATGTACCAGGCATCATATCTCCAAGCATGTTGCCCATTGATTCTAGCTCTTGGCTTGCCTGAGGAATTATTTTGTTCATTACAGGACCAATTGCTTTCATGGTATGCATTGCAGGTTGCATTGATACAATTGCATCTCCTAGAGTGCTTACAGTAGATAGTCTTAGCTGTGTCCTGTCTACTGCAGTTCTCATATTTCCCACAATCTTGTTTGTCTTTCTGATTTGTGCAAGCTCGTTTGCCAGCACTTTGGCTGTGCGCATATCCTTATTTTTTTGAGCCTCTACAATTCTCTGAAATAATCTATCATCCTTTTGATTTAACTGGTTGGAAGTATTGTCTAATTTTGATATCGGTTTATTCAAACCTCTTATTGCATGCTCTACACGCGGTTTTAATGGGGCTTCTTTTTTGAACATGCCTGAAACCTTGTCTCCAAGTCCATCAGATGGAGGTCTGTTCCATGCTTGTCCAAAAGTGGCCATATGATATGATATGAAAAATTCTAACTTATCAGACCAAGTTGAATTTAATGAACAAATTTGATCGTTTTTCTATGTTTGATTTCAGTCATAGAGTTTTAGAGGGAGAATTTTTCCTTATTCTTTTTTTATTTTTCTGATATGACATAGAAGAAAAGTCAATCCATTGCCAAACAAGCGCCCCTATCTTTACCCCAGCATAACGTGTATGGGGATATAGTTAGGGTGTATTTTATCAGACCCATGTGGATAAAAAACTAGGTGTTAATTGCTTTGATCTCAATTGCATTGCGTTTCCAAATAAGACTGACAGATAGAGCAACAAGGTAAACTACAATTCCAATCAACATTGCGTAAGACCCACCATAAACTATGCTCAGGACTACTGTTAGGACTGCTCCTAGTACTGAGAATCCTCCGTTGATTGCCCACATCCAAGGAACAAATGTGGGAATGTGTGATTTTAGCAGCCTCATTCCAGTTGGCATAGGCATTCCCATGAGAAAACCTATGGGAAACAAGAGTCCGATGCTTATTGCTGCCTTTGTTGCAAACGACTCAGATATCACTGAATAGATTAACGGTGTTAACATGCTGGCATAGATTAAACCCAAGACGGCTATTCCAGATATCACAAATATTAGATTTTTTGTGTTTAATCGGATTAATCTCGAACTAACTAGGCTTCCAATTCCGCTTGACAGCAGTATTGTAAATAGCAATAACGCAAAGGTCATGGTAGGATTACCCAGAAACAAAATCAATTTTTGCAATAAAGCCAATTCAATTAGTATAAACCCAAACCCCAGTGCAGCAAAATAAATTACAATACCTTTTGTTGCCAGAGTGCTGTTATTTTTTACATTTGGGTCATTGCTTTTTCTCAACCAAATGTACGGACCAACAAGAAAGATTGCTGCAATTCCCACACTAACATACAACAGCTGCTCTAGTATGTGAGGAAATGGTTTTTCAAATGAAAGAAAATAAGGACTATCGTCGGTTACAGGATGCGCCTTTGTTGGAAACAACGCATAGAACTCGTCAAGAGTCATTTCTTCGTTTAGTAGTTTAGAGTACGGCTCAACCATTACATGTCCAGGAATCAATATTGGCTTGTAGCCATTCTTTAGAAATTCGCTTGTGAAAAATTCTATCTCACTATTGGTGAATGCCTTTTTTGATAATATCGACATGGTTACACTAGGATCTTTTTCTATGGATTCAGAGCTGACTATAATGATATGTTTGTACGCATCCTTTTGAGGAATTCCATTATTTTCCAACAGAGTGACAAATGTGGATACAAATCTAGGCGTGTCAATCAACCACCGTACTGTGACAATCTTGCCCCTGTCTGTAAGATGGTCATAGTATTCTTGGAATCCCTCAACTGTATACAGAAAATTTTCAGAGACTCCAAGACCTCCAGAAGATACAGATGCCCAAGTATCTACAAATGGAATGTAAATTATGTCATATTTGTCAACTGAACGCGAAACAAAGCTTCTTCCTTCATCCACATTTGCATCAACGTATGGATGAGTATACACATTGCCAGTTTTGTTACCATAGCTTTTCACTGTATCAAATATTATCGGATTCAATTCAACTGAAGTGACATCAGTAATCCCGCTGGTTACTGCTGCAATGACGTCTCTTCCCCCACCAGAACCTATGATGAGTGCCTTTGGATCATCCATCATGGTAAAAGGAAGATATTGCAACCATGATGAAAGCTCCTGTCTGCTACTAGGTGAGCCATTCCATGATATTATATTGGTGCCTGCACCTCCATCGATGAAAATTTTTGCGACAAGGCCCTCACCTGCACATTGTGGTTGTCCAAATATAGGATCTGGTACATTAGGGTCACAGTTACTTGTCGGTCCTTCAACTACATCAATTCTTGAAAAGGAGTTCCATTGGGTTTTGACTATGTGTGTTCCAGGATTCTCCCTGAGAAAGATTGGCAGGTCCTTTTGAGCCCGAGAATCAGTAGGAATGGAAAATGTTTGACTGACTTCATTTATTCCCAGCAAGGATGTTGCAAGTGCAACTACTGCCAGTGAAATCAAAATTTGTTTTTTGTTTTTTGATGCAGCCGAGAAGATAATTGCACATACAGAGGATATAACACCTACAAGGAGAAGAGTTCCCTCTCCTCCAAGAATGCTCAACAGCAATACAACAGATACTGCGCCTATGGATGCACCTATCAGATCAGATGCATAAAGTCTCCCCGCAACATGTGCAAATGCACTAAACGCTGCAGAAATTATTATTCCTATAAAGAAAAAAGGAATTGAGAAAAGTAGCATAAACAATGGAAGATATGTTATGTCCGATGCCAAGACATGCATTACAAATAAGGAAAGAGGTAAGATAAGCACAATTCCTATCGAGGAAGCAATAGTGAGATTATTAGCCCAATTATCCTTGATCTTTTTTAATCTGTAATGCACCAACAGTCCAGATGCCCCAAGTCCTATCAGTGCCACAGATACTGCAACAAACGCAAAGTGATACCAAATTGCAGCAGAAAAGATTCTAGTCAGAGCTATTTCCAGAACAAGTCCAGATAGTGATGCAAGAAAGATGCCTACAAACAGCAATCGACGGTTTATTGATGATGGAACAAGTCCTTGAGATGAGGCCAAGTGCAAACTATCTAAAATGTCAGTATATTACTTTTTCAACTATTGTTAATAACATGTCAAAAAGCGATAATGTTAGAGTAGGTTTTATTTTCTAATCAAATGCAATTGGTTCTAATAATCTCAATATCATGTATGTCTTTCGGGAACCATATAGTAATGATTATTCCATAATCATCATTATCATCTATGCGGTTTACCATCATGCCGTTTCTGACACTCCTTGTGTTGCTGATTCTACTCTTACCTCAATCATGTCATCACCCATTTTTTCGAATCTTGTGATCCTGTATCTTTTGTGATTCATCTTAATTGTCCCATCAACTGGATGCAGTGGATTGTCTCCCTCAAAGACTTCGGCAAAAGAACGGTTTGTCAATAGAACATTCAAGAGTGTGTCTTTGTCTTTCTCACGATTGTTATTGTACCATATGAGATACTTCATAGTTCATCGGGTCTCCGACACACTTCTTTGATTCTCACCTTGACATTGCCATAGTTTGACTCGACATACTCTTTCGGATCCTTGACATACTGTACGTCTCTCACCTGATTGCAACATCTAGGACAGACTCCTTTCTTGAACGGCAGTTCATTTTGCCCGCAATGTGGACATGCCTTATAATCCTGAAACATTCCGGCTTTTGTAAAAATTCTGTATGTCGGGATTACTTTTGGTTTTAATTTTTGATTCATGGGAATAATATGAAATAATTTCTTTTAATATTCCCGATTGCAACACCATGCAATCAATGTGATTAACATGTATTGCATTTACAATAGCCAAGTGTCAGAATTCCAACCCTGTATGCTTCTACTTTTTTGTTGATTTTAGCTGTTAAGGATCAATCAAAAAAAAAGAAAAAGAAGTGCTAGCATGTAGGCACAGGAGGGTTGATTCCTATGGGGTTTCCTGCAACTGTTCCCTCACAGCTAAAGAAATTCCCTCGATTTAGGAACTCATCATGATTGTGTATCGTGCCCAAATTGTAGAACGTATTGTTACTGCTCATCTTGAAGTGGTTGTCAATCACACCTGAGTTTATCATTGTATTTTGGTTGCTAAATCCACATCTTTTACACTCTAGTGTTCCGTCATTTACAATGACTCCATTGTTTATCACCTTACCATTGGATGAAGTACCCCATCCATTGACAACCATAGTTGCAGACCCGTCAATGACTATTGCACCATCGTTTACGAATTTGCCAATGATTATCCATGTTACTCCGTCTGAAACTCTGATTTTTCCATCAAATGTATTTTCAGATGAGGTGCATGTGCCATCTGCCCAAATCCCATCAAACAGATTCTCACATGTAGTTGGATCCAACACAATCCAGTCAGACTCAACAACTGCATCAATCTGTTGCTGTCCTATGAGTGAACTGATTAACAACAATCCTGCAATGATGCTGGCAGTCTTTGTTGTCATCTTTGTTGTTTTTTGGTTCATAGACACATTCTCAAATAATCTCTTTTAGCATTCCCGATTGCAATACCATGTAATCAATGTCATTGACATGTATTGCATGTTATTGACATGCATCTATTTGAAATCATTAAGTATCAAATAATTTTATCATATTGTACAATGAGTGAAGAGCAAAGAGAGCAGATAACTGCAAGACCTCTCAAGGAAACAATCCAGAAACTCACAGAAGGCGCCAAAAAGAGAAACCTTCATCCTGCAACATATTACGCGATGATACTTGACAAGGCAGCAAAACTGGAAACCAAAGACGGTTCAATAATTGTAGACAAGTCAATCCTCAAAGACACGTATTCTGACTCTAGAAAAGTAGAAGAGACCGCAAAAGAGCAGGCTGAGAAAAAATTTGAGGAATGGAGCATATCTGATGAACCAGTAACCCTTGAAAACTATGAGAGAAGGCTGCGGGAATGGTGTGCACTAAACTCCATGAACGTCAAGGTAACAAATGACACAGAATCAATCACATATGAGGTAAATCATGGAATCGACAAGATATGGTCAAGGTTCCAGTGTTTGATGAACATGGGCATATTTGAACTCATGAATAAAACAGTAAAGAATCATGAGATGAGAAAACTTTCCTGGTCAATCACCGTATCAAAGCCGCCTGTGTAAATCTAAATTCTCTTTATCTCTAGTTTTTCCAACAGTCTTCTTCTAGTTTCAGTGCCACGAGGTTTAGTTCTTAACACGTAATCACAACATGGACAGTACTTGCCGTCCCAATGAATAAAGATTTCACAATTGGTACACCATTTCTGACCTGAGGCATACCTGCTGCTTGTTCCAGGCTTTTTTGCCTTGTATCTGTGACATACTCCATTGCAGACCATTTCATCAAAAAATCTAAAAGTATATTATAAAATGATTGAGGAATTTACTAAGGTTGATTTAAGATAGTCAAAATACGTCAAGCGATCAAAAATTAATTTTCACACTTTGGGCTAAATCCAAATGAATCATCATATCATATGAAACAAAAACAATCATTACAAGAAATAACAACAATACAAGAAAAGCCAATCCAGGACAGATTAAGACAAGCAAGCTGCATCACAGTAGAGTCTGCCCAGAGAAACAAGGTAAACCTCAACGTTTCTTGGTACGATGTTCACGGTCAGGAACAGAATCAGAAATATTCAATTTCAACTGGTTCAATCATAGAATTTTAGAGAAATTTTTTCCTATTCTTTTATTATTTTTTTTGATATATTTTACTAGAAAAGCCCTATCAATTGCCAAAATAATCTATACTGTTTTTTGATATTCCTTTTGAAATACTTTGATTAAACCACCAAAATAATCTGTCTTCGTTAGTATGACCAATAATATATAGAAGGATGATTATGATAAGAGAAGAATCATTTTACAGTTTTAATTCTATTCCTTTAAAGTCTAAGGGTTTTGAATGATTAATGATTCTAGATAATTCTTACGTTGTTCTACATTTGTGTAATTAGGATTTAACTCAAGTGCTCTGTCATAAGCTTGTATAGCTTCCTCATGTTTACCTAGCATCTCTAGAGAAATCCCTTTGTAAGCGAACATATTTTCATTTGTAGGATCTATCTGAATAGCTCTGTCATAAGATTGTATAGCTTCCTCATGTTTGTCAATCTCTGCAAGAGAATATGCTTTGTTAAACCATAGATTTGCATTATCTGGACTTAGATTCAGTGGTTTGTCCGAATATTGTATATATTTGTCATAAGCTTGTATAGCTTCCTCATGTTTGTCAATCTTTGCAAGGGCGGCCCCTTTATTAGCCCAAGTAGTCGTATGCTCTGAATCTATCTCAAGTGCTCTGTCATAATCTTGTATAGCTTCCTCATGTCTATCTAAATTCAGCAAAACATGTGCCTTCTGAGATAAAATATCAAAATTTTCTGAATCTATCTCAAGTGCTCTGTCATAAGCTTGTATAGCTTCCTCATTTTTATCTAAAACCTCAAGTATACGTCCCTTACCAACCCAGGCAAGATGTTCATCAGGGTCAATCTCAATGGCTTTATCAAAATGTTGTATAGCTTGATCATATTTGCCTAAATTAGCTAAAGACATTCCTTTACTGATCCAATCATCATATGTTGCATTGATCTCAAACTCTAAATTCTCTTTTTTATCTGTAGCAATATCTTTCATCCACTTTGAAGGATTGAATATGTCT
The DNA here is from genome assembly GCA_029881195.1 of Candidatus Nitrosopumilus sp. GTDB lineage: Archaea > Thermoproteota > Nitrososphaeria > Nitrososphaerales > Nitrosopumilaceae > Nitrosopumilus. Next base: position 35,658 of record JAOUNB010000005.1, read on the forward strand.
CCTTTAGCATCTTTATTATCTTCAATAAGTTCATCATATCTTTCAATAGTTTCTTCCGGTGTTTCAAAGATTTTTGTTGTTTCATCATAGAACTCAAACAATCCAGAATAAAACAAGAAAGTAATGAAGGATGCAACTACAACAGCTATTATTACAAGTACTATAATTGCCAGGCCCTTTGAATACACATTATCCATAAAGTCTGAAGTTTTTGGAGTTGGGTGTTTAAGTTCTTCCTGTAATCTTCGTCTTTCGTCATCTCGAAGCTCTCGTAAAATACGTTCCTCGTCTTCTTTATCGCGTGGAAACATATTGAATAGATGGTAAATTAGTAATTAAAAATTTAGAATTTATCACAAATTGAGATTTCCAATATTCTTCTCATTTTCAACCACTAATCTTGGCTTTTCTATTTTAGAAGTATATCTTAACCATAACTATGATATTGACCAGTTCATTCTCTGAAATCTTTTTTCTATACTCTTGAAATCAATATCCTGTTGTTTTTTGCTTCAATCTTTACCTGAAGGGTCTCATCCCAACTTTGACTCCTCTATCTACCATCTCATCTATGTAGTCTTCAAACATCTCGTCAATCTTTTGAGTTTCCATTTGTGCCAATTTGTCATAATCTTTAATGTTGTGAAATTCCATGAATGCACGCAAGAACTTGACATAGGTTATCTTGGTTGAGTCGCGTGATATTCCACGTATGAAATTTCTAAATGAACGGTGTCTTTTGGATGTCTCTTTTGAGTATTCTAAAACTGTTTTACCAATCAATAATTAATGAAACAGGTCGATAACATTTAAGCCATACTTTATTTGTCATTAATTATCTTTTTTTCAAGTCTATCTTCAAGTGGTATTTCGATAAGATCCCCCATTCTGAGTCCCTTTAATCCAGCTGCTACTGCTTTTGCACTCTCATCATCTTTCTCAAGACCTAATAATGACATCAAATAGGCAGCACCTGTCTTTCCTGCAAGCTCACCGAAGACAATTCTTCTCCTATTTCCAACCGCTCTAGGTGGTATGGGTTCATATGCTGCTGGGTTTCTGAGAATGGCAGCAAGATGTGTTCCTGCTTTATGTTTATATGCTGATGAACCAACAATTGGTTTTGAGTCATACGGTTTGATCGTTGTATATTCTTCAATCAATCTTGAAAGATCTAGTAGCATGTCCAATCTGAAATCATTTGGTGATTTGTATAGGTATGTCAATGCAACTGCTACTTCTGCAAGAGGTGGAATTCCTGTTCGTTCCCCAATTCCATCAATAGTAGTGTGAATCTGATCAACTCCTGCATCACATGCTGAAAATGCATTTGCTACTGCAAATCCAATATCATTATGAACATGTGCATCTAATGGAACATCTACAACTTCTCTTACCTTCTTAACAAAATTATGCATTCCAATTGGACGCAATATTCCAACTGTATCTGGAAGACTGATTCTATCCACCCCAGCTTCTTCAATCGCTTTACAAACTTTGATTAAAAATTCAGGTTCTGCTCTACTTCCATCCTCAACTGTAAATCTGATTTTTAGACCATGAGATTTTGCATACTCTACTGTTTCGACTGATCTTCTTAGAGCCTCTTCTCTTGAAATACGTAATTTGTCTTTTAGATGAATATCTGAAATTCCTAGATATGCTGCACACCATTTAGCATCACAATCTAATGATGTGTCAATATCTTCTTTTAGTGCACGTCCATGAGAAACAATATCTGCCTTCAATCCTTGCTTAATTATTGTTTTAGTAGCTTCTTTGTGATCATTTGAAACAACTGGTGATATTTCAATTTGATCTACTCCAAAATAATCTAACATCCATGCAATCTGTATTCTTTGTTTGTTGGTAAATGATACGCCTGGATGTTGTTCTCCTTCTCTTAGAGTACTATCTAATACTCTTATCTTCTTTGGATTTTTGTCATATGCGTTGTAGATATTTGCATAATGATTCGGATCTTTCATTACTGAAATCGTTGACATATATTGATGATATAAACATATTCGTACTATCTTCGTTGAAAAAAACTATCATTGATCCTAAATTAGTTATAAAATAATTTTTTTTTACGAAGATCGTTTTAGGCTATTTGTCTCAAAATTATCACAGTATTTGTATCAACCACACCTGGAATCTTCCTCAATGCGTCGATGGTACTGTTAATTTCTGCAATATTCGTTGCACTCATAATTGTTGTAATGTCATATTGACCAGTTATTTCATAAACTGTTTTCACTCCTTCTAATTTTGCAAGCTTCATAGATACTTTTGACGTGTCTGTAGCAGAATCCACTGAAACTAAAACAATTGCACTTGTTGCATTTTCCTCACCGATCTCCAACGTAAATTTTTTGATCGTTCCACTATCTACGAGATTTTTTACTCGTCTCCTAACTGCTGATTCTGAAAGCTTTAATTTTTTACCAATATCTACAAACGACTCTCTAGCATCTTCTTTTAAATATCCGATAATTTTTTCGTCTATTTTATCTTTGTACAACTTTTTTTTGCTCCTCTTCACTAAGTACAGAATCTAGAGCATGTAAAACTTTTGTTATATCTTCTTCAGAAATCACTAGTGGTGGAAGAATTCGTAGAATATTTCTTCCAGAATATAGCATCAAAACACCTTTTTTCATCAATCCCATTAGTATGTCTCTGACTTCAAACTTCATCTCTATTCCTATCATTAATCCTTTACCACGAATTTCTCTAATCATGTTGTGGTTTTCTTTTAGTTTCTCTAAACCTTCTCTGAATATTTTTCCCATTTTTTCAGCATTTTCTATTAATCCATCTTCTGTCAATGCTTTGAGTGCTGCAGTTCCTGCTGCACATGATAGTGGATTTCCTCCAAATGTTGAAGAATGTTCTCCTTTACTCATTGACGCAAGTATATCTGATCTTACAAGTGTTGCCCCCATTGGAACACCTCCTGCAATTCCTTTTGCAAGACACAAAATATCTGGTACTGTATTCCAATGTTCACATGCCCATAATCGTCCTGTTCTTCCTAAACCAGCTTGTATTTCGTCAAAAATTAACAAAATTCCTTTTTCATCACAAAGTTTTCGTACATCCTGCAAAAAACCATCTGGTGCTACAATAATTCCACTTTCACCTTGTATTGGTTCTAAAATCACAAATGCTGTGTCATCATTAACTACAGAGCGAAGAGACTCAATGTCTCCAAAAGATGCAAAAGAAACTTTCTCTACTAATGGCTCAAATGCTTTTTTATATTTTGGATTAAATGTTAATGATAATGCACCAAATGATTTGCCATGATAGGAACCTTTCATTGCAACCATTCCTTTTTTACCGGTAAATTTTCTTGCAAACTTTATTGCAGCTTCAATTGCTTCTGCACCACTATTGTTTAAATGAACTTGCGTCAGTCCCTTAGGGGCTAATCCGATTAATGTTTTTAAAAATTCTTCTCTTGTTTTATTGTATAGCGAACTGTGAACCGTAATGATTTTATCAACCTGTTCTTTGATTGCTTTATTGACTCTTTGATTTTGATGACCTACTAATGCAACTCCGTACCCGCCCATACAATCAATGTATTCTTTTCCGTCTGCATCCCATACATGTGATCCTTTTCCTTTTTCAACTATAACTGGAAATCTCTGGTAGAGATTTCCCATAAATTGATCTTCACTCATGTTCAATCACAGTACAATTATCATGTGCGATTGCAGCAGAGATTGGATTTTCTTTTTGACCATTTGCAATCAATGCTTCTTTTACTCCCATATCTAATGCTTCTGTAGATGCTAAAATCTTCTTTTCCATTCCCGGTCCTATTTTTGGTCTGATCTCTTTTGCTTCTGCTAATGTCAACTTTGAAACAAGTTTATCATCCATTAACAATCCATCTACATTTGTAATGAACAATACTTTATCACTGCCAACTTTGCCTGCTACATATGCTGCAGCTCTATCTCCATCAACATTTAGAAATTCTGATTCTTCACTAATTGCTATTGGTGAAATAACCGGTGTCAATCCCTGTGCTAAGAGGAATTTGATAAATTTTGAATTAATTTCAGTAATTTTACCTGTATATCCACCGTCAATTGCTTGTTTTCTACCTTTTTCATTAACTATGAGAAGCTTCTTTTTTCTGTCTGCTTGAATGATCTTTGCATCTACACCTGAAAGGCCAATTGCATTAATTCCATTTTTTTGAAGCATCTGAACAATTGTTTTGTTTATTCTTCCTGACATTACCATTGTAAAAATCTCTGCAGTTTCTTTGTCTGTGTATCTACTTTTAATTCCACTTGGAGATGTAACAAATTTAGGTTCCTTTCCAAGTTGTTCACAAACTTTTGTAACTTCTTTTCCTCCACCATGAACTAAAATAACTCCTTCTGACTCTGCAATTTTTTTGATATCTGTGATTGTAGATGGGTGTAAATCATCTACTACACTTCCACCAATTTTGATAGTGATCATTTCTAAACAGGAGTTAATGGTGTATTTCTAAGTCCGTCCATTTCATCAAAACCACACATTACATTCATGTTCTGAATGGCTGAACCTGCTGCACCTTTCATCAAGTTATCTGATGCAGATAATGCAATTAATCTATTATTGTCTTCGTCAAGATCAAATCCTATATCGCAAAAGTTTGATCCAACTAAGAATTTTGGATCTGGAAATTTGTACAATCCTTTTTTATCTCGAATTAATCTGATGAATCTTTCTTCACCATAAGTTTGTCGATATAGTTTCCACAATTCTTTTTCATCAATATCTTTCTTCAAGAATGTGTGATTTGTACATAAAATTCCACGAACAACATCTACTGCATGAGGACTCATTGAAACACGAATTCTATGTCCCGCAATTTCACTCAATTCCTGTTCGATTTCACCCGTATGTCTATGCTTTGCAGGTTTGTATGGTCTGATTACCCCTGCTCTCATTGCATGTGCAGTTCCTGAACCAGAACCTGCCCCAGAAGAACCAATCTTTGAATCAACTACAATGTGCTCTGTATCAATAATGTCATTTCTAATTAATGGAGCAAGTGCCAACATTGATGTTACTGCCATACATCCAGGACATGAAACAAGCTGAGCTTTTTTAATTGCCTCTCGGTGCAATTCAGGTACTCCAAAAACTGACTTCACTAAATAGTCTGGATGTGGATGTTTCCAACCATACCATTTATCATATGCATCCTGATTATGCAATCTATAATCTGCACTCAGATCAATAACTTTAACCCCTCTATCATATAGAGCCTTTACAATTTCAGTTGCAGTTCCATGAGGAACAGCGGTGAAAACTAAATCACACTGATCAGTTAGTTTATCATAATCTAATTCGGAAAACATTAGATCGGTAAATCCTTTCAAACTTGGTTGTACTCTGTGTAGATATTCTCCTACGTGTTGTCTTGATGTAACCATAGCGATCTCAACATCTGGATGATTAACAAGCAGACGAAGTGTCTCTCCACCTACATAACCTGATGCTCCAACAACACCTACTTTCATGTTAAATATCCTCGTAAAGGAGTATAATTTATTTCCTAATGTAGTTTAAGGCAAATTCTACCATTTCTTTTGGTATGTTTCGTTGTGATACTCTTGCCAATCCTTTGAATTCAACTGTGTTGTTTACTTCATGTACAACTAGTCCTCTTTGATCATCTTCCATCATGTCAATACCCAATATTCCGCCTCCCATTGCTTTTGATGCTTTGATGGCCATATCCTCCATCTCTTTTGTGATCTCACAAAGTTCCGGATCTGCTCCAAGTGCAATATTTGTTTTAAAACCTCCTGAGGATTTTCTATACATTGCAGCAATAGGTTCATCTCCTACTGTAATTACTCTGATATCTCTTGGTGGTCTTTTGATTAATTCTTGCAAATAATAAATTCTATCATGTGGACTATCTGTGATGTCTCTAATCTCAAAAACTGCTTCCATGGTATCTTTATCTTTTAACGACATTACTCCTCTCCCCCAACTTCCTATTACAGGTTTGATGACCAGCGGAAATCCTACTTTCTCTAAATTCTCGGCTGCACTTTCACTTGAAAATGAAAAATATGTTTTTGGTGTAGGTATGTTATTTTTTTTTAAAAGTAGCGTCATAAACATTTTGTTTCCACAGATGTTTGCAACATCAAATTTGTTTAAAACAGGAATATCTAAAAATTCTAAACTTGCAGTAAAGTGAAGACCTCTGAAATAACTGACGCATCTTTCTAGAACGACATCGCCAAAGTTATAATCTTCCTTTTTACTGCCTGTGTTTATTTGAGTAATTTTTGCATCAATCATAACTGGGTCATGTCCTAGATCTGATGCTTCTTTTTGGAGCATCTTCTCTTCCGTTCTAAGACGGTCAAACACGATACAGACTTTTGACATTACTCTCCCCAGTCTTCGCCTACGCTTTCTGCTTGTTTAAGCTCAACATTTGATCCGTCTTTTTTAGAGATTTCAAAGTCGGCACCACAATCAGGACAGGAGACAATTTCTCCAACTGAGGCATCATCTGGGATGTTTAATGTTGCATCACATTCTGGACAGTTCATGTTTTTGTTGACCTTTTCTTTTGTAATTTATTAGCTTCTGTTGACTGCATTCCCCACAATTCTACAAATCCTTTAGCTAATCTTTGATCAAAAGTTGATTCCGTGCCATATGTGGCAATTTCATGACTATACAACGAATTATCTGATTTTCTACCTACAACTCTGAGACTTCCCTTGAGCATCTTGAGTTTGACAGTCCCAGAAACTGGTTTTTGTGATTCCTCAATAAATCCGTCCAAATCTGCTCTTAGAGGATCTTGCCAAAGTCCTGAATATATCAAATATGCCCATTCATCGTCAATTAGTGATTTGAATTTGGTTTCATGTTTTGTATGAACCATTTTTTCTAAATCTGAATGGGCTTCAATTAGACAGGTTGCAGCAGGAGTTTCATATACTTCTCTGGACTTGATTCCGACAACTCTGTCTTCAATATGATCTATTATTCCAACACCAGCATCCCCTGCTTTCTTGTTTATATATTCGATAAGTTTTTGTGGTTCTAATTTTTTTCCATCAACTGCTATCGGAACTCCTTGCTCAAATTTGATTTCCATGTACGATGGTTTATCTGATAAGTTTTTTGTTTTAACCCAAATGAACGCATCATCTGGTGGTTCATTGTATGGATCTTCAAGATCTCCGCCTTCTATTGCACGTCCCCACAAGTTTTGATCAATACTGAATCTTTTTGCAACTTCATCAATTTCGATTCCATGTTTTTTTGCAAACTTTAATTCTGTTTCTCTATCCAAATTTTTATCTCGGATCGGAGCTATGATTGGAAGATTTGAGCCAGAACGTAATGTGATGTCAAATCTTACTTGATCATTTCCTTTTCCTGAACATCCATGTGCGAGCGAAGTTACTTTTTCTTTTTCTGCAATCTCTAACACTTTTTCTGCAATTAATGGTCTTGCAAGAGCTGTTGCAAGACAATATTTTTTTTGATAAAGAGCATTTGCTTTAATTGATGGAAAAATGTAATCCTTGACAAATTCTTTTCTAGCATCAATGTTGTAGTGTTTTTTTACACCAAGCTTTTTTGCTTTGGCTGCAATTTTTTTAGTGTCATCACATTGTCCTACATCTACCGTTACTGTGATGACATCCATATCGTGTTCATCTTGTAAATATTTTACAACTACTGAAGTATCTAGTCCGCCAGAAAATGCCAGAATTCCTTTTTGAGTCATAAAACAACTTTCCCGTCGTATTTTGGAATTTATCTTTTGTGATAGCCTATGATCTAATATTTTTGAAAAATTTTTGACTAGCTTGAGCTAAAATTCGATGATTATTTAACCGCCAAATATAACGCTGTTTTATGAAAACCCGTTTGATTGTTTCAGTAGGTATTGCTGGAATAATTTTGATAGTGGTAATGGGAATTACTCTTAATTCTAGCGATACCGCCCGTGAAAATAAACTTCGTATTGCATATTTTCCAAATATCAGCCATGCTATCCCGATAGTTGGAATTGAAAAAGGTTTCTTTGAAAAAAGTATTGGCGATGAAATAAAAATTGAAACACGAGTTTTTGATAGTGGTCCTCAAGCAATAGAATCCCTGTTTGCAAATTCCATTGATCTTGCATATGTTGGACCTGGTCCAGCCATAATTGGATTTTTAAATTCAGATAATCATAATGTAAGGATTCTTGCGGGATCTGCAAGTGGTGGTGCAAGCTTTATTGTACATCCCTCATCTAAAATTAAATCCGCATCTGACTTTGAAGGTAAAAAGATTGCTGCTCCTCAAATTGGAAATACTCAAGATGTTTCACTACGACACTATCTTTCTGAAAATGGTTTAAAGACTGCAGAAAAAGGAGGCTCTGTAATCGTTTACAATATACCAAATCCTGATATCTATACATTATTTGTTAAAGGCGATATTGATGGTGCTTGGGTTGCAGAGCCATGGGCCACAATTTTAGAGACTGAACTAGATGGAAACAGACTGTTCTACGAGGAAGAATTATGGTCAAATGGTGAATTTGCCTCGGTTCTTTTAATTGGAAACGTAGATTATGTTGAAAAAAATCATAAACTGATTTCTAATTTGTTAATTTCTCATCATGAAACTGCAGACTGGATAAATCAAAATCCTACTGAGACAAGAATTCTTTTCAATAATTTTCTAAAATCCCATCTGGGAAAATCTTTGTCTGATGAAGTTGTAGATACTGCATTATCTAATCTTGTAATAACTTCTGATCCTCTTCTTAATTCTGTTTATTCTTTTGCAGAAAAGGCTGATGCATTAGGATATTTAGGAAGAAATGGATATGACTTATCTGGAATTTTTTACCCCCTTGATTCAAATTCTGACTTGGAGGAAAGTCTGTAATGGCCAAACTTGAGGCAAAAAATATTGTTAAATATTTTAGTCACGATTCTCACAAACTAAAAGCCCTTGGTGGTGTAAATCTCAAAGTTGAGGCAGGTGACTTTGTATGTTTGGTTGGACCTTCGGGATGTGGGAAATCGACATTTTTACGCATAGTTGCAGGCTTGGAATCTCCTGATGAAGGCCAAATTTTGTTTGATGGCCACCCTGTTATTGAAACCGGACCTGAGAGAATAATGGTATTTCAAGAAGGTGCATTATTTCCGTGGCTTAAGGTTCAAGATAATGTGGAATTTGGGTTAAAAATGGCTGGTATTCCAAAAGAGGAGAGGGCAAAGATATCTCATAGATATTTGGACATGATGCAGCTTACTAAATTTGCAGATTCTTACACTTTCCAACTTTCAACTGGAATGAAACAGCGCGTAGCTATTGCTAGAGCGTTGGTGATGGATCCTGATGTATTGCTCATGGATGAACCTTTTGCAGCACTTGATGCGCAAACTCGAGACTTGTTACTAGTTGAGATGCAGTTAATTTGGGAAAAGACAAAGAAGACCATTTTGTTTGTAACTCATAATGTTGCAGAAGCTGCAGTTCTAGGAACCAAAGTAGTAATTTTTAGTAATCGTCCATCAATCATTAAAAAAGAAGTTGATAATAATTTTCCACGACCCCGAGTTACTGAAGATAAATCATTACTAAAATTCCAACAAGATATCTTGGCAGAATTAAGACCCGAGGTAAAGAAAAGTAAGAGATGAATATTTTGGCAAAAAATTTCACTCCTCATAGAATTGTATTTTATATTGGAATAGTTGTTGTTTGGCAAGTTATTGCAATAACTGGAATATGGCCTGAAAATATTTTTCCATCCCCCTACGAGGTAGCTGAAGATTTGGCATATGGTGCAGCAGACGGTAGTCTATTTTATGGAATTGCAACCAGCATGTGGAGATTGTCTATTGGATTGGCAATTGCAATAGCAGGAGGTATAGTACTAGGAATCTTTATGGCAAGAGTTGAAGTTGTCAATCAAACAGTAGGGTCTTTGGTTTTGGGATTACAATCAATTCCTTCAATTGCTTGGGTTCCACTTGCAATACTTTGGTTTGGGTTAACTTATGGTGGAATAATTTTTGTTACTGCAATTGGAGCAATTTTTGCAGTTACAATAAACACCTACACTGGTGTCAAAAATATAGATCCTCATTTTATTGAGGCCGCACGAAACATGGGTGCAAAAGGTAGTCAATTAATTACTGCAGTATTAATTCCTGCTGCATTTCCGTACATGATTTCTGGTTTCAAACAAGGCTGGGCATTTGCATGGAGGGGTGTCATTGGTGCTGAGATACTCTTTTCATTCCTAGGATTGGGATTTCTACTTAATGCTGGACGTTCTCTAAATGATGTCTCAGAGGTAATTGCTATAATGATGGTAATAATGGGAATTGGTTTGGCAATAGATGGTGTTGTTTTTACAAAACTAGAAAATAAAGTGATGTCTCGTTGGGGACTGCGCTAGTTCCTTTTTTGTCTGTTTATCAATATATGACACTCCTTCTTTGTGCCTAATTTTGGTAGCAGATGTTTGGCAAAGGTTCAATTATTTTGATTTGTATTTAACTGGTACTTTTGAAATTGAACTTTTGTTTTTTTAGTTATTGTTTTTTTATCTTCAATGAAACAACAAAAGCACAAATAATTACTGTAATTGCAAAATACATTACTGCATGATAATCAAATAGTAATGCGATACTTCCTGCAATGACTGGACCT
>JAOUNB010000110.1 GCA_029881195.1 Candidatus Nitrosopumilus sp.
ATATTCTTAGCATACCCTGTTTCAACTAAACTTATGCATTCCTCATATTCATTTTTCTTATCTAGTGCATCAAAATTTCCATAGTTATTTTCACAGTGGTTCAATCCTGCCTGATATGTTTGATAAAAATTTTGTGATTCATCAAAAGGTGTTTCTGTAGACATTGGAAAACTATCTGAGACAACACTGTTTACAATAAATACTACTGCAATAATCAGTGGTAAACCAACTGCAAGTACAACAAAAATCTGCCTCATGTTTTCATTACATTCACATCAGTAAAATATCACTCCTTTAGTTTATAAAATACTTGTTAGCACTAGTTAGATACTTTACTACCATGTTAAATACTCTGAAACCTTGAATCCATCATGAAAGAGACATATCAAAGTTTCATGGATGAAATCTGGAGTCAATTTCCAGAATTGTTAGATGGCGCATTGACCGATCTCACAGATCATAACATTCTTTGGTCATTAGATGAATATGTAAAGGCTGGGTATGTTAATTTCAAAACAGGTGCAAAAGAGCTATACCGACTAAGTATTTTACTTGAAAACTACGCAGTAAAACACAATGCACCACTATTATCAACTTTTCAGGTTGAAAAACGGTACAAGTATGTAGAGGACAGATATGCTGAGATTCTAGATAAAGTGCCAAAGGCATGGATAATTGGAGATTTTAAGAATTCATTTTTGGCTCCACAGCCACCTCAAACAGTTGAAGTGGTTAGCTGTGATGGAACAAATATCACAGATATGTGGATAGTAGTTACAAGAGGACATGAAGGTCCATTCGGATTGGTTGCAGAAGACATTGGAGATAGAATGTACAGAGGATTCTTTTCAATCAGTCCTGTGGTAATAGGAAAGGTAATTCAAACCATCAATGAGGCTCTAAGAATCCACATTGATCTGTAAAAAAATAGATTTCAAAATATAATGATCGTTGAAAAACAATCTTTTCTTATTTTTTAAAATTAATTTATGATGAGTAATATTGCCACTAGGATATTTTTTGATTATTGGTTAAATAATATCTTGAGTAATAGTTGTTATGAATCAAAAGTTTTCAAGCAGAGAAGCCCTGCTAGCAGACTGCCCCAACTGCAGACAGCCTTATCTACTACTGCTGAAATCAGCATCAGGTAAAAAAAGAGAAGACTTGCTTGCATGTAAGAGTTGTAAGTTGGCAATATTTGCAGAAGAACTAAAGAAACAATTGTTTACTGTTTGATGAGAGAAGGAGAATTGTGCCCAGTGAGCGACAATGCCGCATGTAGTTTTTGATAAAAAGATTGACCTTGAGTCTTTTTCTCAAGAATTTAAAGAGACAATGATAAAAAAACCATTCCTGATAAAATTACTCGATGTTTATACAAACAAGGAAAAAAGAACTGCATTGATTCCCGCAGTAGTGATTGACAAATTGCACCAGCAGTTTTTCATTGAGATTTCCACCCGAAAAGACAAAACCACAATCAGGCTATTTCCTGGAACTGACCCAGAAAAAACAGACGGAGTAAAGACATCACTGGGTTTGACTGCAAAAATAATTCAGGAGATTAATCCCAATTTCAAAATTACAAAAACAAACATTGATGAATTTTTACTTCAACATCCATAGAATCTGGTCACAATATGGTGATTTGCCACTAGAATGATTTATGGTTACTGGTCAAAAAAGATAATATGAAATAAAGATATGTGAAATAAAGTACAAAAGGCTCAATTGTTGCCTGATAATAACAGTTTCAGACCTTAAACCATACTGAGAATAAAATCCTCTTGCCATCTAACTTTTGATTTCTAATCAAACTATTGAAAATCATTATTGACGTCCTATGAATATTTACATGACATATTGATCATTATCCACAAAGAAATTATTCAAAAAGAAAAAAATAGAAAACAGAATCACTATTCCAAATTCAATGGAATGGATGCACTGCCAAAGTCTTCATTGATTCTAAAGAAATAATCTTTTGATGAATCATATTCAAACTCTGTTCCGCCATATCCTATGTTCGGACCAAAAAGTATGTTGAATTCTCTTGAATCTCCGGGATTCAGTACAATTTGTCCGCTCGTAAAGTCCATTCCAGAATACTTGAAGGCTTTTTCGCCATTCCAAACATCATATGCGCATATTTGAGGACTGGTACAGTTTATTGCAGTGATTTCTGGGCTAATGTTTTCAGCAAGCATGCGAATTGACAATATTGGCTGTCCTGTTGGAGTGATGTAAAACTCATTTCCTTCAGAACCAACACCAGACCAATAATATGTGATTGGTCCTACATCAAACTTTTCAGCACTCATTTTGTATGCGTGTAAAGTCATGGCCTTTTTGATTGGTTTTTCACAATCGATTCTTTTGTATGCTGTAACAATTTCTGAGCATATATCCAGTTCTGCTTGCAGTGCTGCAATTTCTGAATCTGTATCTTTTGGTTCCGTAGATGATATTTGTTCTGGATCTGTATTTGTGGAGACTAGTCCAGATTTAACCAAATGTTGAATCCCGTTTAAAAATTCACCGTCGGTAATGGTGCCATCTGCCCACCAACCAGCGTTGTTCTTTACCCAAGCAGGAACCTGCTCTGATGTTTCAGAAGATACACTTGTTGGAGTTACAACAATGATTTCCTCTTTAATTAAAAATTCTATCCCTGAAAGAAATTCAGTATCAGAGATGCCCCCATTTGCCCACCAACCAGCATTACTCTTTACCCAAGATGGGACTCCGTTCTGAGATGCTATAGGTCGTAAATTGGGATCAATCTTCTTTAAAAGATCATTCATATTTTCTCCTGAAATTTTTACAACTGCAGCAGAAACAATTTCAGAAGTACTGCCATCAGGTAAGGTAAAATCAACATATTTTGCGTATAAAATATCACCAGGATTAGACACTAGTCTATTTTTTGTTGTTTCACCAGAATCTGCAATGTAAACAGTACCTTTGAAAATTCCACTATAAACTCCATTCTCTACAACTTGAATTTCCAATCCATCAGGAGAGGTATCTGACCAAACGGTAATTGTAAACTTGTCAGCAAAATTAGGATATTCTTTTTTATTCATATCGTTGTCATTTACATAAATGTCGACAAAGGAATTAATTGAAACAACATCTTGTTTCCAATAGATTGTTCCAACATTATATGAATCGGCAAATGCCAAAGATGTGGCAATAAATAACAATGGAAAAATAACTGTAAGTTTGTTCAATAAAAAAATTCATTATTGAAGATATTTAACGAATATGATCATTTCAAACTAGTGCCAAAATTAAATTCTTTGAAGTTTGAATTATTTTAGAGAATTAAATATGGATATGGGGTTAATATCAAAATAAAAAAATGGTTTATCCCAAGTT
>JAOUNB010000039.1 GCA_029881195.1 Candidatus Nitrosopumilus sp.
CTCATTGTCAGTCATCTTGCAGAAATCTTCTAGTCTGTCTTCAAGATCATCATGTTTGTCACGGTCATCATCATCGTCTCTTGTTTCATCGTCATTGTTTTCATTTCTGTCATCATCAAAATTTTCCTCGTTTGAATTATCATCATCCATTTCTGCAAATGCAGATCCTACAGGTACACCAAATACCATGATTAGTGATAAAACAATGCTTAGAAGTTGTTTACTTTTCATTGTAGAACCTTATTGGTTTTGCATATAAAGAATATAGAATAATAACATCGCAAGTATTATTACCGATGAATAAATTTTTTGCAAATCAGTATCTAAGATCAAGGATATTTTTTCTGAACGATAGATAAGTTAGTAGTAATTTCTTTTATTGTTTTTAGGATAATTTCTTCATGTTTACTCAAAAAGAAATAGATTTTGCAGAACATGTAATAAAGTGGGTTCAGTCAATTGGGATTAACCTAGACAGAGATCCTGAGCAGGTGTAATTTTTGAACACAGATTTTGTCAAACAAAAAAACAAGGAAAGATCATGAAATTAATTGGACAAACAAAACTGCCACATGGGATTGTTTATCACTATTCAAACAGTAGAGGAAACATAGAATCTTGGTTTGTCGAATATGATACTCAATAGGACTTTTAACATAACTTAACCAGTTCAATCTATTGGAATCAATGGAGTCACTTAACAAAAAGATTGCAGGCTGCAAGAAATGTCCAAGATTATCAACATACATCAGAGACATTGCAAAAAACAAGGTAAGACGGTTCAAGGATGAGAGATATTATGGCAAACCTCTCTCAGGATTTGGCGATGTCAATGCCAAATTACTCATTGTAGGTTTAGCCCCAGCTGCACATGGCGGAAATAGAACCGGCAGAATGTTTACAGGAGATTCATCAGGGGACTGGCTGGCAAAAGTAATGAACAAGCACGGATTTGCGTCAATTCCTACTAGTCAGAATATTAATGATGGAATGGTGCTCAAAAATGCATACATTACTGCAGCAGTTAGATGCGCGCCACCTCAAAACAAACCAACCAGAGAGGAGATGGACACTTGTTTTGGGTTCTTGGAACAAGAAAGAGAAATTCTGAAAAACATCACAACAGTTCTTTGTCTTGGAAAAATAGCATACGATGCTACATGTAGGTTGTATAACATAAAACCTGAAAAATTTGGGCACAACAAACTATTCCAATATGACGCAATTCAGATCCTAACATCGTATCACCCTTCAAAGCAGAATACACAGACGAAACGATTAACTTGGATTCAATGGTCCGCAGTCTTTGCAAAGGCCAAAAAACTGACTCTAGTTTGAAATAATGATTTCTAGTGAAAAATAAAAATATCGAAAGTGTTCATACTGCTAAAATGGCAACAGGCAATGGTTGTTCCACATGCAATTCAGAACATGACGGTGATTTTTACAGATTTTGCAAGTGTTCTTGCCATGATAGAATTGCAAGGGAAATTGTAGGCTAGTACTTATGAAAATATCAAACTCAGGTTTTTTTCAATCAGTATCTTCATACAGTTTTTGAATTTGATCAATTGTTTTGGGGTCTAATTTCTCAAAGAATTTTTGTAAATCTTTTTCATCTAACTCTTCATCATGAAATAACATTTGTGTTCTACATTAATTTTGAGATTATCTGGATATCATTGTGGATTGCAAACAATGTACAAACAACTCAAAAAAGTATAATCTTTTTTATTCTTTACAGTCCGTGAAATTCAGACCATTGATGTTCTAGCTTGTAAATTATTTTCCAAGCAAGCTTATCTATGTTTATGCCTGGTTCTGCAATAATCATTAAGATGTACCTTCCAAAAGGAAAACTCATCATTACAACCTTCTCCCTTCTAGAAGAAGAGTATTTGACCCTGCCCAAATTTGCATCAAATCCTTTTCTATTTGCGACTCTATGTGCTAATTCTTGAAATATTTGCCTTCGTCTTGCATCATTTTCAAAGGGAACAACGCCTTCCTTAAAATCTCCTGCAACCAATTCCCCTTTGCAATCAATCAAGCCACAAAATCGAATTTCAGGTTCAGCCAAGATATCTTTGATTTTGTTTTTGATATCCTCAATTGAGAATTTCTCTTCAGACATATGAGATCAGATGTGTTTTTGTGTATTTAACACAACTATACAGCATAGAATATTTTGTCAAGTCAATATTAGAAAACAACCTTTATCATAAATTAGTGTACAAATATATGGTTATTTTATAAAATTTGAATAAATATTAAGATCTTTCTTAGAATACTTTAAATTTCATTTTTACAGAAATGAACCGACGAGGACTATCATATCTGCCGAAATTCAAAAGGTGAAGTTTGAGGAGGTAGACAGATAGTAAAGAAGGAAAACACGAAAAAAGATGGAAGCATCTAGGATTCGTAGTTTTCCAGCATACCTCGTTTCTCATTTCATAATAAATCAATATTGCAGATTTTAAAGTAAATACTTAGATGAGTTGCAGTATTCAAAAAAATGTGAAGAAATGTCAATGTATCAAATGTGATTGCCCAAATGAAATAAGAGAATTTGGTCACAGGTATGAGAAAGAAAACGCCATAGTAGAAGCTGAGTTTGAGAATGATGCAGATAAAGTTGAATCAATAATTGAGAATATTTGTGATTCTTGTGAGAAGGGTCAACATCAAGATCAGCCAAATGCCTAATTATTTATCTATAATCATTGTAAAAATAGCATGCAATATCCAACGATAGGAATAGTTTTCGTAATTTGTGCATTTACAATTCCTGCAGTCTTTGCCCAAGAGTATCAAGATCTTGAGGTTAGGGTGGAAACAGTAGCTGATAACCTTACTATCCCTTGGAGTATTGATTGGTTACCTGATGGAACTATATTGTTTACAGAAAGAAATGGGCATCTCAGGATTATTCAAGATGGAGAATTGTTAGAAGAACCGTTACTGTCACTGGGGGTTGGCGGAGTGGAAGGTGGAATGCTAGGGATGGCAGTAGATCCAAAATTTGAAGAAAATAATTTCATCTATATTTATTATACATATAACGAATTTTTGTCAACAATAAACAAACTTGTTAGATTTCAACTTGTAGACGAAATGTTAACTGAAGATAAAATATTACTTGATGGAATTCCTGGCGGACCATTTCATGATGGTGGGAGAATTCAGTTTGGACCAGATGGGAAACTATACATCACAACAGGAGATGCTGGAGATCCAAAACTAGCGCAAGATTTGAATTCTTTGGGAGGTAAAATTCTCAGAATCAATTCTGATGGAACAATCCCTGATGATAATCCCTTCTTAAATTCACCTATTTACTCTTTAGGACATAGAAATCCTCAAGGAATTGATTGGGATGAATCTGGAAATCTGGTTGCAACAGAACATGGGCCATCAGGATGGAGAGGAGTAGCACATGATGAGATCAATGTGATCATTCCAGGCACAAATTATGGGTGGCCAGACATAATTGGTGATGAGACAGCAAATGGTTTGCAGAAGCCAATCCTGCATACAGGTGATGATACATGGGCACCTTCAGGTGCAGAATTCTACTATGGGGACAAAATTTCAGAATGGACTGGAAAGTATTTTGTTGCAACACTGAGGGGAAGTCATCTGCATATGATAGAGTTTGATCTGGAAAACAATTTGGTGCTATCCCATAAAAAACTATTCCAAGATGAATTTGGAAGACTACGGGATGTGCAAACAGGTCCTGATGGATTATTGTATGTTCTTACAAGCAATCAGGATGGCAGAGGATTTCCAAATACCAACGATGACAAAATTCTTAGAATCGCACCAATAAATGAAATCAATAGTTTTGAAGAGTGCGTTAAAGGTGGAAACCCCATAATGGAGTCATATCCAAGACAGTGCAAAACTGGAGATGGCAAGCATTTCGTTGAAGTGGCTTTTAAGATTCCTGAATGGGTTAAAAAAACCGCAAAGTGGTGGTCATTAAATCAAATTTCAGATGAGGAATATTTGTCAGGTCTTCAGTACCTCATAGAAAGAAGTATCATTAAAATTCCGTTTGGAATAATATCTGAAGGAGATTCTGAAGAACAACTACCATCATGGTTACGAAAAGATGCAGGGTGGTGGAGTCAGGGATTAATATCAGATGAGGAATACTTCAGAGGCATTCAATGGATGATAGATAATGAATTTATCAAAATCTTGTAAATTCTTAAAGTGGAATTTACTTTGTTAAACTCTTACGTAATTGTTCGTTGATCACGTATGAGAAACTAATGTTTTCAGAAGAATCCTGAATCATCTTAGCCTGCTTTGATCTAAGTTTTTTGATAATCTCATCTTGCAATAACACCGTTATTCTTTGAGCCATATTAATTACTTAATTTATGTAAATACGAATTTTTATATAAAAATATCATACCATTTGCGGTATGGTTATTCTCAATATGGGCAAGTCACAAAGTATGTTATCTTACAAATACTATATTCGTCCTCAAGCACATCATTTGTACGGAAAATTTACCTCAAAATCAAAGCATCAGGAAAATGTTCAGAGGAGCCTAAGAATTCTTGCCTTAGAAGGACCCATGACAACTTGGGAGATGGCAAAGGTGAGATTTGTAACAAATAACGACAAGGTTCGTACCAAAGAAAAAGAATACAGACGGTTGTTAGTAGGGAGAACTGACAGGGGGGTCCGTTCAAATGGAATATTAGATCTTAATCTTGTTTTAGTTGACAGTAAAACTACAAAAAGAAATCCAGGAAACAAATATCGATTATCTCTTTATGGAATTCTATATTGCTTGGATGTAATGGATTTCAATGAAAAGGAAATAGACAGAATTGCAAAAAACTATGAAGTCATACTTCCATTAGTTTTTGGTAATTGGGGTTTATTAAAATCAACTATTGGAGAACATGTTTACAATATTTCACTACTTGGAAAAGGACTGTTGTTTGATAACCTCCACATCATAAAAATTGAAAATATAGAATTCTATGAGCTGATTTCTTATTTTAATATAAAATCAAATGCACGTACTGAATCATTTAATGAAGAAAAGATTGGAGAGTTAATTTCCTTATGGTTTTTTATTACGTTATTATATTTTCCAAATTTGAAAAGAAAAATGAAAAATAAAGACACGCAAAAATATCTAAGAAAAGTTCTAAAAAAGAATGGTGAACTTAATGAGTGGTTTTCAAGTTTTATTAAAGAGGCAAAGACATTCTACAAACAACGTTCAAAAATTGTAAATGAGATTTCAATTGTTTAAATTTTATCAACTTTGTATCAAAGTATGAGCAAAAAAGGAACAATTCTTGTAGCAGATGATGATGAAGCTGTTTTAGATACTACTTGTACGTTTTTGGAATTTTTTGGATATAATGTAGTTCAAGCCAAAGATGGACGGGATGCAATTTCAAAATACAGAGAAAATAAGCCAGGATTAGTCTTTCTTGATGTAAAAATGCCTAAAATGAGTGGATATCAAACGTTTTTTGAACTTGAAGAAGAATTCCCTGAAGCAAAAGTGATATTCATAACTGCTCATGCAGATTTCTCAAAATGGAAGAAGGCTAAAAGCAAGCACGCATTAGAGTTGATTGAAAAACCATATTCTGCTGAAAAACTAAGAGAATTAACGGAAAAATTTTACCCCAAAAAATAAAATTTCATAGAATCAATTTTTTGGAAGTGAAACTGTGAATGTGGTCGGGTTAACAGATACATTGATTGTTCCACCATGTTGTTCTATTATTTTTTTACATATCATTAATCCCAAACCAGTTCCCGTTTGTTTAGTAGTGTAAAGAGGTTCAAAAATTTGAGGTAATTCTTTTTCTGAAAGTGTATTTCCAGAGTCTTCAATAGTAAAAAGAACATTATCATCATTTTCATGCAAATCAATAGTGATGTTGCCATTCTCACAGATTTCATCTAATGAATTTTTTATTAAATTTGAAATTACATTTTGAAATTTAATTTTATCTACATGTATTTTGTAATCATGTATAGGCAAGTTGATTTTGATTGTTGATGGAATTTTAAATTCATCAATTGCCTCCTGAATGAGTTCTAAAAAGCTGATTTTTTCTTTGTTTAGTTCTTTAGTTTTTGCAAAATCTAAAATATCTTTTGTCAGGTATTCAATTTTTTTAATAGAGTCATCAATTTTTTGATATTGTTTTTTTTCAAATGTTTTTTCCATGTTATGGTTTTTCATTTTTAAAATCTCAAAAGATCCTTTGATTACAGTTAATGGATTTCTTAGATCATGGGCAATGTTTGCACCAATTTTACCAATAATTGCAAATTTTTCTAAACTGATTTTCTCATTTGCAAAATTATTTAAAATTCTAAATATCAAAAGAACTAACAACACATGAACAATTGTGTTTACTAAAAGCAACACAATCTGAAGATTGATTATAAAAGCATCAATTTTTAAAAGAAATAAAGTTATTTCAGATACAAGAATATCAGAACTTTGAATTAGAATTCTTCCGTTGTTATCCACTTCAATTTGTAACTCTAATCGATTATCAGGGTTAGATGTCAAAAAAATCGAAATACTTTTTTCAAAGTTTACATAATCTTCATAGGTTTTTTCCCAATCTTTTTCTAATTCTGAGGGTAATTTCTTTACAAAATTATTATTTTTTTCCCCACCCTCTTTGATTAAAAGTAAATTTTCTTTTAGTTTTTCAAGTGATTCAGGCTTTTCTAAAACTTGAGAGTTAAAATCAAGACTATGAGTTTCCAATATCGTATTGACAGTCAAAAATCTGTTTAACCCTGCATAATCAATTGAGGTTCCAAGTTCAAGCCACTCAGATTCAAGATAGACTAGTGTCAAAAAGCTGCTAGCTATTAGAGCTATTTGTAATCCCACAAGAGACACAATTTTTTGTTTTGGTGTCAATCATATGTTAGAGTAATTCTAGTCTTTTTACTCTTTATTGGAATCTAATTTTGGGGCATTTCACTTTCAACATATATAGAATGAGAATAAATTTTGGTTCTTTTTTAGATCAAACATGATTTTATTTATCAGAATGTCAATGTTTGTTTAAGTAGAAAATATCTATTCAGTTTTAAAATCAAAACTATTCTTAGAACATTTTAGATGCCTGGAAATTAGGTGTTCTAAATACTGATTTTTAAAATTTAGTTGAATTTTACCAATCTGTTAATCATTGGTTTAAAGTTACAAATGCCCTAAATCAATAGAAATTCGGCCAGAATACTGAATAACTACAATTAACGTTATTTTAGATATAGGATCTACTTTTTATTTAATAACAGCATATAGTAATGTAGAAAGCTGACACAATATCCTATTGTCTGAATACTGGTGATTGTTTACCGGTCTATGCATACAGCAGGGCTGTGTAAAGGTTAAGCCGCTATAGTCAGCTTTCAAATTTTTAAAAACAGAGTAAAATCAATCAATACAATGAATATCAAAATAGGATGTACTGGGTGGAGCTATCAAGGATGGTCTGGGACATTTTATCCCAAAAATCTCAAGAGTAAGGATTGGCTCAGGTACTATTCGCAGATTTTTGAAATAACTGAAATTAATTCTACATTTTATAAAATACCTTCCCAAGAAATCGTAAGAAGATGGAATGCCGACACTCCAAGACATTTCAGGTTTACAGCCAAATTCCCATCAGTAATTACGCATGAAAAGAGGCTGGAAAGAGTAAATTCCGAAATTTTTTCATTCTTATCTTCTCTTGTTCCTATTCACGAAAAGGTTTCAGCACTTGTTTTACAATTACCACCGTCATTATCATTTGATGAGGCAAAACCAAGACTAGAAGAATTGTTTGACATTTTGCCTGATGATTTCCTGTATCCAATTGAAGGAAGACATGAATCGTGGTTTTCAGATGATGCAGTATCATATCTAAAACAAAACAAACATTGTCTTGTATGGAATGATGTTGTAGGGATTAACAATCCAATGCCAGTTACTGCAAATTTCCTTTATGTTAGATTAATTGGAGATCGCACTATTCCGGATTCGGAATTTGGAAAAGTTAAAAAAGATAAAAAAGATCTTATCAAAAACTGGGCAAACAAACTAAAAAACATCCAAGACATTCCATTTGCTATGATAATGACAAACAATCATTATGAAGGATTTAGCCCTGCAACTGCAAATTCTTTGAGAATTCAACTTGGAATGAGAGAGTTAATTTGGGAAGAAAAGAGACAAAAGACCCTAGGAAATTTTTAAACAAGGATTTCTTCAAAAGACAGTATTTAGAATCCCTCCAAACAATGGAAGATAATTTTCATTGAATGATTTCAATATTTATGGCAACGATGTAATTGTACTTGTACCAAGTCCAACTGCTTCACCAAAGTAATATCCAGATAGAATTGTTCCAGTAGACCAGATACATGATCCTGCAAATGTATATGTAACAAATTTTGGAATTCTCATTTTTAATAATCCAGCTGGAACCGAAATCATTTCTCTCATAACGGGAACCATCCTACCCAAAAATACTGCTTTGTCTCCATATTTTTCAAACCAAATCTCTACTCGTTCTAATTTTTTTTCAGATACACGGACATATCGTAAGTAACGAATCAAAACAATCCTACCAAGCTTTAACGCAATTAGATATATCGCAGATGTCCCAATAGTGGCACCACATGCTCCAAGTAAGATCATTGGGATAAGATCAATAATTGACATACCATGTTGGAACGCCAAGAATCCAGCAGTGGGAAATACTGCAAGTGTAGGAATAGGTGGGACTATAGTCTCAAGCAGGGCTGCCAGAAATATTCCCTCATAGAGATGTGCTCCCAAAAACTCTGCAATCCAAACAAGAAATGAATCAAATGGCTCCAATTGCTTCTGCAAATGAAATCTTACTAAATTAGTTTACGAGTCAAAACCTAAGCAAATTTGTTACTTTACTTGGTAATTTTAGAAAGTGGATTAAAATCACATAGTGGAATAATTCTTAATTGTATATTACAACAAACTAACAGTTATTCCAATATATCTAAATAAAAAATCAAGTTAGAAAGATCTTGTTTTTTGACAAGATTAAAAACACTAGATGGGGTTTATAAAAAAATTTCTATTATCGAACTTTGTAAAAATTATTGTAGATCGGAATTTTTGTTATGTTTTAGGAATATGGATAAAAGTGATGAATAGTATCTATATGTATGAAAGAGCACGATGATGAAGAAATTACTTGTTGGATATGTAGTGCGGAAATTATTGAATATTTTGAAGAGAAATATCAGGGTCAAAGAGGGAAATGTGCAATCTGTGAGATTGATTTTCCCTTAGAATAAAACTAGTGTTAGATGAAATTATAATTCAAATTATGGTTTAAGAAACACCTTTAATGTTTCAGGTTTTTTTGCATGAATTATTGCCTCTTGAAATTTCTCAAGAGGAAATGTGGAATCAATCATGTCATCAACGGCAACCATTCCGGTGGCTAGTGCATCTATTGCTGGTTTAAACAATCCACAACGAGAGCCAATCAACGTTATTTCATTAATTACTGTAGGAGTCAAATCAAGATTTTCTCTTGATGCGATAGTTGATTTTAAAATAACAATTCCACGTGGTTTTACTAATTTCATAGTGTCAGAAAATCCAGAATTGCTTCCAGTAGCCTCTACAACTAGATCAAAAGTGAATTCATCTAAAGATTCAATTCCAATCTTTGTTTTTATTCCTAGCTTATCCAAACTTTGGAGTTTGTTTTGATGTCTACCAAAACACGTAATATTGTTACAAGATAATTTCAAGACTCGAGAAATCAATTGTGCTAGTTTCCCATCGCCTACCACTGCAACATTCCATTGTGGATCAAGTGTTACTTGTTCTTTGATTTCAAGTGCAGCTGCTAATGGTTCAACAAATACAGCTTGCTCATCACTAATTGAGTCAGGCAAAACGTGCAAGTTTTGTTCGGGAAGTGAGACAAATTCTGCAAATACCCCATTCCTTTTTAAAATTCCAAGAACTGTTCTGTTAGGACAATGGCGAGACATTCCATTTATACAAGAACTACAAACTCCACATCCAACATTAATTTCACCCACAACTCTTTTCCCAATTAGTTCAGAATTTTCAGATTTTTCTACGGTTCCAACAAATTCATGACCCAAGACTCCATGATAGTTCATGTATCCATCCAAAATCTCCAAGTCAGTTCCACAAATTCCTGCCAAATTTACTCGAACTAATGCTTCTGCAGAATTTGGTTCTGGATAATTTTGCTCAAGAGTTATTTTTTTGCCATCAAAATAAGTAGCCTTCATCAAATCATTTCAATTAGCATCCAATTTTAAAATACTGAAATTTTTTCAAAATGACAGACATGGAAAAGTATGGACAGAAAATTGTCTCAAAAATGATAATTTCAAAATTTGTTATGTACACATTTGGAATGTACTGATACTAAAGGCAACACGTTTGGAATCATAGAAATGGATGATAAAGAGCAACAATCTATACCAGTATGAATAATACAAATTTTACCACATGAGGAGCAAATCTTGGAATTAGTAAAACGTGCAGAGTTACTTGCAAGAAAAAAACATGCAGGACAGGTTAGAAAAGACGGCACTACGTACTCAAAGCATCTAGAAGACGTAGTCAACAGACTCAAGAGTCTAGGCGTAATTGATGAAGAACTTCTCTGCGGAGGATGGCTTCATGATATTATAGAAAATACTGATACCAGTTTTGATAATGTGTATGAGCAGTTTGGAAATAGAATTGCAGTAATTGTGTCATCCTTGACTAAAGATAAAACACTTCCAAGGAAAAAAAGAGAATATACATACAATATACAACTCAAAGAAGCATCATTTGATGCAAAACTAATCAAACTTTGTGATATTTCAGCAGACTTGAGTGATTTGAAAAATTATGATGCATCAAAATCAAAAAAACTACGTGATATAAAACAAAAAAAACATCATCTAAATATCATTAAAAGTGATTTGGAAAATACAGATTATCCTAAAATTGCCACGTTATTAGAAACAATAAATCAAACTTTAAAACGATATGACCAAAGGACTATTTCTTTTCAAACGAATTCATAAGAGAATGTTTTTCTCTCACCAATACATTGTACAAAATAGACTAGATTAATAATCAGAAAGTTTTTTGAAAATACAATTGAGTTACAATTTTTTGGATCATGCAACTGATGCAATAATTGAAGTTACCGCAAAAGACATCAAAGAAGCATTCGCTGTAGCAGCTGAAGCGGAAATTAATCTTACACTTGATCAAGATAAAGTTGAAGAGAAAGACAAAAAAAAATTTACTGCCAATGGAAAAGATTTGCGTTATCTTCTTTTCAGTTGGCTTGAAGAAATCCCTTTTCTTCTAATTACTGAAGGATTTGCAATCAAGAGAATTGAGTTCAACATAGAGAAAAAGGATGGCTATAAAATCAATGCAATAGCATATGGAGAGCCACTTGATGTCCATAAGCATAACTTCAAAGTCGAGATTAAAGCTCCAACATTTTATGATATGGAAATTAGAACAAATGATCAAGTCTACATGAGATTTCTGCTTGATTTGTGAGTTTGGTGAATATTTCTTTGCATAAAACGAGAAGAAATTATACGTATTTTTTAAAAACAAACCCTGAGCATCATCACTGTGCTCACAAAATTAGTAGGATTCTCAGCATTATTGCTGTTTGTATTTGTAATAACACCAGCTTATGCAAACGTGACATCATTATCATTAGAAAAGAGTTTTTACACAGAAGATGAGAATTTTGCATTTATTGGAGAACAGGAAGGAAAAGAACAAGTATTTGTAATAATTCGTGACGAAGATGGAGACTATATTGGAATGCTATCAGATATCAGTCCAGGAAATGGAGAATATTCGGTAATTCCCAGACAAGTATCATTGTTCTTTAAAGATGACGGGATCTACAAGGCAATTGCTTTTACTAATGATCAGACAGAAAATAACGGAATTACAATAGAATTAGAATTTAACGATGAAAAATTATTTGAAGTTCCTGATATTGTTTTAGAACTAAAAACGATCGGAGATAAATCAGTTGAAGTAGAAAAAACAATTACGTTTACAGCCAGCCTTATCGATAGTTCTATTACTGACGTAACATATAGTTTGAAAAATGCACCTTCTGGTGCTACAATAGATCCTAAGACAGGAAAATTTGTTTGGACTCCATCAAAATCTCATGGAAATATTCAAGACGTGTCTTATAATTTTGATATAATTGCAAATAAGGGAATTCAGGAAGATAAAGAAAATGTTACAATCATTGTAAAACAAGCATATCAAGAACCAAAACCAATTGAACCAAAACCAATTGAACCAAAACCAATTGAACCAAAACCAATTGAACCAAAACCAATTGAACTTGGAATTGCATCATTTGTTGACAAAACAAAGGACCCACAGAGCTATGTTGACAGATACAACAACGAGGCGACTTACAAGAAATGGTTTGATGATAACTTTCCAGAAT
>JAOUNB010000006.1 GCA_029881195.1 Candidatus Nitrosopumilus sp.
ATGTTACCAGATATTGTAAACTTTAAGGACAAACTAAAACAGATTTAGTTAACCTGATTTGGAAATAGGATGAAAGTTAGAATCAAATAACATTTGTTCAAGCTTTCCTATCCTGTCTTCTTGAGAGTTTAGTTTCTGTTTAAGATTAGAGTTTTCTTTTGTGGTCGCTTCCAGTTGATCAATTCTCTTTTGTTTTTCTTCTAGTTCTGCCTTTTGTCGTTCAGTAGGATTTACAATTAGTTGAGGAATTGCCTTTACAAATTCTCTGTAACATTCCTCTCTGGTTGGTTGCAGATACACTCCATCAAGACCTCGCTTGTGGGCCATCAGTTTTTCTGCAATGTTAGAGTTGACAGAGTTTTCCATTTTCAATATGCCATTGAATCTCTTTCTAAAACCATATGTTATTGCCAAATCAAATCGATTGCCATTCTTCTCCCTGATTATTCCGGCTTTTTTGTAAAGTTTATTGAGGGTTTTGTAGACGGATTGCTGTCCAAGAAAACCGTTCTTTCGAGTTCTTGCATTTTGTTTTGTCGCAAAAAGATAGCTTTCCTCATCAATGTGTTCACCGTTTAGTTTTCTTGTTCGGATGTATGCATCAAGTGCCTTGCTTGCCTCAGGTGTCAAAAAGGCCCAATAACCTTCTGCTGACTCGTCATAGATTTTGATTGCATACGCATCATCAGACATCTTGTGAAGATGTTTGAATTTCAATGGAGGATCAGTCAGTACTGCCGGCCTCCCACCAGTACTTGCAAGAAAATGGATAATTGCGATCATTCTAAAGTCATTTGTTGCCTTTAGAAGCATCTGTATCTCATCAGTGGTAATCGGGCGTCTTCCTCCCTTTTCATGGTTAGATCGTGGAACCATCTTTCTGATCTTCTTTCTTGCCCACACAATCTCATTCATGTCAAGCAAAAGCTCAACTGCACTAAGTTTGACGTTTATCGTATTACCCTTTAGTCCTGCGTCCTTGTGGGATTTTATCCATTTTTTGAGCATTTCCTGGATGTCTTTTACAGGTGTCTTGACTAGCTCATCATACGAATGCAGGTCAAAAAACCTCATGAATTCATTGAGATTCCGGGTATAGACAGTCTTTGACTTTTCATTGTTCAGGCCACTCTCAAAGTTACTCCATGCCTCGTCTTCTATTAGTGGTTCCCGGAACATAGATCATAAAGCTCACACGAAAATAAAAAAGGTATACATCCTATACTAAAAATCAATGTTTTTTAAACCCTTAAGGTGTGAGTAGACATTGTCAGAAATAGAAGCTCAGGTTGAAGAAGTTTCAGTTGAAGAAGCAAAAGAATCTGTTGAAGAGATAGAAACTGAGGCTGAAGTAGAAATCAAGGCTCAACCAGAGGTTAAGAAGGAAGCACCTGACAAATGGGGCATTGCTCATATTTACAGTAGTTACAACAACACAATTATTCATATGACTGATCTAACTGGCGCAGAGACCGTGGCCATCAGTTCAGGAGGAATTCATGTTAATGCTGATAGATATGAATCATCACCATTTGCTGCGATGAAGGCTGCAAATGCTGTTGTTGAATCTGCAAGAACGAAAGGATTTACAGGATTTCACATAAGAGTTCGTGCAGTAGGCGGAGTAGGTTCCAGAGTACCAGGCCCCGGAGCACAAGCTGCAATCAGAGCTTTGGCAAGAGGAGGATTTAAGATTGGAAGAATTGATGATGTAACACCTATTCCTCACGATACCACTAGAAAGAAAGGTGGAAAAAGAGGAAGAAGAGTTTAGTCAGTTAATTTTATTTTAACATTACAACCTCTAGAAAGAAAATAATCGGTCATAAATTTAACAAATTTTTGTGGTTGATCAGTCCATTGATATTTTCCTATCATGTCAGAAAATTTTTCTTCAATACCAGTTTGTAATTCAGGTTTAAAAGCCAATTTAAAAAATGTCCATCCAAATTTTGTTGATGGTTCGCCAAGGACATATCCATTATAGCATCCTAGAAGACTTTCTATGTGTGAAAGAGATTTTTTTATAGATAGGAGATCATCAATGTAATTTTTTGTTCCAATTTCTAAAACAATATTCATAATTCATCACTATTTGCAGATGAGTTTTTACTAAGTTTATCACTTAATGACACAAATTTTCCGTCTTGCTCAACATTGATTTTAGTTTCCATTCTTACGTTGAGACCAACTGATCTAAACAACATCAATAACTTTCCACCATCAATAGTTTCATTTATTTCACCAGTCTTGATTAACTCAAATAATTTTTCTACAACAATTTTTGTTTCGTTTGGAAACTGGGATTCAGCATTTTCTAAAACTTCTAATCCTCTAAATCCAAGAATATTTACAAGTGAAGTACGAGGATTAACAGAGATTTTCTCCTTTGGTGATTCAGTAGATTCTTTTTTCTCTCTTGAAGAAATATTTTTTTGCATTTCAGCTAATCGTTTTGCCTTTAATCTTTCCAGTTCAGAATCTTCTTCGCTCAACCTTTAATCACACCGATAGGCACTAACCTTGCTACTTTTGTGGCTATTCCCAGATTATGAGATACATTAACTACAGCATCAACGTCTTTGTATGCTTGAGGAGTTTCTTCAACAACTCCATCCCTTGTCAATGCTTTGATAAAGATCCCCTGATCATTAAGAGATTTTTTTACATCATTTTCAGTGTAATTTCTTCTAGCTTTGGATCTAGACATGGTCCTTCCAGCACCATGAGCAGTAGAACCAAAACTCAAATTCATTGAATTGGGCTTACCCAATAAAATCCAGCTTGAAGTTCCCATTGAGCCAGGAACCAAAACAGGTTGACCCAGATTACGATAAGTGGAAGGAATTTCATCGCGGTTTGCAGGAAATGCTCTAGTCGCACCTTTTCTATGCACGACAAGTTTTCTTTCTGCTCCATCAACTTTGTGCTTTTCTACTTTGGCAATATTATGAGCAACATCATAAACTAATTTCATATCAAGATCAGATTCTGATTGATTAAATACACGTTCAAAAGAATTTCTAGTCCAGTGAGTGAGCATCTGTCTATTACTCCATGCAAAATTTAATGCTGCAAACATTGCTTTTCTATAGGATTCACCTTCTTCAGAACTGTTTGGCACACACGCAAGTTCTCTATCAGGTAAATCTATACCATATTTTTCCATTGCTTGTTCCGAAACTCTGAGATAATCACTACACACTTGATGCCCAAAACCTCTAGAGCCACAATGAATCAAAACAGTAATGGTCCCTTCTTTAATTCCCATTCTGTTTGCAGCTTCTTCATCATGAATTTCTGCAACCTTTTGTACTTCTAGAAAATGATTTCCAGAACCTAAGCTACCAAGTTGAGGTGCACCTCTTTTTCTTGCTTTATCAGAAACTTTGTTGGGATCAGCATTTTGAATTTGGCCATTTTCTTCACAAACATCTGAGTCATTTGATGAACCATAACCATGATCAATTGCCCAGTTTACGCCTTTTACCAAAACCTCATCAAGTTCTGAATGACTGAGTTTCACTGCACCCTTAGAGCCAACACCGGAAGGAATTGAGCTGAACAGATCATTTACAAGATCTTTTAGTTTAGAACGAACTGTTTGTTCATTTAAATTTGAACGGAGTAGTCTCACACCACAGTTGATGTCATATCCGACGCCTCCAGGACTAATCATTCCTTCTTCTGCATCCATTGCAGCTACACCGCCAACTGGAAAACCATAACCTTCATGCCCATCAGGCAAAACGACACTATGACCAACTATTCCAGGAATTGATGCGACATTTCTTGCTTGCATGATTGTCCTATCAGACAGCATTTTTTGTAATAATGGTTCATCAGCGTAAATTCTAACAGGCACTTTCATTCCAAGATTGGAGTCAGATTCAATTTCATATTGATTTTCTCCGATTTTTTTCGGGGCAGCAGAAGACATGAGTATGGGTAAAAATTCCTTCCAATCCAATTTAAATCATCAGAAGAATAGAAAAAGAAATCGAGTGATCTACCAAACATGAAATTTATGATCTAATTTATCTAGGATAAAATAGTTTGATTGTACGTGGTAAGAAAAAAGCTAACTGATAAAGAAATTGAAAAACAGAAAGAAGAGCAAAAAGTTAGAGTGGAAGCATCTCGTGCTGCCAGAAGAAGTGGAAAAAGTATCAAACCAGAAGGCAAGATAACAAAATCAAAGGCAAAGGCAAAAGAAGCCAGATCATCAAAAAAGATTGCTGCGGTGAAAAAGAGAACGAGAAGTTAGAAGTTATTTCAAAGTTTTTGAAACAAACATGTTTTGAATCTAAATATTAATGAATCCAATATTTTTGTAGTGATATACTCATGAAGTCTGTACAAGAAATTGAAGAATATCGGAAAGAAATCGAAAAAAGACTAGCAGAAACTGAATCAATGAATGCCATAAAGTATTATCAAGGAGTTCTAAAAGCACTCGATTGGGTAATTACTGGCATAGATGTTTAAAATCCAGGCTTTTTACTGTTTTTTCACTATTTTACAACTAGTATGGGTTTCTTTGATTTGTGAAGTACATAATTAGATGTACTACCAAGAAAGATCTCTTTTACGGCACCCATTCCTCTGGATCCAATTACAATAAGATCAAAGTCGTGTTTTTCTGCAACTTCAACAATTCTTTTTCCATCATCGCCATAGGATATCCTATCAAAGAATAAAATTCCTTTTTGTGCAGCCTTTAATTTTGCTTTTTTCATAATTTTTTGGGCGTGTTCCAATAGAATTTTCTCTAAAGGGGTTATTGGTTCATTAGTTCTAGGTTTAACAATTCCTATCACATACAAACCAGTAACTGTTGCATGAGATTCTCTAGCCATATGAATAGCAACATCAAGACCTCGAAATGAATTAGCTGAACCATCTAATGGAACAAGAATTTTCTTAATTTTAATTGCCATAAGTAAAATTAGGTAATTTTCAATTTAAAAAGTCGATTGAGATTATCTGGTATGATTTTCAAGTTTGATATTCTAAAAGAGTATAAAATATCCGATAACAGCTATACTAAATTAGCAAATGGAAAATGCTAAAACTATCACGGTCGCAGATGTAATGACAAAATCGGTAATTTCGGTAGATGCGTCAATGACAATTAATGAAACTGCAAAAATGATGGAGGATGCAAAAGTAGGTGCAGTCATCGTCATGGAAAATAATACACCCGTAGGAATAGTAACAGACAGAGATTTTGCCGTAAAGGTTGCAGCTCACGCATATGAAATTTCTACCCCCATAAAACAAATTATGTCATCTCCATTATTATCAATTAATTCAGACGAATCAGTGAGGAATGCTGCAGACTTGATGCATGAAAGGGAAGTAAGAAAATTGCCAGTGATTAGTGATGATAAAGTAGTTGGAATTATAACTGCAACAGATATTGTTAATTTGTTGGCAGTTTGCGTTGAAGAAGATATGAGAGACATGTATTTTCATTCTGTAGCAAAAATTTTCACAAATTATAGTCCATATAATTGAGAGATCATGGTAATACATATTATTGTATTAGTAGGGATTCCAATTTTACTAGGAATTGCATATGTAACTCCATTTGATCAGTCTGAAGTAGAAAAAGAGATCATTCCAGAAGAGCCAGATGTTAGCATTCTGTATTTTATTTTAGTGGGAATATGGACACTTTATTTGTTCAAAATTTTATTTCAAATAAAAAAAGGTACTTTTAAGACTACTCAGAGATACTAATATGAATACAGCCCCTTATTGGAACAAAAAAGTGTGTACTGACTGTAAGAGAATGAAATGTCAAAAGGGATGCCTTTGTGATTGTCATGAGTTACGAGATAGAATGAATTAAAATTTTACAAGTAGATTTATTTTCCTTGTAAAAAGAGGAAGAAATGTTGGGAATTTTACCTATTGACAGTGGTCGTTATGGCACCAAAGAGATGATGGATATTTTTAGTGAACAGAGAAAAGTGAATTATCAGTTAGAGATAGAAGGTGCTGCTGCAATTTCCCAAAGCGAGATAGGAATGATCTCAAAGAGTGCAGGTAAAGAAATCTTCAAAGCTGCAAATTCTGGAAAGATTACTGCAAAGAGAATCAAGCAGTTAGAAGCAAAAAGTGATCATGACACTGCAGCTTTAGTAGAATCATTAAGTGAGAAATGCAGTAAAAATGCTAGACCGTGGATACATTATGGATTAACAAGCAATGATTTAGTAGATACTAGTAATTCAATGCAAATGCGAGATGCATTGAAAATCATCGAACCAAAAGTTGCAAAGATGGCATCAATTCTTGCAAAAAAAGCAGTAAAACATGAAAAGATTCCAGCTGTGGGACGAACTCATGGTCAACATGCAAGCATCATATCGTTTGGGTTAAAATTCGCAAATTGGGCTGCAGAAATGGCAAAACATGTAGAAAGAATAGAAGAGATAAAGAAGAGAATTTTGATTTGTAAAACACTAGGTGTTGTGGGTACAGGTTCCTTAATGGGCGCAAAATCACTTGATGTACAAAAGAAAGTATCAAAAAGATTGAGATTATTCCCAGCAGAAGTAACAACACAAGTTGTTCCAAGAGAAAGATATGCTGAATACGTATTTGAATTGGCATTAATCGGTTCCACTTTGGAAAAAATTGCAATAGAGATTAGAAATTTACAAAGAACAGAGATAGGAGAAGTTGCAGAACAGTTTAAAAAAGGACAAATGGGAAGCAGTGCAGTTCCGGTAAAAAGAAATCCAATTAAAAGTGAGCGAGTGTCATCATTATCTAAACTAGTAAGAAGCCAAGTTGCAGTTTCATTTGAAAACATTCCATTGTGGCATGAACGAGATCTTTCAAATTCTGCCAATGAGAGATTTGTAATCCCAACAGTATCGATTTTGGTTGACGAGATGCTTGAGACTATGATTAGAATCGTTTCAAATTTGATGGTTAACGAGAAGAGAATTGTTGAGAACCTATACATCACAAAGGGCCAAATATTTGCAGAATTTGTCTTAGAAGCACTGATCAAGAAAGGCATACCAAGATTTGTGGCATACAAGGATGTCCAAAGAGTTGCATTTGAGGCAAACGACAAAGGAATTCAGTACATTGACGCAATCAAAAATGACAAGGCATTTTCTTCAAATCTAACGGACAAAGAAATCGATTCCATATTTTCACCAGAAAAACACCTAGGTGCATCTTCGGCAATCATAAAGAACGTAGAAAAATCAGTTCAAAATATGGTAAAAAAATTCATCTAGTTTTTAGCAAAGCCTTGTGAATTTTTGAACCATACTGTAATGCTTTCTTTCGTTTTATACATGAAAGTTCTGGGACATTAATTTCACTAGCCAATTTTCTAATAATATGTTTGCGATACAAATCTTCAGAATCATGGATTTTTTCAGATATGGGAATGGTTTTTGCATACTCAATGAATTTTTGGGACAATAAGGGTTGAAGGATTTTTACTCCAAATTCAGATGCAATAAGATTTACTGCTTTCATCATTTTTAATTCATTGTCTAATTTTGATTCCATAACTTTGAGAATTTGAGATTCTCCTCCAGAGAATGCTTCACGATATGCATTGTAACCGCAAAATAATTCATCTATTCCATTGGCTGTAATCACGGTATCAAGTCCCAAGGAGTTTGCAAGTTCAGAAACATAATGAAAAGCAATACAATTTTCATTCCAAGACAGATTCTTGGTTTGGATTTTTTGGTTTATTTTCGAAGATATCCTAGGAAAAGTCCCTGAATCAATTTCCAGAACATGGTGAGGGTACTGTAGAAATTCATTTACCTGTCTTGCAAATAAGATATCATGGGATTCAGGAAATCCAATAGTCAATAAGGTAACATCAAATTCCATATCTGAGCAGATTTTTGAAATCAATGTGCTATCAACCCCACCAGAAAAAGCAATTCCAATTTTCTTTTCTTTGACATTCTCTGAAATGGAATTTTTGATATTTTCAAGCAATTCTTTATTTGATTCCTCCATAACTTTTCACATCAGAAATCCCATAGAAATGTAATGAATCAATCTTTTAATTTAACATTATATCTTAAACAACATGATGCGATTATCCAAAGACGATATTGATGAAGAACTAAAGGGTCTGCCAGGATGGATGGTTGTGAATGAAAAACTTCACAAAGAATTTCAATTTGAAAATTTCAACCAGGCTTTTGGTTTTATGACCAGAGCAGCTATGGAGATTGAAAAAATGAATCATCATCCAGAGTGGTTTAACGTATACAACAGAATCACCATAGAACTAACAACTCATGACGCTGGAGGCATCACAAAAAATGATGTCAGTCTCGCCAGAATTCTAAATTCTTTGACGTAGTTGTAAATGAAGAATTTTAGGTGCACTATTACAGAATTTATATTATATCCAAAATCAGTTGACTTCACATGGCTACAAGCCCCATAATTCTAGATTCAGATTTTCGATATATCGATAAAAAAGGGAATTTACTTAAAACCAGAACAGAATTGGCAGTAGCACAAATGCTAACATTTCTTGAACAAGAATATCAATACAATCACAAGATCACATTGAAGAGTGGAAACGAAGTCTTTGTTGATTTTAAAACTGAAAAAGGATTAATCGAAATAATTGACAATGATGAAGATATTGAAAAATACAAACTAATCAAAGAAGACTTTCCTCAGGACAAGGTAATGGCAATAGGACATGCAAAATACGTTGCGCAAATAAAGGAATTACAAGATATTGTGTTTTATGATAAAACACCTCAAACAGGTTCAATATTTTTAGAAGATGCATCATTCTCATTTGATTATGCACATATCCTTCCTTTAGTTGAAAAATGCTCCATTTTACATGGACACACCTCTTCTGTAATGGTAGAACTTGTAGGACAGATGAAAGATAATTTACTTTTAGACTTTGGAGAAGCAAAAAAAATTATCAAAGAAGTTGTAAATGTATTTGATCACAAGTTTTTCATAAACAGGAGATATCTCAGAAAAGAAGATGGTTCACATTACTACATTCAGTTTGAAGGTCCCAAAGGGATGTTTGATTTACAGGTTCCAAAAAACACCACATACCTTTTAGAGGGAGAGGCAACAGTAGAGAATCTTTCAAGTGAGATTATTAAATTACTGGCTCCGAAAATGCCATCTAATGTAGAAGCTGTTGGCGTTTACATCTATGAAGGATACAACAAAGGATCCCATATCATTTCAAATATCTCAAGATAATTAGAAAATGGAACCCAAAATATCAGAAAAAACATGGAATCCAGAATTAGAAAAGGAGATTCTAAAGCAATGGGAAGATGAAAAAATTTATGATTTTACCCCACAAGAGGATAATTATACAATAGACACTCCACCACCATATCCTTCGGGCAGGCCATGGCATATTGGGGCAGCTGCTCACTATTCACAAATCGACATGATTGCACGTACGGCAAGAATGGCTGGAAAAAATGTCTATTTTCCCATAGGAATTGACAGGAATGGATTACCAGTTGAATTGTATACTGAGAAAAAACACAATATCAGAATGAGGGAAACAGAGAGGGGTGAATTTCTGAATCTCTGTAGAGAGGCACTGGATGATTTGGAAGATGAAATGATCCTCATCATGAAAAGTTTGGGAATCAGTGGCGATTTTGCAAATTATTATAGAACAGATTCAGAAGAATACAGAAGCCTCACACAGTCAACATTCATCGAATTATGGAAAAAAGGACAAGTGTATCTGGCCAACAGGCCCAACAATTACGATTGGGTTTCAGGTACAACCATTGCGGATGCAGAAATCACATACGAGGATTTGTCGACTAAACTCGTATACATGAAATTCAAAATAAAAGATACTGACAAAGAGATAATCATTGCAAGTACAAGACCAGAATTGCTTTGTGCATGTAGAACAATCATTGTCAATCCCGAAGACCAAAGATACACACAGTATATTGGACAAAAGGTAATTATTCCAATAACAAATGTCGAAGTTGAATTAAGAACACATCATTCTGCAAAGCAAGAATTCGGTTCGGGGGCAGTTATGGTATGTAGTTATGGGGATCAAAATGATGTGGTGTTATTTAGAGAATTAGAATTGGGCGAAATCGTCGCAGTTGGATTGGACGGAAAAATGACAGAAGCTGCAGGAGAATATGCGGGACTAAAACCAAAACAAGCAAGAGCAAAAATCATAGAAGACTTGGAAACTGGAGGGTTTTTAGAAAAAGTTGAAGATATCATTCACAGAACACCGATTTCGGAGAGAAGTAAGATTCCAATTGAAATTATTCCAATGGAAGAATACTACCTAAAGCAAAAAGAAGATGTTGAAAGAATCAAAAAACTAGGACAGGAAATCATATTTCATCCACCAATGCATAAGCAGATTCTAATGAATTGGCTAGAATCCATTAGCATTGACTGGCCGATTTCTAGAAGAAGATACTATGGCACTGAAATCCCAATCTGGTACTGTAAAAACTGCTCGGAGCCCCATGTGCCTGAGCCCGGAAAATACTATAGGCCCTGGAATGAAAAGTGTCCAATTAACAACTGTACAAAATGTGATTCTGCGGAATTTGTTGGTGAGGAGCGAACATTTGACACGTGGATGGATTCAAGCGTGTCTCCACTTTTTATCAGCAAATTTGGCAGAGATGTGGAATTTTTCAATAAAGTATATCCGACCTCAATTAGACCCCAGGCAAAGGACATAGTCCGAACATGGTTATACTATACTATTCTAAGATGTGAGCAACTAACAGGGGAAAAACCATGGTCAGAGGCGTGGATTATGGGATATGGTCTGGATGAAAAGGGGATGAAGATGAGCAAAAGCAAAGGGAATGCAATAGATCCGTTGCCCGTAATTGAAAAACTAGGTGCGGACACCTTTAGGTTTTGGAGTGCAAGTGAGATTAATCACGGTTATGACTTTAGATGCAACGAGCAGAAAATAGAGTCAACCAAAAAATTTCTCAGCAAGCTATGGAACATTTCAAGATTTCTGTCTAGTTTTCCCATAATTGAATCTGGAAAACCTAATGCATCAGACAAATGGATCTTATCAGAACTGGACAACCTGGTAAAGGAATGCAAACGTGGATATGACGAATACAACTTTTTTGTTCCAGCAATTGCAATCAGAGAGTTTACGTGGAATTTGTTTGCAGCTCACTATATTGAAATGGTAAAAGCAAGAGCATATGGGATTGGTTTCTCTGATGAGGAAAGAGATGGTGCAATATTTACACTGCACAAGGCACTCTCAACTATTCTAAAACTGCTGGCACCGATTACGCCATTTATCACTGAACATCTTTGGAAGGTTTTGTATTCAGAGAAAAGCATTCACAAAGAAAGACAAGTTTTGTCAGAATCCCCTGAAGACTTTACGCACCTTACAAAAGATATTACAGAGTTCAACTCTAATGTCTGGAATGAAAAGAAGAGCAAAGAGCTGTCACTGAAGGATTCTATTGCGGTGTCCGTACCGGAAAGATTATCTGAGTTTGCAAAAGACTTTGCAGCAATGCACAACCTGGAATAAACCACAACTATGCAGAACTATGCAAATATTGATTTTTAATTATTAATAATATTATAAGTAAAATGCGATTAAACCGTAATTTTATGCCATGGTAGTTGTGCGGAGAATATAGTCAGGAAGTTAGAAAACGTACCCACGTAGAACAGACGAAAAAATCTCTTTAAAAACAAATGGATGAAAAATACATAGTAAGATCAAACATTTCACACCTTAGTATTAGAAATAGAAATTATCCAAATTGTAATCATGTTAAGCCCAATCGGATTTGGAGTTACAGCCTTTGCGATAATCTTATCTATTCTTGCATATTATAAGTGACAGAAACTTGTTAATTGATGCTGATAAATCATTGGAACAATCAACATCGCCTTCAAAACCAGTAAACCAAAAAATTAAGGCCTCAGATCTGCTTGTAAAGTGTTTGGAAACAGAAGAGGTAGAATACATCTTTGGCATTCCTGGTGAGGAAAATGCAGATCTTATGATTTCTCTTATGGATTCTAAAATCAAATTTATTCTAACCCGTCATGAGCAAGGTGCTGCATTTATGGCAGACGTTTATGGCCGGTTAACAGGAAAAGTAGGGGTCTGTCTTGCTACATTAGGTCCTGGTGCCACAAATCTGGTTACAGGAGTTGCAAATGCAAATATGGATAGATCAAGATTGATTGCAATCACCGGTCAAAAGGATTCTCATCTGCTTCACAAGGAATCCCACCAGAACATGGATGCAATAACAATGTTCAAGCCAATAACAAAGTGGAACTGGTCAATCAGAAATGCAAAAAACATTCCTGAAATAGTCAGGAGAGCATTCAAGATTGCATTGTCCGAAAA
The DNA here is from genome assembly GCA_029881195.1 of Candidatus Nitrosopumilus sp. GTDB lineage: Archaea > Thermoproteota > Nitrososphaeria > Nitrososphaerales > Nitrosopumilaceae > Nitrosopumilus. The sequence goes on from JAOUNB010000006.1 coordinate 12,410, forward strand.
ACCCGGTGCAACCCACATAGAGCTTCCACAAGACATTGCAAAAAGAAAATCAAACATTCCACCAATAATTCCACAAAAGATTCGGAGGTCAAAGGCAAATGAAGATCTAATCAAGGAAGCAGCAGAAATAATATTGCAGGCAAAAAGACCGATGCTTTTCATTGGAAATGGATGTATCAGAGAGGATGCCAGTGAGGCGATTCGCAGATTTGCTGAAAGAACAGGAATCTGTTCAATGAATACGTTCATGGCAAAAGGGGTCATAAGAGATGATCAGGAAAGACACCTGAGAACAATTGGAATCAAGGATGCAGACCATGCATTGCTTGCCATGAAAGAAGCAGATGTGGTCATTGCAGTGGGACTAGACCTTGTGGAATATAGTCCTATTAGCTGGAACTCTGAATTGAATAAGACAATAATACACATTGATTTTACCCCTTCTGAGGTTTACACGTTTTATAGACCAGAAGTCGAGATTGTCTCAGACATAGAGTATGCCATAAACGCCATCCTGGAGGAAATGGAAAAACAGCAAAAGCAACATCCAGAATCAATTGATCTTCCTAGAAAGGACATTCCTGAAACGTTTGAAAGAATAAGGCAAGAAGTAGACACCAGAACAGAGTCATTCAAGAATGACAATTCATATCCAATACAACCTGAAAAGCTAGTGTCTGATGTAAGAGATGCACTGGATGAGAAAGATATCGTACTTTCTGATGTAGGAGCGCATAAGCTATGGATATCAAAGATATACAAGACATACGAGCCAAACACATGCATAATTCCAAACGGATTTTGCTCCATGGGATTTGCAGTGCCTGGAGCAATAGCAGCCAAGATAGTCTATCCAGAGCGTAATGTTGTTGCAATGTGTGGTGATGCAGGGTTTTTGATGAACGTACAGGAACTAGAAACTGCAACAAGGTTAAAGATTCCAATAATTATTGTCATATGGTGTGACAGGGATTTAGGACTGATATCGCTAAAGCAGTTAGATGAATTTGGTAAGACAAGTCACACAAAATTTGACAATCCTGATTTTGTGTATCTGGCAAAGAGTTTTGGAGCCGTTGGACACCATGTAAAGTCCGTCAAGGAATTTGAGGAAAAATTACAAGAGGCCAAACTAGAAAAGGAAAAAGTCACAATCATTGCAGTTGACGTGAATTATTCAAGGAACCGTATCTTGCTTGATGATAACTTTGCATAGCATTTTTTGATATTGTATCTAATCTGTAAAACAGTTTATTTGATACAAGTAATCTTACCATGTATTATTTTTCAAAAAAATAGTTAATCTCAAATCTAAACAATCATTGACTCAGATTGAACAAAACTTTAATCAAATGATTCTAAGCTAATTTCAAAGAATGTAAAATTCCAGAATAGACTTGCACTCAAAATGTTATACGTCAAGCGTATTGCTTGTATTGCACAAAGAAATCTTTGAGGTTGTATGTGGCAATTACAGAAATTAAAACAATGTCCATGCCTAAACAAATGTATCAAGAAAACAGAGTTAAAATAGTCAAACATCCATTATGTTGTAGAAGATTAATCGATGTCCAAAGAAACAAAGAATACTGAAGAGTCTCTTAAAAAGACCATAGCAGAAAGTAAGGACAGAATTTTAGAAGATACAATAAAAAAATACGATCAAACAGTGACTCGTGGAAAAAAGATTGGCCAAGATACCATGGAAAAAATTGAGGAAACCGCAAAAACAGGTACTGAATTCATAAAATCACAACACTATTGGGAATCACTGAAAAAGAGTTCTCAGAAGATCAAAGAAAAAGGCATTGAGCAAGAAAAGAAACTAAAAAAACAAAGCCCAAAATTATATAGAAAAATCATTAATGGCTTCTTTTACTTTTTTGAAATCATTGTCGGAAGAATCAAGCTTGGCACACAGTATGGAAACTCTAGTTTGGAACTGTTGGAAAAACTAGCCAGACTCAAGGAACTTGGAATATTGACTGACGAAGAGTTTGCCAAGAAAAAGAAAAAGATACTGGACAGGATCTAATCTCAAAATGTCAAAGAATCTGATAATTGTTGTATTGGTAATTGTAATTGCAATTTTAATTGGAGCTATATTTCTTACTAATTATGAATGGTTTTCACAGGAATGGCTGATAGGATTGGCAGTAGTTTTAGGAAGTATTACAGGTGCTGGAATATTGGCATATATCAAGATACGAAAAATAATTTAATCAAAATTAATCTCGAGACAACATGTTTTGCATTATCTGCAAATAGAAATTTAAATTTTTTTAATAGATAACTAAAATAATTTGCCTTTTTCTTTTCAACAAATTCATTGATTTTACTATCTGTCATTTGTGGTCTTGTGACAATTACTTTTGTTTTACAATTTTGATGTTTTTTTGTTTCAATTTAATTTATTTTGTATCTTTCTTTTTTTTTGAAAAATTAATTCTGTCTTCTTTTCGGAATGATTTGTTACAAAATTTGATCAATATCTCTTCAAACCCTTCTTTATGCAAATACAAATCTTGGGTAATCTCAACTTGTATCTATGAGGTTAGATTGTTCCCATAAGTTTTAGGGATATATCCCCATGAAATAGTTCATTTAACTAAATGGCTTTTCGTTTAATTAAAAATGATTCTGATAAACATGATACCACCATTCCCTTTTCTGTAAGAGTATTTCTTATCTGAAGTTGGTCTAAACAAATTTTCTATTTTTTCAATATTCAACAATTTTCATCTCTAAATCTCCTCTCCGCAGTGTGGACAATGTTTATCTTTTTGTCTTTTTTTATGCAATTCCTCTGTAAAAGCAGATGCCATAATACCAGTCGGAATTGCATATACAGCTATACCTAAAATGGCTACCCCTGATCCGATTATTTTACCAGCTGTCGTTATAGGATAAGTGTCTCCATACCCTATAGTAGTAAGCGTAATTACGCCCCACCACATTGATGCAGGAATACTAGAGAACACATCAGGTTGTGCTTCATGTTCTGCATAATACATTAGACTAGATGCAAAAATTAACACTATGAAGAGAATAAAAAATGCAACTGCTAAATCTCCTGCTTTTGATTTGAATACATCACCTAGTGTCTGCATAGGATCGGAGTATCTTGCAAGTTTGAACAATCTAAACAACCTCAAGAGTCGGATTATTCTGATGAATCTGACATCCGTCACCACAAATGGCAAGAAGAATGGTAATATTGCAGCCAAATCAACTAGCATCATTGGTGTAAACAGAATTCTGATTCTGGCGTATTTTGAATTCTGGTATTTTGGATTTAGTTTACAGACTATGATTCTTCCTGCATACTCTGCAGTAAAAACAATAATTGAAAAAACTTCAAACGGTGTAAACAAATAACCATATTCATCTAGAACAGATTCTTCTGTTTCAATTATCACAACAAGGACATTTACTGCAATTAAAGTAATGATGAAAACCTGAAAGCTTTTTGTAAATTTATCATCTGTGGTACCTTCAAGGATTTCGTATGCTCTTTGTAAAACTCGATTGGTCACTCTATAACCACTTTTTGTTTCTGAACCACAACATCATAGTAAATACAATTATCCCCATAATTCCAAGCATAACAAAGTAGCTACCTTCCCATTCCAGTTCTGGAACATATGAAAAGTTCGTCCCGTAAATTCCAGCAATGAATGTAATTGGAATAAATATGCTGGCAATGATGGTAAGTGTTTTCATTACCTCATTCATTTTATTGCCAATGCTTGAAAGATATGTGTCAAGCATTCCCCCCACCATTTCTCTTAATCCTTCAATGTTATCCATCACTTGAACGGTATGGTTGTATACGTCGTGAAGATATGTCCTGGTAGATTCCTGTATAATCTCAGAATCCATTCTGTCAAATCTGTCAATTACTTCCCTCATAGGCCAGATGGATTTTCTCAACATCACCATTTCACGTTTTAAGGTGTGAATGGTTTGTAATGTCTTGGGGGTAGGATTGTCCATTAATTCTTCCTCAAGTATTTCTGATTGGATTCCTATTTTCTCCATTACTACATAATAATAATCAATTATTGCATCAACTAGTGCATAAGCCAAATAATCACTCTTTTTCTCCCTTATTTTTCCAACGGAATTTTTCAGTCTTTCTCTAACAGGATCAAAAATATCGTCAGATGTTTCCTGAAATGACAAGACATAGTTTTTTCCAACTATCAGACTAATCTGCTCCATGAATAGTTGATTTTCAGAGAGTAGATGTGGAAGCTTTAGAATTATTTGCAAGTAATTCTCATGATTTTCTATTTTTGGTCGCAGTTCAGTATTCATTATATCTGATTGCACAAGATTGTGTATCGAATAATGTTGACCAATTTTATGAATTACGTCTGCATCATGTAATCCAACTATATTAGTCCACAGTACTGTGGGTTCTTCATTGATGATTAAACACTCCTCTATCGTATCTTTTGTGTTATGCATGAATGCTGTTTTGTCAAATTTAATCTGATCAAACGTGACTTTTTCTACTAGTTTTTCCCCCACATGTATTAGGGCTCCAGGATGCAGTCCTACAGTATCCGATGATGTTGTTGCATCATTTGATTTTTTGTTTAAGAGTTTAGTAATATTGGAAATATGAGTAAAGTCAACATCACGTGTAATTTCTGTTACTCTGGATGTCTTACTAACCACTCCAATAATGACAAATCCTGCTATTATTGAAAAAACAATGCTTATGGCAAACGGACCAAGATCTCCATTTGCGGCAGCTTCGTATATTGCTTGGACATCTGTTGATGTGTTGATTTTAACAATTGAGCCAATCATCAGATCAATTAAAAAGAACATAAATGAAATGACTGCTCCAACTATTATTGCAGTGACAGCAGTAATATTTGGCGGTATATTGATGTCCTTCTCCTGTTTGTAAGGATAGATGTATCTCTTGTTTTTTACAATTAAAATTGCAATTACAGTAATAATTATTGTGGATAATATCCACCAAGCAATAAACCATAATCCTTGTTCAGAATTTATCTGTTCTATTCCAGAAATAAGATCTTGAATGTTGCCAGTTAACGGCAAAGACAAAAGCGAGGTTGCAACACCGATGAAGATTTGATACACAAATGCAAACACAAATCCCAGAACCAATCTGTTTGCAATTATGCCTATTTGCTCTCTCAATTATCATCCTCTGATTTATTTTTTATTTTTTGTATACATATTTTTGTGGATCTATTTTTTTCTACTTGTTCAACGGTAAACTTTAATGATTTTGGAGTTATAGTATCAGATATTTTTGGAACGTTATGTAGTTTTTCATGCAAAAAGCCATTTAATATTAAATAGGCATTCCGTATGAAATATCTGTCTAAGTATTCAGTGATTACGTCTTCAGGATCAATCTTGTCTTCATGATAAATTAAAGCAACTTTCAATATCTTAACATGCATCTGGAGTTAGCTGCTCTTGTTCATATCACAATTATGGGAAATGATAATAATGATTGGATTGTGCAGCAAGTGTTTTACATTTGGAGTACTTTACTTATCTCACAAAATATGTCTGAAGCAGTATGCTACAAGTGCATAAACTCCTAAAGTAGGTGAAAAGATAACAATTAGACTCCTTGAACTTATGATATAAGATAAGATTGCTTTACATTCATTGTTTTTAGAAAGAGTATTCGTTAATATGTTATCTTCGCTTCAAATACTCTGACACTATTTTCTTTGCCATGCCAGTCACATCCAAATCATTTCTTGCAGCCAGACTTTGCAGTTTTCTTGCATTGCCTTTATTCAGCTCAAGTGTGACCTTGTGCTGTAGTAGTCCTACCTTTGCTTTTTTGAGTAATTTCATGTGAGACGATTTTGGGCTTTTTGCCAGCTGGTACAGATATTGTTTGCGAAGTCTTTGGTCAAGTGGGATTATTTTTTCTGCAATCTGTATTGCTTTTGATACATTTAGAACTGCATTATACAGTCTTGTGGCATCATCCCTTGAGAGTTGTTTTGGAACATATTCCTTTAATCTGTCAGGAACTCCCGCAAATCCCAGATATTTTTTGAGGGTCTGCTGGGATATTCCAAGATACTTTGCAGCCTTGTTTTTTCCGACTGATTCGGCAAGATATACGCATGCTGTTGTCATGTCCTTTGTATCCATCTTGTTTCTGTGAAGATTCTCTACTACGGATGCTGCCTTTGCGTTATTCAGATCATACTTTGTGCCTTGCGTGAGCAACAGTACAGGTATCTTTTTTGCACCTAGTCTTTTGAGTGCCGCAAGCCTTCGCTGGCCTGACATCAACAGGTATGAGTTTTTGGATTCCTTTTGAACCATTGGAGGATTTTGTAATCCTTCTGTTTTGATGGAACGTGCAAGCTCTGCAATTCCCTCTCTGTCTAGTTTTCTTGCCTGCGCATCGTGCCATACCTTGATCTGTTTTACTGGAATCTCCCTGAGACGATAGGATATTGGTGGATTGTAACGCTTTGCCACGTGTATTCAAGGAAATGGATTTGTGTTAAAAGATATAGTAATCCACAATTGACAATCAATCAAAAAAATGTCTATTTCTCTGACTTTTATGACCAAAATACAATTGTTCTAGGTACCTTACCTGGTTTTTTTGATGTTTTTCTAAATAGGTGTAGCTTAATGTCTAAATCACAGTTATGTGAAGATCATCAAATAGTTCTTCTGCTTTTTTTATAATCTTTTTATCATCAGCATCAGGGGCGGCAGCTATGAGAACCAAAAGGTCACCTAATGGAACTGTGATTATCAGTTGCTTTGTACGTCTTGATGCGATATAGTCAATTGGTCCTAAAACATCGTCTAGTTCTTGTCTCATCTTATAGTCCAACTGCATTTGCATGTACACCATGCATACTTTTACATCATCAAGTAATGGTTCTACTCCCTTTTTGAAACCACCTGCTATGAGATGACCTAGTGGGTTGATGACGCCAACATGTCTTACATTTTCTTCTTTTAACAGTTCCTCGCAGGAATCATTTAGTTTTTTGATCTCATCTACAGTAATAATTGCCATGAAGCAACATAGAATTCATTGTAATTTTAGCTTTTTTTCTTTGATTAAGGAAATTCATATATTTAAAGACGGTACAAAGCATCTGATTATCTTGATTTGTCTTTATGAGAAATCATGGTGACTGTTTCACTGAATTTCAGATTGGGAATATTCAAAAATTTTCCATCATCTGTCAATGCTATAGTCTTCATTAGATGAAATTCAATTATTGTACCTTTTTTGTCATCTATTTCTATTATATCACCTATATCGATTCTCTTGTTTAGATAAAGTCCAATTCCTGCAACCATATTTTTTAGATGGTTCTGTAGTGCAAAGGAGATCAACGCAAATGCCACTCCAAAAGAGGCCACTACACTTGCAGCCAATGTAAACAAGTCAAACACTATTCCAAGATATGCCATCTCTATTCCAATAATTATGACTGAAATCAGGCCCAACAGTTTCGGAGTTCCTTTCAGATCTGATAGTTTTTTTGACATGAGGTATTTTGTCATGCCAAATATTGTAATTGCAATTATGATGGATGCTGCTGAACTGTATATGTCATTAATTTCCAATCTCAAATCACTTTTTTTGTTGTGCTGCTATGCATTACTAGAATTTCCTTTTCGTGTAGCAAATGTGTTTTGTCTATTGTCAACTATCATGTTTATGTTCATCTTTGAGAATACTCTTAATAATATTAATGTGAAAAGTCTTTTGAAATACAAACATACCATCGTACAAATTATCCATGTTGTTTATATCTATGAATTACAACCTGTATCTGCCGTCACAAGGTTTGAAGGTAAAACCTAGATGGGAAACCACACGGAAAGAAAAACCTCCAATTAACATATCGTAAAGTAATTTTTAGGCATTCTTGTTTGTTGAATTAGAGGAGATGTTTTCTACAGTATGTCATACGATGTTATAACCACCAAAACTAAAAGTGGACTAAATGTATCCAGTATGAATCAAGTCAAAAATAATATTGTATAGATTATGTTTGACTATTGATACAGGGTAGTTGAATCAATATCAGAACCAATTGACATGTCGGAATATGTTTCAGGGTTTAGGGAATAACAGACTTGGGGTTCAAATTGAATCACATTTACATCTTTTTTAGATAATTGTTTTATCTTTTCTGATGGGTGTCCCTCCAAAGTTTTTTTGATAATTGACTCTTTGATTTCAGATTTTGTGGGTTCATCAGTAATGAAACGTACAATTCCTCTAAACTGATACCCTTCCAAATTATCTTTATTAAAAACAGAAATTGTCACACATGGATTTACTTGAATATTTCTGTAGGATTTATGTTTGAAAAAATCAAGCCAGTAAATTGCATCTTCTTCAACTTTAAAGAAAATTCTGGGAGAGATATTTGCAAATTTACTTCCGCCTATCGTTCCTACAACAAAAATTCCTTGAGCATCAATAAACTCTTTAATTAAATCGGGAATTTTAACCATAATTAAAAGTCGTCTGCCCAGCCTCGTTTTATCAAAATTTCTGCAGTAGTTTCTTTCACACAAACTGCTTTTCCATTAGATTTTTTCATGAACAATTCAAGTCCTTCATTGCATATTACATCACTTGAATCGGTTCCTGTTTTCATCTGTTTTAGTGGAGACTTAAACTCTTTTGGAGCAATTCCAAAATCAAATGGCAAAAACAGGCTCTTTGCACTAGGACCAGTAATTTTTACACGGTATTCTCCAAAGTCCCGAAACACACCACTTGTTGAAACTGTCTCAGTGAATTTTGTAGAATCTATCAGAGGGATTACTTTATGATAAACGGTGTTGCCTTGTGGGGCAATAACATCCAGAGTTAATTCATACAATTGGACAGGATTTTTTATTTCACCTGAAATTACTATTTCATCCCCTCTCTCATAGAACTTTTTATCTGTCACGCCAAACATTTGATTAATCAAAACATGTTTCTTTGGAGCAGATGTACCAATAACATCAACTCCGACAACTTTGACTTGCTCAGCTGCTTCATGTAATATTACAGTTAGTGTTGTAATTCCGTTTGTTTTCTTTAATTCATAATTTGTGATTGATTTATCATCTACAAATACGGATTGAGGATCTTTGATTAGTTCTTCTGGCAAATATACTACAAATTTGTCATCGTCTATTTTCCCCACAAAACTAAATGTGATGCTTTTTCTTACTGGTTCTACTGCCACGTCTACTAAATTCCTTTGAACCTTGTACACTATATCTACAGGTGACTCTGAAAAATCAGATCCCACATTATGAAACACATTATAATCTGCAGCAAGATTAACTACATTTACAATTCCAGTCATCCATGGATGAATTGTACAAAAATATTTGATTTCTCCGGCTTCTTTTTCACTAAAGAGAACTGAAAATCTATTTCCCGGATCCATATGTCCACTATCAAACATTGTGGTAATTCCTGTCTCCAATGTTCCAGAAGTCACAGTATGTACAACAGAATCAGCATTTCCCCATTCAACCCTGTCTCCAAACCTCACTGAAATTTCAGATGGGGTAAAATGTACGGAGGATTCAGGCATAGATGAACCTGTAGGAATTTGCACTTTCCACGTTTCAGCATGCACAGCATTAGGAACAACTGCAAACATCATAGTTACTGTAATACTAAGGAAGAGTAGTCTGAAAAACAATATGATAGGACTAATTTCCAAGTATATTATTAGAGATATTGATTTTCAGAAATGAGAAGATTAGTACATCTACTGAATCTTGAATTTATGTGTCATGATTAACTTGAAATGTATGACTTGTTAATTCAGAAATATGATTTAAAAATCGATTTTCCACCATTTGTAAGATGACATTACTTTACAATAGTTACATAGAGGTCTTTTGTTGGGAGAATATATCGCATATGCAATTTTCTTGTTTTACTCATTAACGACATAATTTTTGAATCAAACTTAAAGAAAACATCAAAGTACCTAATGCAAGAATTTTTGAGCATATGTTAATATTTGAAAAATGATTAACTTAAGCATGACAAAAAATATTTTGGTTCCTTATGATTTCACAAGTTTTGCTGAAAAGGCATTTGAAAAAGCAACAGAGATTGCCAAAAAATTTGATTCGAAATTAACACTATTGGGCATAATAGGAAGTGACATCAATACATCTGGAATGGATTGGTCACGTGCTCAAGAAGCACATGATGAGGCAGAAAATAAGGCCAAACTGGATCTAAATAAGATAAAAGATTTGCACAATGATGAACATGGAGATATTTCTGTAAAAATCATCCACAATCCATCTATTGTGGATGGGATTATTTCCTTTGCTGAAAATAACCAAATAGATTTGATTGTGATGGGCTCTCATGGTAGATCAGGTTTTAAAAAACTAGTACTTGGGAGTGTTGCGTTGGGTGTCGCAACAAAGGCCAGTATTCCGGTTCTGATTGTAAAATCTTCAAAGTCAAATTAAAAGATTAACAAAAAGAATCTAGTAAAAATTGGAATGTATGAATAATTAATCGACTCAAACAGTCAGAAATACAGTCAAAGTGATTTGGCAAAATTAATTCAGTACATGATCAACCCTCTTGAAACTAAATCTTAGATGCGATAGTATTTTGTAAAAAATGTTCCTGGGTTCAGGGTTTGAATAACAAAAATCCCAAAAGAATACTCAGGCCTATGAAAATTGTGATTGTAACAATCATGTGACGCTGAGCCTTTTCTTTCTCGTAAAATTTTCTTGGAGTAACACCTACAATGAAAAATATTACCATCATACCTAGAACCAACCCAATAATGTTTGCTACAGTAAGAGTTAGAGCGCTTGAAAAAATATCAAAATCCCATAACGCAATACCAATTCCTGCAACCGTGCCAGGAGGAACTAAAGCAGCTGCAATTGCCACTCCAACCAGAATTCCCGGAATGTTTGTAGTCATTGCAATACCACCTGCCAATCCCAATGCAATTGCCACTCCCAAGAATACAGGTGAGATCTCTGTTCTAGACAAAATCTCATTTGTTAATGGCAAGTCTGTAAACTGAATTGCAATTGCCGTCAAGAGAGCACCTGTTCCAATTACTGCCACCAATAAGATCATACCCGAGATTAATGACTTGAACATCTTGTCGGATTTTCCAACTGCAGTGTTGAAGGAAAATGCCGAGATTGGGCCAAGTAGTGGAGATATCAGCATAGCACCTATTACTAGAGAGGCGTTGTTTGCAAAGAGTCCTGCAGCTGCAACTCCTGCGGCGATGACTATCATGAACAGGAGATTTTTGTTAAAACTCACATTTGGGTCTATTAATGACTCATATTCTTCAATCAGTTTTTTCTTTTTTATCTTGACTTGCTTTGTCTCTAACTCTTTTACATAATTTGATAGATAATCTGAAAGTGTTGCCTCTATTGCAAGGCTAGTCACATACAATTCTTTTCTCCTAGTATCTATAATCTTGTTCAATTCATTTGTAAGTCCACTAGATAAAGAATCAGGACATATTCCAGTATATCTCAAAAGCTTTTCTTCTTCTGCCAAAGTCAATTCCACATGAAAAGGAATCTTATATTTTTTGAAAGTGTACTCAACGCTTTGACTTTGCTGCTCGTAACAAATTATCTCAATCTTTCTCAAATCTTATGTTATTCTTTTTGAGTAGATAAATTCTTTGCCTATCTTTATCCATGATGCCTTTTGTGAAATTCATTAGATGGATGTTATTTTACAATTAAAAGAGGACATTTTAGATCATTTAAAAGATAGTTTGACATGCTTTCGTGATATTTTCCTTCAGTACCGATAAGTTTTGTTTGGCCTATGATCACTAGATCAATGTTGTTTTTTTCAACATAATCTACGATTGTAGAGGGGGCAAATGAGGATTTCATGACAATATGTTTTACTGGTTTTTTCAATTCCTTGATTTTTGATTCAATTTTTTTTAGTTCTGATTCAATAATCTTTTTTTGTTGATCAAATTTTTCATTTTTCATTTTCTTGAAAAATGACAATATTGATTGGTTTTCAATGCAGGTCAACAAAGTGATTTGCCCGTCTATTCTTTTTGCAAGTTCTATTGCAGCCTTTAGTCCTCGTTCTGCACCAGGAGTTGCATTATATGGTACCAAAATGGATTCAAAATTAAATTCGTCATTCATGTCTGTATTCTGTAAATCTTCTCTTGAATTTAAACTAGAGATGAGGTTCAAAGTTAGTTTATGTTACAAATAGACCTGTGTTGTGCAAAAAATACTCTAAAACATAATGTCAGAATAACTAGAGATTGTATTAGTTCAGATAAACCTGATCATGATTTGCTTGGATTATGGGAGACGTTTATCGTCTGCAGGTAATTTGTTAGTTTTAATCCTCTTATCAAAGAACATACATGCTGTAAGATCGCCTCCCACATTTACCATTGTTCTTGTCATGTCCAAGATTCTATCTACTCCCAATAACAGAACAATTCCAATGACTGGAACGCCTGCAGTTAGTAGAATTGATGATAGAATTACAATGCCTGCACCTGGAGCAGACGGAGCGCCAATGGATGCCATAAGTGCAGTTACTGCAATCAAAAGAACGGTTGTAGTCCCCAGTTCAATGTTGAAGAGCTGGGCAAGGAAGAATACTGCTACTATCTGGTATAACGCAGTACCATTCATGTTGATTGTGGCACCAAGTGGGACTACAAATTGTGAAATCGCAGGTTTGACTTTCATCTTCTCTTCTGCGGTTTTCAAGGAAACAGGCATAACAGCAGCTGAGCTTGATGTGGAAAAGCCAAGAAGCAGAGGCTCCTTCATCATTTTTAGTGTGGACAGAATGGGTCTGTGAGTAAATACTTTGATAATTATTAGGTAAACCAACATCATTATCAAGAGGCCTGCTACTACTGTTCCCATGTATGTTCCAAGTCCCACAAGTGCATCCAGACCTACTTTTGATACAATGTCTGCCATCAGACCAAATGCAGCAAATGGTGCCAATCTCATGGCCCACGAAACTACCTTCATCGTAATTTCCTGTATTGACTCTAACAGATCCATTATGGGTTCAGATTTCTTTTTAGGTAATGATATCATGGCAACTGCAACAAATAATGCAAAAATGATTATGCTCAGCATTTCTCCAGACATAAAAGATGTCAAAGGATTGCTTGGAATCAGTCCAATGATCTGCTGAGGGATATCCATAAAATTGAATTCAACATTTTCTACAAGTTGTTCTGTCTCCTCAATTTCCAAACTTTCCAGCATTGAGGTACTGTCAATGAAACTTCCGGGCATTATAATTGTCGCTACAAAGACTCCAATTCCTAATGCAATTGCAGTAGTTACAACAAAATATAATACAACAGAAACACCCATAGTCCGAAGTTGCTCAACACTTCCTGCTGACAAAAGGCCACGAATTATTGAGGCAAAAATAAGAGGCACTATAATCATCTGAATGATTTTGAGAAATATGTGAGCCGGAATAGAAAGCCAGGTGGTGATAATCCCGCGGGTATCTTTTTCAATTATCCCCGTTTCAGGTCCCAGAAATATTCCCAACACCAATCCTAAAAACAATCCGACTAGAACTTGTGCCCATAATTTTTTCTTAATCAGATATGTTACTTGAGGAATTGGAACCTTGAATGATTTTATCACCATTATACAATACTCTGAATTTTTTACTATTAAGATTTACAAAACAAAAAAATCATGAAAAAAGTTCCACAAAGGGAAAAATTCTTCAAATAAGGACTACAATATCAACAAATAATGTTTAACGTGAACAGCATTCCTGAGATACACAAAATAGCCACCATGAAAACTATGCATCTTGGTCTACAACAGTGCTTGTTGGGATTTTTGTTTCTCTTGCAATGTCTTCTGCCCGTTTTGCTTTGTTTTTTAATACAAACAGTATTGTCCTATATTCCAAATCCGCTAATGTCTTTATGATTTTTTGATCTATATCATATCCATCTAGTTGTCCAGGAGTAGGTTTTTTCATCGATTCATGATAACATGTTAATATTTCATTTAAAATAATCCTGAATTCCAAAATTCTAGAACAATGTCATAAATTCATAAACATGGTTAATAACAAATACTTAGCTTAAACTAACTATCATTGGTTTCTTTACACTTTTCATAGTCTGGAAAGTTACTATTGACGCTATTACTTGGAGACCAATGATATTTTTTGTGCATGATACAAATACGAAAATTGATATTTTTACATCTTATACAATCATGGTAAAACTAGGACAGTAGAAAAAATAATGCCAATAGTAAAAAACTTTTGTTGACTAAAGTATGTGGATTTACTATCAGTACTGGCCATCATAGTTTTACCATGGAGTGTTTGATTGCCGTAGACTTGTATCGGAGAAAAATTAATCATTGTACAGCAATCATTTAGGTTCAGCGAAGGAATTTATTATAATCATCGAAGATTCCAAATAATTATTTTAAAAATGTACATCAAATGTTGGTTTGATTATTTTTTCATATTATAACAAAATAAAATACCAAAATAGATTGTTCTGTATTTTTAATAGCAAAACAAATTATGTGAAATCATGAGTCAACAAGAAATAAAACCTTGGGTAATAATTACAATATTCAAAGAAAGTATAAACGTAGAAGACCTTCAAAGAATTTCCCCACAGATTCAAAACCTAATTGATGAATGGCAAAACAAAGGAAGAATGATGTGGTCTGGTGCATTCAATGACAATGCAACGGGAATGGCAGTATTTGAAGGAACAGAAAGAGAGGCAAACGAGGTTTACAGTAAGTATGACAAGATCTGTTCTGGAGTGTTAGAGTATTCGATGTATCAGTGGGATGCAATGCCAGTTCTTTCTATTCTGTCAAAGTAGATAACCCATAATTTTTTGGACATGCTAAAAAATGAACTGTATAGAAGGAGTGGCTATGATATACAAGAATACAAAAAATGCTCACAGTACAACATGGTAGTATCTAGAATTTGCAAATTCTGTAAAAACATTTTGATGAAATTCATTTGCATCAATTCAATTCAGAATAGTTCCAAGACATTGAAACAACAGAAAAAAATGATAATATTGTTTTAATTTTTGTATGAATAAAAAGGACTTGTGTATCTGGGAGTTTCCATTAGGTGTTGCGGTGGTTGTGGCAGAGTTTTTTCATACTATGTTCTAAAAAATTCAAAACTATGTCCGGATTGCAGGTGTCTCTCTATATCAGGTCATCAGACATGACTTGCAGGGGAATTTGTGAGAGATACAGGTCCGAGAAGAGAATGTATTCAGACAATGCAAAACGATGTACATCTTGTAATGTTTACATCTGGTATGAGGGAACAAAATGCCCATGCTGTAATTTTTCTCTCCGACTCAAACGCAAGGCCAAATTTCGTAAATCACGCTAAAAATCATGTATGTGCTAATATCTTTCTAGTCTTGCCTCAGAATCAGATCTGAATTTGTGCGAGAATGCACTTAGGATAAGGGCATGTGACATATCCAGATGTGGATGTCCGAATAACTGATGGAGCGGTGGTAAGTCTACCTGCTGTATTGGATGCAAGATATGGAAATGACATTGCTCTAGAAGGTTTGTTTAACCCATCAATTCCTGGAGTAGGCGAAGTATGGGTAGATACTCAGTTTGAGATGACATCAGGAAAAGAGAAACCGGGTACTGCCACTGTAATTAATGCCCAGACATGGGAGCCAGAAAGAAAGGTATCCCTACCACAGATTGAAATGAACAATCCTCACAACATGTGGACTGACAGAGACCAGAATCTGATATACCAAACACAGTGGTTTGATTCTAAACTTACAGTGTTTGACAGAACTACTGGAAAATTAGTTAAAAACATCAGCGTAGGTGAGTCTCCAGCACACGTCATGACTAGAGTCGACACTGACCAGATTCATGTCACGTTAAACGGAGAGGAGGACAACAGATCTGTAGTTGAGCTAAAACCATTAGCAGAAGGAATTGAAAGAGAGATCGACATTGGACGAGGACATCCACATGCTCATTGGATGAGTCATGATGGACAAATAATGGTAACACCAAATGTTCTTGATTCTGATTCTTCAATCTATGACTTTGATTCAGATTCTGTTACTACAATAACTGATGCAGGTTCCCATCCTATTGCAACAGGTATGATGCCTGATTCAAGCAAGTACTATGTTGCAAATTTGCTTGACAGTACAATGACCGTGATTGAAACCTCATCTGGAGATATACTTGATACTGTCAATCTAATTGCAAACTATGACCCAATCAGTGGCAAAATAATAGGCCCAGTAGGTGCATTACCCATACAAACTCCGGTCAGTCCTAATGGAAACTATATGGTCACTGCAAATACTCTGACAGGAACTATCACCATACTTGATACGGATACAGACCAATTGGTAGCTATGCTTCCATGTGATCCTGGATGTCACGGGGTTCAATTTGGGGCAAAACAAGACGGTGGATACTATGCATATGTCTCAAGCAAGTTTTCAAATGAGCTACTTGTAGTAGATGCAGATCCTGATAACGATGGTGATGCGTCAGATGCAGTGATTGCAGGTCGTATATCCTTGGTTTCATCACCCACTACTGCAATTGACGATACAATCGTAGGAAGTAATGGAATGGGAGGACAGGGAGTATTAGCAATTCCAATACCATACAACGGTTGGGTTCAAAACCTGCCAGATGTGTGGAAGGATCAGTTAACTGCAGAACAGCAAAATCCAATCCAATAATCTTTTTTCTTTTTTTAAGATATAAAATTTTAGAATCTTTGTTGAATCTCAAATAAAATAAGAAGTTCTATTCATTTTTATGAATTATCTCAATTCATCTTTCGCAATAATAAATGATGATTTGAATATGTAACTTAAATTAAGTAAAAGAAATACGTATTACATATGATGATAAAACTATTTTTTATTTTATCTTTAGCTGTGTTATTTTCTTTTTCTATGTTACAGGCAGATGCATCACACTTTACAATTCCAATTCCTCAAGATGATCATATTCCAGGTATGAGGAGTGTAATTGATTTCTATGTACCAAGGAGTCATTCTGTAAATGCTGGAGATGTCATAACTTGGACCAATGAAGATTCCATACATCATACCGTTACCAGTGGTAAAGGTACATCTTTGGTCAAACAGCTAAGAGAATTCGAAGGAAAGCATGATGGGTTTTTTGACAGTGGAATTATTAATCCACAAGAATCTTGGTCATTTACCTTTTCGGAACCTGGTCAATACACATATTATTGTACACTCCATCCATGGGTGGAAAGAAGCATAATCGTACTAGATTCAGAGCGCAAGGTACCAAGTCCTAGAGTACAGATAGAAGAAGGAGTAAAACCCTACGACATCAAGTGTAATCCAGATTATTCTCTTGTCTTCAAGTCTTGGGATTTAAAACCAGTCTGCATAAAATCTGAGCATACACAGAAACTGATGGATTTTGGATGGGCATCCACATATGATCCATATCCTATGATTTTGACAGTACCTAATGCACAAGACAAGGCATATGTCACACTACAGGGGGATAATAAAATCTCAGAGGTTTTTTCTGAAGAGAAATGGGAGACAGGTCCAAACATGACATATCTGGACATTTCTCCTGATGGTTCTTTGTTATTGGCAACGAGTAGCCAAAGTGACACGGTACATGCATTTGATATGGAATCTGGCGAACAGATCAAGGAAATTACAGTAGGAAAGACTCCGAAGGGAGTAAAAATTCACCATACTGGAAAGATAGCATTTGTTGCAAATGAGAATTCAGGAACAGTAAGTGTGATCAATCTTGATACCTTGAATATTGCAAAGGACATTCCAGTTGGAGATGTACCACACAACATTGTATTTCATCCAAACGGACTGGAGGCTTTTGTAACAATTCAAGGAGAAGATGAAATAGTCACAATTGATATTAATTCGTTAGAAAAAACCGGTTTCATTCAGGTTGGAAATTTGCCTCACAATCTCGACATAACTCCTGATGGGAATACTTTGTTTGTAACAAATATTGGAAGCAATGATGTTGCAGTAATTGATCTGGATGATAAAGAAATAATCAAACGCATCCCAGTCAGTAAGGGCCATCACGGTATTGACATTCCACCTACTGGAAATAGAATTTTTGTTTCAGGAATTGGAGATGACAAGATAAGTGTAATTGATACGACATCATTTGAAGTGATCAAACAGATTGTTGTAGGTAAAGGACCACATGGATTAAGAACCGACTCTAGCGGAATCAAATTGTTTGTGGGAGTAACTCAAACAAATGAGATTGTTGTGATTGATACTGAAACTCTGGAGATAATAGACAGATTGAATTCAGGTAATACTCCATTCTGGGTTGCAATTCCTGGAAATCCATGACACCCAAAAAATCTTCAGCATTTTTTGTATTATGCTAAAATAATGAGTTTAGAAAAAATAATTTTGTGGTTATTATCCTGGAGACAAGTATCTATTAGGTTGTAAAATATGTAATCCAAAAAAGGCAAAGGCAGTAGTTGAGATTATTAGAATTTTAATTCATCTTCCTTTTTTCATATATTCAAATTTTAAACAAATTTCAAACTTATACGTGGGTACGAAGTCAAATGCCTAAACTATATCTTACACATGTTGTGCTGGAGGGCTCTGATACGTCGATGGGACATAATTCTACCTGTTACTTTTCGGAACATAATTAAGATTCTTCAGATGTGTCTTTTGAGATGATGGGTTGGGCATAGATTCAAAAAAGGTCTGGTTTTTTTACAGATATTTTCTTTCTAAGTATTTTTAATGCAGATTCAGCTAAATCAATAGGGCCGTTATCAGTTAGATCAAAATTGCCTATTTCTTTGATTGAGAGTTGAGTATAAAAATTAGGGCCTATATTTTGCATGACCTGTTGCGACATCTGATCTTGTATTGAATTTGATCTTAAAGGTTGTATCTACCCTGAAATATCTTCAGAATAATGTACCATATCTTTGCCATATGCTTTTTTTATTTTAAATTTTGTATGTTCACAGTTGGTGAAAATATTGTTTTCTATCGGAAATCGGGTTTATCCATTCCAATATCTTTTAGAACTTTGTTTGTTTGGTTCATTGCATGTTTTTTGATTTTTAGCCTGTCTTCTTTTTTGATAGATTTAGATGCAAACTGAAGCATCTCATCCATTATACGTATTCCTTCCTCAGTCCCTTTTTTTAGTCCCAATTGATACAACATTGGAAGATTTGAAAGGTTAGGTGTAACTTGCATAATGTAATCCTTTATGACAGATGGTTTTTTGTCTGTAGTGTCAAGTTTAATGAACTTATCCACTACTTTTGAAAATAAAAATTCAAGATTTTCGCTAATATTTCTTTCCATCTTTGTAGTTTTTTCTTTTCTTGCAATCATCACAGTTCTTTTTATTTTAAGAAGTGCTTGATTTGTTTCCACAGGATCAAGATCATTTGCATTAAGATCCAGACCAAAATCCTGCATATAGCTTGTAATAATATATGATAATGCATCTTTTCTGCATGATGCCTTTGTTGTTCCAAATGGACAGTTATCACAATTTGTTGTGAAATATCTTGCGCCATGCTTACCAAAACTGGACAAAATTATTTTTTCTTGTTTTCTTAATTTTGTAAGAGTTCGTGATACTAATCCTTCATCGATTAGAAGTGCCTGAGAGATTTCTTGGTTAGAGTATGATCCTTCATCGATTAATTCCAAAATTTCTTTTTCCAACTCCCCTGGAGACCTTCTTGATGGCTCTTCTATAGCATCAGCCAAGTAATGTGAAACTAATTTATCTCCTTTTTTATGATTAAACACAATCTGGTTTCCATCAAAACTTGCATCTAGCCCTGCCAACAATTCTGTTTTGATGATTTTTTCAAGTGTTTTCTCTAAATTTTTGATCTTGAAATCTTTAAGTAATTCCGAAATTTTCTCTTTTGAAATTTTTACATTCCCAGAATTAAAAATATAATAAACCGCCCATCTGACTTTTCGTTCATCACTTCTTTCAATCAATCTTAACAAGCTGCAAAAATCATCAATCAGACTCCATTTTATCTCTGTGATTTCATCTTCAGAATTTTTGACAAACAGTATTTTGTCCAGATTGAATATAAAATCTTCAAATTGTTTTACAATATTGGATTTTTTTATTTTTGATGTTTGTTTTATTTTGGTACTTTTTTGAATTGCTTCTAAAAGATCATTTTTAGATACGATATCTTCACCTCTGAAAGATTTGGTCTCATATTTTAAAAACTCAAAGAATTCCAAAGTTCTACCAATAACGGATGACGGTGGGAAAACTCTAAGAGCAGATAGATTTGCAGTTGAGAGCCCCATGTATACACACTCACAGTGGATTATTTATGCATATGAAGACATACAAAATAATTATCTTGTGTATCTATTCCAATCAAGTTTCCATGAATTCAATTTTTTAGAATTATCGAATCGGGATTTTTTAGAATATAATGGAACATACATACAGAGTTAGTTCTGCATTGACATTTCATACTCGAAAAATTAAATTGAATTATTTAAAGTGTGTATGAGTTGACTTCATCCAAAATAAGATCAAATATTGATTAGATTTTAACTAATTTTTAGTATGCGTTTTTGTTGATTAACCACCATAAAATAACTTCTGAGAAAAAGGCATATGATCCTGCAATACATTGTAACTATAGTACAGAAATAGGGAGCAACAAGGATTATCGTTTAGATTCCTGTGAACAAAAAGATACAAGTGAGTATAAAGAATACAACATATGATTGCTATGAACTATTCAAACTCTGATGATGGAAATACTGTTGAGCAACAATTTGAGAAGTTGTATCCAGATTATGACTATGCATTAGAATCTTCATCTCATGAAAAGGATTCAAGAAAAAGAAAAAGGATGAAAACAATGTACTAATGATTGTGCATATATGCTCAAAATCTTTTAAATTTAGTTAATAAAAAAATGAATTCCTCTACTCACACAAGAAAAAGTCGTATAATAATACGAAGAATGGAAAACAAGGATATTCCAGAAATCGTAGAATTACAAAAAATTGCATTTCCCTATATGGCAGCAGAAGGAGTTTACTGGAGGCCTGATCAACTTGAATCCCACCTCAAAATTTTTCCTGAAGGTCAATTTGTTGCAGAATATAATGGAAAAATTGTCGGATCTTGTAGCAGTTTGATCATACAATTAAAATCGGAATATGAGCCACATACTTGGAAAGACGCCTGTGGGGATAGTTTTTTTAAAAATCACAATCCAAGTGGTGATTCTCTGTATGGTGCTGATGTTTCAGCTCATCCAGATTATAGGAGGCTGGGAGTTGCCACAAAACTATATGATGCAAGAAAAACATTAGCAATCGAACTTAATCTAAGAAGGATAATTGCAGGGGCAAGACTATTCAATTATTGTGAGCATGCCCAAGAGTTTTCTCCCTTAGAATATGTCCAAATGGTGAAACGACATAAAATCAAAGAACCTGTATTGTCATTTCAGATAAGAAATGGATTCAAATTCATCAAAATACTTCCTAACTACATGAAAGATCCTAGATCATTGAACAATGCAACTTTTATTGAATGGAAAAATCCTCATTTCGTAGAAAAATAATGATTATTGATTGTCATGTTCATGTAAATCAGTATGAACTCACTCAACATGTTCCGTTATTGGAAGATAGATTGGAGATGCTCCAAACTGAAATGGTTAGTAACAATGTAGATTATGCAATAATTCTGTCATCTTACAAAACCAATGCTGAAAGACCATCAACTGAACAAATTATTGAAGGAATAAAAAAATATGACAACCTTGGTGTTGCAGCAGGGTTCACCATAGAGAATCACACTGATGAAGATCTTAGAAATTATAGACATTTGATCAAAGAAGGTAAAATCAAAGCGTTGAAAATTTACTCCGGCTATGAGCACTATTATCCCTATGACGAAAGATATCAAAAAGTCTATGACACTTGTATTGAATTTGACATTCCCGTAATGTTTCATACTGGAGACACATATTCTGAGAAAGGGAAATTGCGATATTCTAGGCCTCTTAATCTGGACGACGTAGCAGTGGACAATCCTGAACTTAAAATTATAATGTGCCATTTAGGCAATCCGTGGATTCAAGATGCTCAAGAAGTGATCTATAAAAACAAAAATGTCTATGCTGATGTATCTGGTCTTGTTGTAGGCTCATTTGATCACTTTTTTGAAAAGATGATGAAGGACAAAGTTGCAGAATTGATAAACTATGCTGGAGAACCAAGGTACTTGCTTTATGGGACTGATTGGCCAATCAGTAGCATGGATTCATATCTCACTTTTGTAGCAAAACTAAACATCAAGAAAGAATTCCGAGATACTTTCATGTACCGGAATGCAAAAAAGTTATTCAAGATTTCATAAAACGATCGGATCCCAAAAGTCATCTTATAATCATTTTTGTAATCAGAAACACATTTCCAACGGAATTAATTTGGTGAATGCAGACCCATTTTTTAAAATGAGATAAAACAACTACATATAACAAACTGTCTTATCACAAGTTTACTTGCAAAATGTCATCTATTCTAACTTGTTAACCTACACATTTTTGATTTAGTTCAGAATAAAGTCAACTTCCATTTTCTTTAATTACAAAAACCCACTAATATGCTTGAAGGTAATATGATCGAATTTGCATATTTGGCCGACTATCTAATGATTATGTGTAAAGAGAAGATTCAACTCAAAGTTGACAAAATTATCTCAACGGTGATGAAGTGATAGTATGAGGTGTCCAAACTGCGGAAACCAGGCAAGCTGGCGAGATCCTGATTGCAACAAGTGCGATTCAAAACTGCATCAAAAAAACTGCAAGACAAAATCTCCAGACTGCAAATGCCATGGTATCAACCAGAGTATCTGGGAACAAAAAAAGGCAAAGGCAGTACAGTAATAGTACGCCTATGTCTGGAATGTGTTCGTACTGCATAAAAACTGGTTAGCAGTAGACAAGAATCAGCAGTTAACCCTCTAGTAAAACAGAGATGACATCAAAACTTTGAGTGATGTACCTGATTTGAGCGTATTTTGTCTCTGCCCAAATTTATAGGCAAGAGACATGTATCTGCATGTCACAGACGGGAATACAATAAAACCACATTGATTGAATGGGCCTTGTATAGGCTGTCAGCAGTGACTGTGACATGAGCTTTTAATAAACAGCACAGAAATTAACAGGTTCCAAGGGGAAACAAACTTGTCCTATTCGTCTAGTATCACTAGTGCAGTATACAGTATTTTTTCCTGAAAAACGGTGGTTGTTAATTTAACATCTATGACGTTTCTCCGTGCTATTACCTCATTTACAAGCTTGTCCAGTTGGGACAATTCTTCGGTTTGAACTGTTTCTATTTGCATGTATGTTTTGATACAGTGTCAATCATATATTTGATTTAGGATCCTAAAGAGATCCAATTTCAGCTCATTGATTGTGTTGCGTGTATGGATTATTTCCGCAGATATTTTGCCAACTATCTCATCATAGTTTTCTGATTTTGGCTGTTCATGGACTATCTTACTTAACTTTCTCTTGTTTTCCAGAATGTGGTTTTGCAGTTCTGAAATTTCCCTTTCAATTTCTGACACTAGTCCTGATTTTTCGGCAGAATCGGCCAGGGATATCTGAATGGATGCAGGATCAGATGCTGCAATCTTTGCCCCCGTTACCTGGCATGAGTTCGGTGCAATCTTGTCTGAAAGTTTTACCCTTATAATCTCCTGGTCTGACTTTATCTCTGCAACTGGAATTCGTAGAATTTGGCTTGCGGTGCATACCTGAAATGCCACATCATACTTGCCTGCCTTTGATACAGTTTCAGATATAGAGATAATGTCTGCAAGTATGCCCTTGATAGGATTTCCCAAGAAGGACTTTGGCATCTCAAATGGCAGTTTGCTTGGCTTTTGCGCATCAACATGCAATGCAAACAGGTATCTGTTCATCTCTTCCCTTGCGTCATTGAGATTCGCTCGAAGATTGATGATTTTTTCAGATCTCACTTCCGGACTGAGGTTGTTTTCAACATCACTTGCAAATCCTCTTAGTTCTATGCGAATCTTTTCTTGCAATTCTTTGATGGTATCTTCCATGGCAGTAATTTTTTCTGTAACTGTTCCGTCATTTGTGAAAAATGCAGATATTGACTTTGGCTCCTCTGCATTAATGATTGCAGAGTTTGTCTCACATGAGTTAGCCGTCATTTTTTGAGATATCTTAACATACTTTACCTGAGAGTCAGACACTATTGCGATTTCTGGTGCCATTATTGTTTCTGGTCCCGCACATGCCTCAAAAATATAATAATATGACATAATTTTTGACTGGGATGCTGTCTTTTCTTTTGCAGGAATTACATCCACTTTTTTGACAGTTCCGACGTTTTGTCTGTTTACGTTGTTTTGCTCAAATACCTGAAGTTTTTTGATGTCTATTTTTTTTGCCCAACCCTGTTCTGACATTTTTTTTGCAGAATCAGGCTTTACACATGCGGCATCACCTGTATTTTGTTTGTATACCTTGAACATGCCTTGTTTGCAAAATACTTCATTTGGTGACAGTCCATATTTCTGCTGTTTCTTTGGTGTTGCAACGTCTGCAAATGATTGTGATGTAACAGCACTTGAAATTAAAATTATTCCAAACAAAACAGATGAAATTTTCAACAAACTCGTAGCATCAGATTGCAATGATATACTTGTTTTGTTGTGAAACATACTATAAAAATATGATGAAAAAATAAGAGCAGTCAGACTAACTGCTCTTCAATGCAATCAGGGTTTTGATTCCTGATTGTGCAGACTTTATCTGGGATTCAAGAAGTTGGGCCTTTTCAGTCAGGTTTTGTATCTTGACATCGTCATAGCCTATATTTTTGTACTGGCTTATCTTCTGATTGACCTGTGCCAGACTGTTATTCAGGTCATGCACCTTTGCGTTAAACGATGATACAAGAGAGTCAATGTTGTCTTGTGAGAACAAGGTTACCTTTATGCTATCTAATTCTGTTAGAACCTTTGTACCATATTGGACACAGTCTCTGTATTTCACGCTATCCGGATCAATTGGTACTGGCACTGCATCAAGATCTGAGATTACAAGTGCACCTGTTGATTCTTTGCTATACTTGTTGAGGCAATAGTCAAATGTGACACTAGATGTATTTTGTTTGAGATCAATGACCTTGATGTCACGTATTCTGTTCCTGTCAATCTCGTCCTGTGAATACGCAAATGCATACTGTATTAAGACCATTGCAACAATTATTGCAATCACAACAAGACCCAAAGCAAAGTTTGCAGATGTCACAAACCTGTAAGTCGGCAACACTATCTTTGACTTTACTTGCTCTGTGTTGTGAGGAATTGCCTTGTCAATATCTCTTATGATTTTATAAACTGTCATTTTTTGTTCACCTCCAAAGGAACATGTAGAAAACAGATGATAACCAAACATGAACAATTAGTCTCATTTATGAGACTAATTATCATCTGCTTTCATTTTTGTGTTGTAGATTTTTACCTCAGGGTATTAATGTGCAATCTTGTTTATTAGACATATACAAGTTGATTTAATTCAAAACGAAATCATTTCTGTCAATCCTTAATTTTCAATATGCGATAAAACAGGCAAAGGTGAAAAAATGAATATTTATGATTCAAAGACAATTTTCTGCAGAAACTGCGGCAAGTCAATTGGTGAGATTGATTATGACGCAGAGGTAATGCTTCCCCAATGCGGCCAGTGCATAAATCCAATGCCTGAAGGGGACAACATTGCATACACTGCAAGTTATTTCAAGAATAACCCTCCTCTGAAAAAATCAAAAATGGTTGAACCACCAAGACATTAAGATCTTTAGGCTTGAGATTTAGTATTAATCCAACTCGTCCAGATACACTTCTTCGTTTTCTGAAGGGCCAATTTCAATTTGCTCAAAACTGGTGCTATTGCACTGTGGACATTCTGTGATTATTGTGACTCCTGCTTTTTTGGAGAATACGTTACCGCAAGACTTGCAGACTCTCAATTCATCTATTGTCGCCATGAGAGAACAAGTGTATGATCCTTATTTTACGTATTGCAAAAATCCAACTTTGGTAAATCATAATCTGAATTTAATTTTCTTTTACAAAATACTAATTTATAAAAAAACAAAAGATGAATTCGCCAGATTTAAATCCATGGAATCATATGCTGCTTTTGCCGTTACAAGGTTTGAAGGTAAAACCTAGTTGGGAAACCATACGGAAAGAAAAACCTTCAATCGATATATCGTAAAGGGATTTTTCTCAATTCGTGATGTGTTTTTAATCTCAATTCACATGTGAGTCTTTTGATTTAATTATATACCAACTGATACATAGATAGTACGTATCAAACATGTTACCATATAACTACACTTCAAAATCAAAGAAATAACATTACAAAAAAGATACTTCGCTGAAAAGTTCTTTGCGAGTTATCTTGAGGACTAGCCTATACAGAAATTTCATGCATGCACAATCATACATTCTATGGATTACATAACGTCTGCATCAGTATGTCACTGCCAACATCCTAAAAAGTGAATTCAAATGAAGGCAGACCTGCATTTTTCATGAGAGTTTACAGTGCAGCTGTCTTATCACGAACTCACTTAGTATACATTATGAATAGTGATTCTTAAACAAATATGCTTTTGATTTAGTTCAGTGTTGAGTCAACTCATCATTTGTTTAATTATTTGATTATACTGAATAGTCCCGAGGTGAAAGATATGCAAACTCAGAAAATCAGCACACTAGATAAAATGGTACATGCCCCATTCAGAAAAGTCATTAAATTTGATCTTATTTGTATGGGAATAGGTGTTGTAATGGGTATGGGTATTGGTGCCTTTATTGCAACCAATATTTAATTTTCTCAATACAGGGAATGATACAGACAATGCGTCCGTATCTTTCTAGTTTTCTTTAATTTTGTTAGTCTTGCATGATTTTGGGTAACTTGTCATCAGGGTTTTTCTGTATGCCGTATTTCTTACAAAACTCAAAATTGTTTGGCCAGTTTGCTTTTGCAATCTTTCCATAGTCATCTCTTATCATTTTGTCATACCAATCAATAATGATAAAGCCGTATCCAAAGAAACGCCGCAAGTAAATTCCTATCTCTGTTGGGATTTTATCCTTTAACGTAAGAAATGCGATTGCATCAAGAGTGTTAAGATAATCATTTGCATATCTTTCACAATCTTCTGTTGTTTACAAAACTGTATTCTTTTCTAATCTTTTGGTCAGATCCTCATGAAATGATCTTAATAGTTGAGCATAAGTAGCCTTTGTATTTTCTTTGGTAGTTTCCCAAGTAATCCATAAAGTAATTGCAAAAATAGTCATAGTTACAGAACTGATCATTACTGCCAAAACTGGAATATCTATTGGCAGTTGAGATAGCTGAAGATGGATATTATCTAGGATAGAATTCATGATTATCACTAAATTTAAACATATTATTATGATTCTGTTATTGCCTATATAGCAAAAATATCACATATCCAATGTATCCTGTAATTAGAAGTATTCCTTCTTTTCTAGATATGATAAAACCACTACGCATTATTGGAATTAATACAAGACTGAATGCAAGCATGATTCCAACATCAACTAGTACTTTCTCACTTACTGTAATTCCTGAAATCAATGAGGATATTCCAAGTATCGCCATGATGTTAAAGATGTTGCTGCCCACAATGTTTCCAACACTAAGATCTGCATGGCCCTTTCTTGCAGCAACTACTGACGTTATTAATTCTGGAAGGGAAGTTCCTATTGCAACTACGGTCAATCCCATGAATAGTTCTGATATTCCAAAGCTTGTTCCGATGATTACTGCATTGTCTACTGTAAGGAATGAACCGCCAGTTAACAGTAAAAAACCGGCAATGATAAACACGGTAGATTTTAAAAAGATATTTTTCTGTAATGTTTTAGAGATCGGAACTTCTTCAATGTCTGTATCTTTTTTTGAACTACGATAACTGTACCATGAAAAAACAATAATTCCGGCAACAAGTAATGTCCCATCAACCAAGTCAATTTTCCCATCAAATATTATTGCCAACAAAAGAAATGAAATTCCAATCATTATAGGAACCTCTTTTCTTATTGCAGATTTTGAAACTATGATTGGACTGATTATTGCAGAAAGTCCCAGGATTGCACCGATATTGACAATATTACTACCTACCACATTTCCTAATGCCACGTCTGATAGGCCTTGCATCGCCGATGAAACACTTACTGCCAATTCTGGTGCCGATGTACCAAAAGCAACAACAGTAAGGCCAATTACTAACTGACTTACACCTAGTTTGTTGGATATTGCAATGGAGCCTTTGACTAACCATTCAGCCCCAAAATACAACATGGTTAATCCTGTACCTACAAGCAAAAAGTTGAAAATTATCTCCATAAGAAGTACCCTGATATAATGTTCTGTTACGGTTTTTGATTATGAACGTAATGCTTTCTCCACCATTTAAGAAAGGACTGAGTTTTGTCAATTTTTCATTAATTTTGGTGTTTGTTTTTGGACTGGTCAACATTGAGCATTCTTTATTGGGAATTTCTGAACCTCTCATAGCGATTACGGATGAAACGATATTCATATTTGACATTATTTTTTGGATTATAGTTTGTCTCTTGACACTGGAATTAGTAATTGCGTATCTCAAAATTCGAAATACTAAAACTTTTTTGAAGAAGTACTGGCTTGAAATAATCCTGCTAGTCCTTATGCCTATTTTTGTCGGATTTAAAATACTAAAAGTTAGTTTGAAGATTATAAAACAAGCCAAGATAGGAAAAACAGTGTTTAAACTATTTCAGAAAATAAAAAAGGCGTAAAAACACAAAACATCCTTTTCCCCGATATATTGTCAGGGTTAATTAGAAAAAATACTTTTAATCTTAGAATTTTGAGATAATAACTCCACATTTCAAAGCATTAAGATTTAATTTCAAATAGATTCCAATCTAAAACACTACAGAATGTTTTTAATTGTAATTAAAACACCACAATTATGGATGAAGAACCAAAGGACGTAATTGTTTTAGGCACAATCAAGTCAGGTGTCAAATCATTTAACAAAATCTGTCAGGTGGCAAAAATTGAGCCAACAGAACTCAACTCCATTCTTGAAAAATTGGAATCACGTGGACTAATAGATGTAAGAGAAAAAAAAGGACTGTTTGGAAAGAAAGTGGAGATTATTGCAACTGAGAAAGGGGCAAAGGAATTAGAGTATCGAATACATGAACTGGAAGGAAAGTGGAACCAAATGGCACAACTGTACAAGTCGGGAGACAAGCAGAAACTTCAAAAATACATGGATGAAAACAAGATTTCATTTAAGGAGATGATGTTTTTCGGGGTTATTGACATGGTTATGTTTTCTATGATGTTCAGTATGTTGGGAATGACTATGACCAATTTTATTCCAGCAGAGGACATGCCCCAGGACGCAGGTGGGGAAGGAGACATTGATAGTGATGGCGGAGGATTTGATTTTGACATCGGGTTTTAAAATACAATCAAACTTGATATTGTGTTGACTGAGATTATGTGGCGTTAGTAATCAGAGGTTTCAAGATTTTTTGATCATAGAGTTACATGTCTCAGTAGACTCATGTATCTCTTGGTTGCTCGTAGTCTTTTTTTACAATCAACTCATCAAATCCCTCATCAATTACTGGCGTCTCAAGTTGGTTGAGTTGCTTATAGATTGCAGATATCGGAAATGGGTTGCGTCTGCTTCTCTGCCGTTTTTCAAGTAATCCTCTTGAAGTGTTCATGAGAATTCCTCTCACCCTTGCACCATATTTCCTGGCAAGGTCTATGTGTTGTTTTCGTATTGCTGCAGTCAGATTTGTGTCATCTATAACAACGCTTTTCCCTTGACTCAGACATTTCTCTATGTACTCTATTTCCTTTTTCCGGTCGTTGTCAAAATAAGACAACGCAATTCGCTCATGATCAAAATTTGCCTTGACGTAAATGGTCTTGCCACTTAGTGCGACGCCAATCATCAGGACATATTCTATCTGAGACATATAAGTTCAATTGTAAAATATGATTTAAAAATTGATTTTACTGTTTATTCCTATTCTGAGATGTTCAAATATTTTCAATATCAATCAAAGTGACAGGACAAGTTACGTTCTCTACAACTTTTCTTGAGACACTGCCTAATGACAAAAGTTTTTTCATTCCTTTGAGCTTTCTTCTCTTTGACATAACTATCAGATCCACTTTTTCTTTTTCAACAGCATCTAGAATTATCTCAGCTGCATCTCCAATTTCCACTTTAATTACAGATTTTATGTCTTTTTCATTACATTGCTGAGTCAATTTTTCCATCTTCAACTCCATGTCCTTTCTCATTTCCTCATTTGCATCATCAATGCTTTTCATCAGACTTTTTCGTTCAGATGAAGACAGGGCAAATGATGGTGGATACTGTATTGCTTCTATTACGTGTAAAATGATGATTCTTGATGTATCATTTGCTGCAAAGATTGCATGCTTTAATGCCTTATCCCCAGCTGGGGTTCCTGCATGAGGAACAAGAATAGTCTTGTACATGATAAATTATTCATTTCTTTCTAAATAAACTATGAAGTTGTTTTTCAGATTAAATTTTGTTGAAATAAAGATAAAAAATATGATAATTATGTATCTATCATTATGATTCACATGCAGTGTAAAGATAATGAACCAAACCACAGTTACTAGAATTATAGTAGGTTGATTTATTGCAAATAGTGTTGTTCACCTCTCGAGGTTTTTTGTAACATGTTAGACGCCTAGATTCCTTCTGGGAATCCCAACATCAGTTGATTACATCGTAAGTGAAATCAACCAGTTATTGTATTGTGATATTGGAGCAAAAATCTATTATTTTAATACTCTCTTGCAGCACTATCATTCCATGACACAACAAATCATGTTAAAAAAATGTGAACAAAAAACTAACCAAAAACATTTGGTTGAATGTGAAGCCAAAAATCCTCTTTCAAGCATTACCGCCATGGATATGATTGGGCTAACATGGATCTTCAAAGATGAAAATTTGCTTGAAGAATTCAAATGATTACACTTAATCAAATAAGGGGAGGTGCAATAAATAAGTAAAATAGAAAATACAAACAGCTACAAAGATATCTATTCTGTATGGAAAGACGGTCTAGATCATTTCTATTCAAATGTAGAAAAGTCAATTCCACAGTTCCATCAAGCAGCCACTAATCTGGTTCAAGAATATGTCAAATCATGGAATGATGTTTTGTCATCAATAATTGATATTCAGAGAGAATTTGCAACCAAAACAAGAATAAAACCAAATCTTCCAGAAACATCAATTAGTATGATTCACGATTCTGCAGAAAAGATCAACAGATCATTTGATGCCCAAAATAAAATATCTATAGCATCAATTAATGCAGTACAACAAAATATCAAGACATGGAATGAAAATTCAAAATCTTTTATTAACATCAACAGAAACATGATGGATTCTTTGGCATTTAATCCAAAAATATGATTGATGTGTGATAGACTAGTCCATCATCACCCTTTTTTTCTTAAAATAATCTTGATGGGGTAATTTTAGATTAAAATTTTATCTTTTTATTCATGTCTGTAAAATACAATATTGTGTCTTTAACTGAAATTGATAATTTAGAACGATCTTGTCAGAAGGTTTTATCTCTTCCAAAGATTCGCTTTGTTGGAGTATTGAACAAAATGGGAAATAAAATTGCAGGAGGTTTTAAAGAAGGCGTGAAATCATTCCTTCCCGATAAAGAAAATAGAACGATGTATGTTCAACTTATGCTAGAGTATATGATGAGAAAAGACTTTGATGCACAACTAGGCAGTATCGACTATATTGTTTCAAGGAGAAGTAACGTTACAATGATCAGCATTCCAACAAAAGAATATCTTGTACTAATTTCTGCTGAACGAGATGCGAATGCTCAAGATATTATCATGCATGTTAATTCTGCTTTTACCACACTACCAGATATCAAACCATGATTCATTTAAGCGAATTTTCCCGTCAATGTTATTTGAATGGTTTTTTGTAACACGTTTCTTTCCACTAGGTCTTTTATTCAATACCTTAACTATATCCTATACACGTTATGATCCTAATCAAATTTGAA
>JAOUNB010000040.1 GCA_029881195.1 Candidatus Nitrosopumilus sp.
TCTACGTTAACGATGAACAATTACCAGATATTCGCGAACTTGAGATTCAAGAAGATGACAAAATTTTAATTGCTTATGGAGCAGAGACTCCTGAAGAAATAGATGCGCTTTTATTAAAATTAGAAAATAGAGAGTTGATCAAGTAGAATTTTTTGTATCTTCTTTTGTTGTAAATTGAGCCATCTTATCGAAGAACATGTAATATCCACATTTAGTGCAACACAGCACAGTAAGTTCAGTTGTAATGAATTCCTTATCTTCAAACCTTCCACTTAATTTTACATTTTCTCCGGCTATTGTTGCTTTATTACTTTTACAGATAGGGCATTCTAGTGCTTTTTGTTCCACGAATTTATCAAAGTCGTTTACAATTTAAACTCAATGAAAATTTTTCAAATGATTATCCAGGTTAAGGTCAATTTTTGTACTCATTGAAAAATACAAGTCCAACAGTGTTCATTTCCAGATCACTGCATACATAAACTATCTAAAAACCAAAAAAATCATATCGACTTGTTTTGTAAATAGAGGTTATTGTTTGCTATTTTAAACACGTTCTTAGCTAATACATCAAAACCTGCCACAGATGCAATCAAACTTGCAACTATTGTAAGTTCAGACAAATCAGATAGCATCTGGTCTTGAATAACCTCAATCTGAGGACCAATTATGGTAATACCAACAACAAATGCAATAATTGTTGAGGCTGATGCACTTCTAATATCATAAACTTCTTTGGATTTTAATCAACCTAGAAGATTCTGTAATATTACTCCCAATGAGACTATGACTATCGTCACAACTACTGGAGACAATCCAAATATTTCCATACTTGAATTACGTAAAAAATACTAAAGTAGGTTAGTAATCATTGATGCGCGAACATTAAAACCATCATATTTTATTATGCCTTTTCAGAATAATCCCCAATCTTGTAAATGTACTATAATGCCTCATTTCTTTGTCCAATAGTTCGGGATGCCATATTCAGTGAGGAGGGGTTGGTATCGAATTTTATTTTAAAATCTAAAAGTTCCTGAAATGGAATTTTATTACATCATTTAATTTAAAAATAACATAACAATTTAACCAAGTAAAAATTAAAAAAAGGATAGAAGAATCAGCAATAAAAATACTATATGATAACAAAGATACAAAATGTAAAAACCCTGAATGTGGACATCCAATGGATTCACATCTTCATTTTAAAAACATCAAAGATGATAGAGTTCCATTACTATACTGTTCTGAATGCAGAGCACAGAGTCAGGAATGCAAACTTGTGAGGTTTTGAACGTTTAGAATAACTGAAATATTTTTTATATAATTACAAAACTTTCTACTCTTTCAATATGTATACACATTATTTAGATAATTGAGGAAAATTTTGAGACTGTTTATGACAACATTAGGAATATGTAACTAGTAATCATCTATTATTTATGTTGGAGCAATTTGATATTTAATGGAATTGAATTTATAATTTTTGAAACTGTGAATTCATCCTGATTTCTCTTTCATGTCAATTTTTAGATTTTAAGATCTAGAATCATACTGAATTAAATCCAAATCATTCGCAGGGGTTCGTAGTTTTGATATGATTCTGCAATAATCGCCAATCTAATATTATCTCAGTAAACTCCAAACATTGTGCATCTGCAGCAAAAAACAATAATTCTGATTTTAGTTTCAATAAGTGTAATTGGTGTAATTGGCATTCAGATAGGAAATCCTAAGTTCGTGGTAAATGCCATATTCCTAGAAACAGCATTTATTGTCTTGGTAGTGTTATCGCTTTGGAGATTGAGATATACACTTATTCCAAATATGGCAATTGCGATAATCGTAATACTTGGAAACACTGCATCTCCAAAGCATCTTGAAATCATGGGTTCATTTGACCCTCTTGAAAATGCCATCGTACTGATAGTTGGAGGTTATGTTCTACAAGGGTTACTTTTATCTGTGAGCCTAAGTGTTTTCAAAAATAGAAAGAACCTGAAACTAACGGCCAAATAATTCGTCAAAATGAGAGTTATTCTAAATTAATTTTAGATCTTAAAATTTCATGGGTTGCCAGATAATATTGAATGTTCGACACCATTCATGAATGATTTTTGTATTCGATATACAGTGTATCAACATGACCAAACAACTTTGTAAAGAATGCTCACATGAATTAAAGTTCCATTACAAATCATATGATGGAAAAACATTCTGCAGTCAATGTAATTTGAGAGGCAAGGATTGTTATGAATTTGATGAATGAAGGCCTATAAGACAGTAAAACATAAAGTTGAAAATGTTTTGATATAGCAATCCAAAAAAAATCAATAATGAATCTGGAATTATTAAAATACATCATCTATTGTGAAAAAGTATGACAGAAACCAAAACCACAATTTTGTAAACAATAACACATCACATGCATTCTATTGTAATGTTTAGAATTACTTGATTACTGTCACATTCGGTACAGATTTGTGGAATAAAAACTTAGTAAGAACACTTGACATTTGTTTATTCATCACTTTATTTTTAAACAGCCTTTAACATAAAACAGCCACTTTTTGAAATACATTTCATACCAACACACCAATAATGAAATTAATGAGGTATGCCTTTATATATTCGTCAAACAAAAAATATTTCTTGTAAAGGATGCAAGATATATCGTTTTTTGTCTTGATGGTTAGTTGATGACTTTTGCTTAAAGAAAGTTCTCAAAAATAGAATTAATTAGATGAACAATAATTTTTGTTCTAATCTATCCATTTGTTCATCGCCACATTGATCTGCACTTTCATTAATACAAAACTCTCTTACTTCCTGGAATGCATCAAGACATGATTGTAGTTCCTCAGGGTTAAGACCATCTTTGCTACATGCAGTCATCATTGATTCATAATTTATCACAAATTGTGCTAAAAGTCGTTCTCGTTTTTCAGTTTCATCAGATTCCAGTATACTGGTCCCAAAAAATAATTCCCCCAATAATTGGAAGGATTAAAAGAAATTTCATTTTAGGATTTTCCAATATAGACATAATACTGCAGCAAAATTAGAAAGAAGAAATCTATTTGTTTTCATTTTGTTCTTTTCATTACTTGTATCGAGTTTATGTTTCTGCTAAAAAGAAAATGACTAGCGATACATCCACTAATTTACCTAAATGTTACATCATTACATCTCAATAAACCCCTCACATTCTGAAGAATTTTTACTTTCAATACCTTCTCTTATACAATCCATACAGGCAGATACGCCGTCTTTTCTTCCAGTAATATGTTGTGATTCTTCATGACCACAAGTACACATTTTTTCTTCCATTTGATTGACTTTATGATTTTCTTATTTAAATTTAGAATTTCTTATCATGGAGTGTAATGCCAATGTTGTAATATGCAATTATGGATAAAACAATCTTTTCTAGTGAAATTTATCGCCACACTGAAAGCTATTGTCAGGATTTGCCATCATTAGTTGCCATAACTCTTCCATTGTAAATCCTGCTTTTTTCATCGCACATTTTAGACAGTATCGCTCCTCAGGTAATTTGGGATTCTCAATATAGTTTTCTTCTCCTAATACACATACTTGACAGCCAATACCTGAACAAGTGAATTGTTCTAAATGATTCTCGCAATTACAAGCCATTATTTTGTCTGTTTTTGAATCAAGATAATATCCTTGTGATTGAACATAATGATTGAAACAATAGATGTAGATTATGTTTAAATCAATATCGATGAAACCCTAGATCACATACTAAAAACATCTACAATATCAATGAGTGTTATGAAAGCGGGTCTTGTAATCCAATGTTCACTAAAAGTCTAAATTATAGCAATTTGGGATTTACATATCATGGAGATTTCTAGCAAAAATGTCGTGGAAGGAACATCTCGAGCACCTCAGAGGGCAATGTACAAAGCTATGGGACTAAATGATGAGGATTTATCCAAGCAATTTATCGGCGTATGTCATACTGGGAACGAAGCAACCCCATGCAATATTCACCTTCCAAGATTGGCCCTAAAAGCTAAAGAGGGAGTAACGGATGCAGGTGCAACACCTAGAGAATTTTCAACCATTGCAGTTAGTGATGGAATTGCAATGGGTCATGAAGGAATGAAGTCATCACTAGTATCACGTGAAGTTATTGCCGATTCAATTGAATTAATGGTCAGAGCACATCAATATGATGCACTAGTAGGAATTGCAGGATGTGACAAGAGTTTGCCTGGCACCATGATGGCAATGGCCAGGCTAAATGTGCCATCAGTGTTTGTCTATGGGGGAACTATTATGCCAGGAATTCTTGATGGGCAAGAACTAACAATAGTTGACGTGTATGAAGCAGTAGGGGCATATGACTCTGGGCAATTATCTCTTGAATCACTGAAAAATATAGAAAACACAGCGTGTCCAAATTCAGGGTCTTGTGGAGGAATGTTTACTGCAAACACAATGGCATCAATTTCTGAAGCTATAGGACTTGCTTTGCCAGGAAGTGCCAGTCCGCCTGCAGAAGATGACAGACGAGATAAGATGGTGTACGATACAGGATTTGCATGTGGAAAATTGTTAGAGATGAACATTAGACCTAAAGAGATTTTGAGTTTTGAAGCATTTGAAAATGCAATAACCATGTTAAATTCTGTTGGAGGGTCAACAAATGGAATTTTACATTTACTTGCACTTGCAAATGAAGTAAATATTGATTTGACATATGATGATTTTGAAAGAATACGAAAGAAAACACCACATTTGGCAGACATGAAGCCAGGAGGGAATTATGTGATGAATTCTCTTGATAAAATTGGAGGAATCCCATTTGTACTAAAAAAACTACTTGAAAAAGGGCTGCTAAATGAGAATTGTATAACAGTTACAGGAAAGACCATCAAAGAAAATCTCATGTCAATCACAATTCCAGATGCAGAACAGCACATTGTAAGATCAGTTGAGAATCCAATTCATCAAGTGGGGACTGCAGTAATTCTCAAAGGGAGCTTAGCTCCGGAGGGAGCAGTAATCAAAACGGCAGGCGTAGAAATGACAAAATTCACTGGAAAGGCCCGTGTCTTTGATAGAGAAGAATATGCATTTGATGCTGTTGCAAAAGGCGAGATAGAAGAGGGGCATGTAGTAGTTATCAGATATGAAGGGCCTAAAGGTGGTCCAGGAATGAGGGAGATGTTAGCCACCACTGCGGCACTTGTTGGGCAAGGATTAGGCAAAAAAGTTGCAATGGTCACAGACGGGAGATTTTCTGGAGGGACACGTGGATTCATGGTAGGACATGTTGCGCCAGAAGCATATGTTGGTGGCCCAATTGCTTTAGTAAAAGATGATGATGAAATAACAATAGACACAGAAACCAATATCATTGATCTTCATGTGTCAGAAGAAGAGTTAGAAACTCGAAGAAAACAATGGAGCAAGCCCAAACCAAACTACACTATAGGAGCACTTGCGAAATATGCATCATTGGTAGGCTCTGCAGCACAAGGTGCCATTACAAAACCAATTTTGTAAAATACTGCCCAACGGAATTAAATCTCTTTTTCTAGCACATTCCAATTAATTTTCTCTTGTTGTTTGACATAGGTTTTTGACAATTCAGACCATGCTTTTTGAATATCTAGTGAAAATTTTTTAAATCCTATCGCACTAGCTAAAGAAATTTTATTTTTAGGATTATAGTTAACCTCATCTAGTGAAATACAATGAACAGCATCGTTTCTTACTTCAAATAGTCTTGACATTACTCTAGTGAATTCAGGACTAAAGACTTTCCAATCTAGAAATGTTCTGATTTTTCTATTAATTGGAATTAAATTTAACAAATAGAGAAGTTCAGTGCTATTACTTTGATTAGAATACCCTATTATTCTTAATCGGATCATCTCATCAAACAGAAAAGCCATTTTTGAGAAGGCCAATAGAACACTGTCCCTGTTTTTTGACACTGTCAGTTTCGAATCAAATCCTTTTTTGATCAAACCCTCATTTAGAAAATAATGCCGATTATTGTCAATAACATATAGTCGGATATTTGGAGATATTTTCTTCCTTTTGATATTGGAAATGTATTTTGAGATGCTCATTAACCAAAGAAAAAACAATCATCAATTAAGGATTTTGAAGAATTTCAGAAGAGAAATGATCAATATGCTCACAAGGGGTATAGATCATCAATCAGAATAATTCACAGATATAATAGAAAAGAAAAATAACATTTTCTTACAAAATACCGTTACCTACATGTTTTCTATTCCCAAAACATCATGGTATGCCTTTGGAATCATCTGTTGACCCTTAAAAAGTACATTGTTTACGGCCGTATCTAAAACGTAAGTTTTTGCCCAATCATCATT
Organism: Candidatus Nitrosopumilus sp.; assembly: GCA_029881195.1. Taxonomy (GTDB): domain Archaea; phylum Thermoproteota; class Nitrososphaeria; order Nitrososphaerales; family Nitrosopumilaceae; genus Nitrosopumilus. The sequence continues at coordinate 6,384 of JAOUNB010000040.1, forward strand.
ACTTCTAATTGAACGGCCAAATCCTTGCAATATTTTTGTGAGAGTTTGAGAAGTGTACCACAAGGGGAATTTATTCATCTTAGCCTTAGTTCTCTTTTCAGTGTAATTTGGATAAGGTACCTTTGCAATGATTTGAAATCTTGATAAATCATCCTTAAGGTCAACGCCTTCCCAAAGTGACGATGATAGCAATACACCAGTAGGATCAGTTGCATGCTCTGAAATTACATCATCTTGTGATTTTCCATCCTTGTTCCTGCTATGGCAAATTCTAATTCTTGCAGCATTTTTTGAGGAAAGATTTTGAAGAATTTTTTGGCATCTTGGAATAGAGGATGTTAAAATTAATCCGCGTTCACTTGAATGTTCATCTAAAATTCTATCGATTGTTTTGATTACTTCAAGCTCATCTTCATTAGTAGACCCATAACTTAATCTGCGGACATTAAGAAGATCAATTTTTCTACTTTCAATTGGAAATGGAGATTTTTCAGTATCTACAAATCCAACATCATCTTTTTCTAATCCCATATTTTCACAAAAACTTGATTTGTCAATTGTGGCAGACATGAATAACTGATAATCGGTTTCAAAGAATTCATTTGCAAATTTTGAAACATCTATAGGCCTTACCGATATAGTTCTAAAATTTCCATTAAAATCTTTAACAGGATCATTTACAACAAAATTTTCTTTATCAGACATGATGTCTATTTTTGCTTGAGCAGATCTATTGTATCGTCTTTCCAGGCCGCTAATCAATTCATAGTCAGGTTCTTTTTGAAATGCAGTACTTTCTTTGATATCTTTTATTTTTTTGGCATAAGAATATGCCATATCATCAGTTAATTTGATTACAGAATCCAAATCTGAAAAATCATATTTTTCAGAATTTAGATTGCATTCGTCAACTTGTCCACTAAAAATATCAAATCCAACAAATTGGATTATTTGGTCCTCGATTTTATGTGCCTCATCAAAAACGGTGATCTTTCTATCAAGGTAATCCTCAAAAAGTTTTTTGTTGAATTTCATTATTGTGAAAAATGCATGGTAATTCCACAAAGAATGATTTGATGTTAATGCATCATATTTTTGTAAATAATAATGACATGATTGAGAATCCTGAGTTTTGTCCTCAACTTGTTTAATTGTAGGCTTGTATTTGCATACTTCGATTACCTCCTTTCCATTTTTACTAATTCTCTCTTGACATATTCCCTTGTCACATGAAAGTCCCCATCGCATAGCTCTTCTGTTATTTTCAACTTTTTCTGCATCCATTAATTTGAGGCATGGGAAATTTTGTTTTCCTTTTACTGGTTTTAGAAATGGAATATCTTTGATATATTGGTCTTGAAGGTGTTTTGATGCCGTAACAGTAAATGAGCTATCAAAATAACTTGAGACAGTAGCTCCTACCAAGGACTTTCCCACACCTGTAGGCGCACACAAAATAATTTTTTTATAACCTGATTTCAAATTATCTTCAATTTTTACGATGATGTCTTTTTGAATTTCACGTGGAGTAAACTGCTTAGGAAATTTTTCTAAAAGCGACAGGATCAATTCTATTTTCTCTCAATATTAAAAGCATGAAGGTTCTTGTAATATCATATAATTAGCAATCTAGTTTAATATCAAGTAAAACCATCCTATATTGTGGAACTATTAGATGATAAAATGAGAGTTTGGCTGGAAAGTGCCAAATTTGTAAAACCAAATCCGGGAGTGTATGTTCTGTACAACAGAAGTAAAGAGCCAATATACATTGGAAAAACGGACAATTTAGAGCAAACATTTACAAAATATGTAGATACAGATTTTGAAGGTAACGAGTGTAAGCAGAAAACGCAGTCATACCAAAGAGTATTTACAGAAAATCCCAAAGAATTACAACTCAGATTAATCGAAGATTTCAAAAATGAAACAGGCAAGTTTCCTTCATGTAACTCTGAGATTCAATTAGAAACACATTGATAATGTGCACTGCATTGCAATGAATTCCTAGTCAATTAATATGAAAACTACAAAATGCGTGTATGTCAAACGCATTGATTTATGTAGGAATTGCCATAGGTGTTGTAGCAATGGCAGGAGCTGTGGCATATGGTACTGCAAACCAGCAAAATTACATTCCAGAGGATGCAGTCTTATCTCCAGCAGCAGAACAAGGATTACTACCAAAAACAGGAATTTTAGGTGCTGATTTGAATAAAGAAAAATGGCACGAAGACCCATTTGGTGACCTTGCACAAAAAATAAGAGAGCAAAACGGACGATAGTCTAGCCATTTTAGATTATCTCCATTTTATTTAATATCAAAAACCCATATTCCAAGGGTCTAAAATAAAATATATTTTTCAAGTTTTAGATACCCCTCCTAAAAATTTTAGAGAAAACAATTAATTCAGGATAGATCAAATAAGATAATGCATCAGTGTTATTATTGTGAGCAGCTATTTGATTCAAAAGAAGAACTGTATGAGCATGTCGAAGTTCACTCAGATATTGAACGAAATAAAGAAATCATGGAAAGAAAAAAAGAGAAGAGTAAGGATTCAAGCTCAAAGTAAAAAAAATAGAGTAAAGGTCAGAATTTATCCAATTAAGGGGCACATATAATTATTTTAATGTCAATCAATATGGATTGGGTTGAAAGAATATTGGAAAAGTCATGTGACCAGACACTCACAAAAAGTGAGGTTCTTCAGAGTTTGTTTCATATGATAGAAATCAATGAAAACACATTAAACCAAATTCAAACAAATAACATGGATTTTGGACCTGAGCTTGAAGAACTAAAACAAACAGAAATCAAAGACCTGAATTTTCATTTAAAATATTATCGAAGTTTAGTAAACTATATCAATTCAATTCCTGAAAGTAAAATTATTGAAAAATAATCTCAACAACATATGCCGATTGCATAAAGAAAGACGTTATTAAATTAAAACCTAATAAATTATTAATTCCAATTTCCAACATGACATGGTAAATAAAATCGACTATCTTAGTTTTTCAAATATCAAGTCATATTCTGATTGTATCTTGGCATTCTGACCAAATTCTGTTTGAGCATCATATTCTTCACGTCGTTTGTCTAAAATGGTCTCTAGTTTTTCAACTTCCTTTGCAATCATTCTTCCTGAGTCTTCTTTTGCAAATTGTTTTTGCTGGTCTTCGTTTTGACCTCTTGTGGGAAAATGTTTGCCATAAAATCTATCATGTAAATTACAAATATTTTCACGTTTTACTAATTCAGATAGATCAAAATGACCTTGTTCATGTCTTAATAAATTCTCGGTGTTTTGAGAAACCCTAAACCAAGAGAGATTAGAAAAGAATTCTACGAATAAATGAATATTTTCAATTAGAAACATTATTTGATCATCTATTTTTTCAGAACTAACTGTCCATGTAAAACGATATTTTATTACACTGTGAGAATCTTCAAATGCTGCAGGGTTAGATTCTGCTTTAAAATCAGACCATTTAAGAAATCTCTCAGGCATCCAAACGACAACATCATTTTGACTCATAATATGACATCTTCAACTAGGGATAAAATTATTGAGGTTTTTGTTTATATTATAATAAAATGGGAATTAGATCATTTTTTCAACCCATTTTGATCAGAATTCGAAACCTGTTTTATTTTAAGAATTTTTAAAGATTAAAATCAGAAATAATGAAAGCAAGGTGTTTGCTGGTTTGGTGTTTGTACGTAATTCCCAAAGAATAGAGGCAACATAATGCTGAACTTGCTTGCTTTCATATTCTAACTATTTACATTTATTAAGACATTTTCTAAATGAGGACTAATCCACAGGATTTGAATTTATTGTGTATTCCACCTTCTCTCTTGATGAGACATGTTTGTAATTAAAAACAACGAGATAACATGGAAAACATTGTTCTAGGACGTTGACCTAACATGAGATGTTTTCCAAACCATCATTCTACGACGCAGAATAATGGCTTTCTCGTTGATATAGATATGTCAAAATAATATTTAAGATTGATCATAATTTTCCTTGAATTTAGTGCAAATAATGATATCTAAAATGACATCTATTTTCAGGATTATTATTGTAGCAGACATTTTTCGAACGGCATACTTGAACATAGGCTTTTCAATAAAAATTCTAAATGAAAAGAAAAGGGTTAATGCATGAAATGTGCTTGTCCATGGGGCAAGCATTCCTCATGCAATTCACCTGAATCTTCATGGAGTAGACAGCCACAGCTTAACTTCACAAAGGGATTTTGGTTGTATTGAATTTCATCCATGAACCTGTTTTTCAAAATTTGTTTAAAACACCGATGAACGAGTTCTCAGTGAGCCCTAAATATTAAATTTCCAAACAGTTCTTGTTGACTGTCATATATATCCCGATTCGACCGGCGAGAAGAGATTATGATGAGGATGAATAAAAGAGAAAAATTATCTAGGCAATAGTACATTCAGCCCATATAGTAATAGAAGATACTACGAATTTGCGTATAAAGATAAGCGCAGATTAAATCTCTGTTAATTTAACTGAAATTTCTGTCATTGGTCTTGATAGTTCATCGGGGATTACTATTAACAATCCAGCATTTTTGTCGACATTATGGCATTTGCCTGAAAATTGTTGATAGTTATTTGCATAACAGCCATCTTCATCATAGTATTCAAAGATTTCAGAATGTGAAAAATAATTCCACTGTTGGGCATACGAGGGTACAAAATACACATCAAATCCTATTGTGTCATCATTTACTGATACTGTGTAATCATAGCTTGTCGATTCTTTTGATGTGCAAATTGGAACAAACTGGGCAAACCCATTTTCTAGTTTTTGTTTTTGTAAGTCATCCGAATAAGTTAGGTTTGGAATGGATTTATCTTCTTCAAATAATTCAAGTTGATTTCTAAAAAAGTCTAATCCTGTCTTTGCATAATGAAACCATTGTGATTGGCAATCCCTGTAATCATATTGCACTGCAACTACAGGTTTGTCATTGACATATTGAAGTGTATTTTGTCTTTGTTTGGCACCATGTTTTGAGACATCTGGTTTTTCTTCTTGACCTGGAATGATTTCTCGGTTCCAGGAAGTAGTAACATCAACTATTAGGTTTCTAGGATAACTTTCCCATTCAGGTTGAAAATGAACATAATTAGAATATTCGTTTAATTGATTTATGACAATTCCTGGTGGAGAGTTAGGATTTTTCTTTGGATCATAAGCAAAAGCATCATCAAATGAATCAACAATTACAAAAAAAGGTAGAATTGTAATAATCATTGCAGTAATACAATAAACAAAATGTTTCATTTTTGGCCCCCAAAGCAACAAAAAAACAACCCACATGAGTTACAGGAAAACTTATCATCATTAAACTCAATCTTTTTAGATCCGCACTTTAGACAGGTCTTTCTTAAAATCATTTAGCACATTCTCCAAAAAATTAACTGGGAAAATGTGAACGTCCTCAAGATAATTGTTCTCATAAAATAATTAAAAGTCAATAATACGTTGCCTAAATAGAATTTTTTAGATTTCATCGCATCCAAGTAATTTGGAGTTTGATATTCCATGTCATATTGTAAACAACGATAAATATATTGTTCGTGGAAAATTTCACGATTAGAAATGTCCAAATTGGAAACAAAATTAGGTAAGAGTAATAAAAATTATCAGAATATGTCCAGATTGGAAATTCATAATTAATAGCAAACCAAAATCTAAAACATGGTAGACGACATCGATAAAATCATATTAACAGAATTAGGAAAAAATGCTAGAAAATCATCTCAAGAAATCAAGAAGATTTTACAAAACATGGACTATCAGATAACAGATAGAGGGATAAGACATCGATTGCAAAAATTGGAAAAAAATAACACAATACTAGGATATCATGTTACACTAAACCCCGAACTGATTTCAGAAAAAGTTAATCGTACAATCATTTTAAAATTCAAGTTTACAGAGTACTCCAGAGTTAATCATCAGGC
>JAOUNB010000041.1 GCA_029881195.1 Candidatus Nitrosopumilus sp.
TATTGTTACTCTTATGAGAGGTGCTGTTCACGGTAGAAAATATTTACATATTTACCTCAATGTTGAGGAAAAAAATCTAAATAAACTTCTAACAGAGATGCCTTCTCTCAAAAAACCAACAGTTAGTCCGTTGAGTGAAGAAGGGTGGTTTGGAATAAACACAGTCATAAAAAAAGAGGAATTTCACAAGCTCATTCCTAAACTCCGAAAGATTGCTCAAGGTCTTGTAGTTCATGAACCACGACAAATTCTTGAGCTTGAGGAGATCAAGCGTGATGAAGAAAATTGATGAGAATATTCAGAGTAACTGATATTGAAAAATTTGCATCTAAAATTCTTCCAAAACCGCCTCAAAAAAACAGATCTATCGTTGAATCCATTCTAAAAGATGTAAAAAAAAATGGTGATGCTGCATTACGAAAATATGAAAAAAGATTCAGCAGGGCAAACATCTCTTCATTTCGCTTATCCCAAGTTGAAATAAAAAATGCATATTCTAAGATATCAAAATCTGAACTTGATGCACTATGTTTAGCAAAAAATAGATTAGAAAAAACAGAATCGACAATCAAATCTCTATTGAAAAATAAAACAATTTACAATGATGGAATTAAGGTCATCAAAAAATTTACTCCCCTTCAAAGTACAGGGTGCTACATCCCAGGAGGTTTGGCTAGATATCCAAGTTCTGCCATGATGTCTATAGTTCCAGCTAAAGTTGCGGGAGTTCCTAGAATTGTTGTGGTATCTCCTCCAGACTCTGAAGGTAAAATTGATCCATTGACAATTGTAGCTGCAGATATTTGTGGTGCAAACGAAATATACAAAACAGGAGGCGTACAAGCAATCGCTGCACTATCCTTTGGAACAAAAACAATTTCTAAAGTTGATAAAATTGTTGGTCCTGGTGGTGCGTTTGTTACTAGTGCAAAATCTCTAGTTAGTGAACAAACTGGAATTGATATGCTAGCAGGTCCTACCGAATTAGGAATTATTGCAGATAATTCCACAAATCCAAAATTTATTGCCTTGGATTTGATTTCTCAGGCAGAGCATAGCAGTGATACCTTTTGTTATCTTATTACTACTTCTGAAAAACTTGCAAAGTCGGTGAATGATATGATTTCTGATTTATTGCCTAAAATTCAAAGACTAAATTTTGTTAAACCCAGTCTAAAAAATAACGGATTTATTGCAATTTGTAAAACACAATCTGACATGATAAATCTTGCAAATCTGTTATCTCCTGAACATTTGCAAGTAATGACAAAAAACCCTGAATCAGTTTCCTCCAAGATAACTTCTTCAGGTCTTATTTTACTTGGAAATGACACACCATCTTCTGCTAGTGATTATATTTTAGGTTCAAACCATATTCTTCCTACCAATGGATTTGGAAAAATTCGCGGTTCACTTTCAGTTTTGGACTTTATAAAAATCAACACACAAGTTAAATGCTCAAAATCATCTTTATCAAAACTTTCAAAACCTCTACAAGTTTTAACAAAAGCTGAAGGACTATTCAACCATTATGAATCAGTTAGAGGTAGATTGAAATGAAGAAAAATTGGTTTGATGAAAAAATTAAAAAATTTTCTTCTATTGGAGGTTATAAAAAACCTGAACTTCTTAAAGATGCAGTCAAGCTTGATTCAAATGAAAACTATGTAATTCCAAAACATTTTCAAAATGACATTCTATTATCGGCCAAAAAAAATTCTGATGTAAGAGAATATCCACTAGGTGGTGTAGAACGATTAATTGAAATGATTTCTAAATTCATTAAAATCCCCTCTTCAATGATAGGCGTTGGGAATGGCTCTGATCAAATTTTGGATTTGATACTTTCTAATTTTGCGTCAAAAGATACAAAAGTTCTAACTTCTAATCCCACGTTTGGATTTTTTGAAGAACGTTGTAAATTATATTCGATTCCTTTGATTGCAATTCCATTCTCAAATACTATGAAACTGGATATTGAAGATTTCATTAAACAATCAAAGGATGCAGAAATTCTTTATCTTGATTCTCCGAATAATCCTACTGGATTTCAATTTCCAAAAAATGAGTTGCAAAAACTCATCAAGTCTTTTGAGGGCCTTGTAATAATTGATGAGGCGTATGGAGAGTTTGGTGATTATTCTCTTGCCAAGATGGCAAAAACCCATCAAAACTTGATTGTTGTCCAAACTTTATCAAAATCATTTGGTTTAGCAGGACTTAGATTGGGATATTTTATTGCAGATAAGAAATTCACTAATACTTTTATGAATGTACTACAATATCCATATCCTATGAGTACTATCACTATTGAATCTGGAATTTCAGCTTTAGAAAAATCAAATCTTGTAAATGATGCAGTAGACACCATCAAAACTGAAAGGAAAAGAATGATTGAAACTCTACGTAAATACGATTCCTTTGAAGTCTTTGATTCCAAGGCTAACTTTGTACTTTTTGATGCTCATGGTTCTTACAAACGAGTATTTACAGCACTTACCGAGCAAGGAATTGCGATTCGTAAATTAGGAAAAATCAACAATCATGAGGGGTGTCTTAGAGTTTCAATTGGTACTAAAGAGATGAATTCAAAATTCTTACTTGCAATTCGTGATTTATTGGGATGACTTTAACAAAAAAATCCAATGGAATTTACATTGATGACTCATGTATTGATGTACTAGATGAAATTGATGCTGTAATATTTGACTGTGATGGTGTTTTAATTGATATCACAAAATCATATGATTTGGCAATCATTAAAACTACTAAATACATCTTGGAGAATTACGCAAAAATTAACGACTCTGTAGATGTTGATTTTAAAATTATTGATGGCTTCAAGTCCACTGGTGGATTCAATGATGAGGTTGATCTTACATACGCTGCAATAATCTCTCTAGTAGCAGCAAAAAAACTACAAAAAGATCCGTATGATTTTGTTTTTGATGTGATAGAAAATTCTGATTCTACCGGAATCAAATCAGTAGAGAAATATCTGGAAAATCAAACTGACATATCTGAAATAAAAAAACAATTATCTTATCCTGGTTCACATCATGAAAACATTTTGTATCAAAACTTTGATCAACTATTTTATGGCCCAGAATTGTATCGAAAATTATTTAAAAAACAATCAAAATTCAACACTCCTGGTTTAATTGAACAGGATGATGTGATTTTAAATGATTTTTTACTTGAAAAATTGCAAAACAAATTTGATTCAAAAATTGCAATGGTAACTGGTAGAGGAAAAGAATCTGTTAGCTACTCCTTGAAGGGGTTATTGCACAAATTTGATTTAAAAAATTCAGCATTCCTAGAAGATGAATCAAGAGAACTCGCAAAACCTAATCCTAAGTCTCTTTTGGATTCCATTAGTGGAATGAATAGTGTATGTACATTGTATGTTGGGGATTCAATGGAAGATTTTATCATGGCAAAAAAATCTACTGATTTAGGACACCAAACTATTTTCTGTGGGATACTAGGTACTAGTAAAAACCCTAAAGAAAAACTTGAATTGTTTGAGAAAAATGGCGCTATTCTGCTGTTGGACTCGATTAACTTACTTCCAAAGGTATTAAATTTAGAATAGAGCAATCTATAATCTGAGAGAAAAATGGCCCCTCGAAAAGCATCCATCAATCGAAACACCAAAGAAACCAGCGTTCAAGTATCTGTAAATATAGATGGATTTGGAAAAACAAACATCAAAACTGGTATTAATTTTCTTGATCATTTGATTGTATCTTTTGGAAAACATGGCATGATGGATTTGAAAATTAATGCAAAATCAAATGACGGAATTGAACACCATCTGATTGAAGACACAGCAATTACACTAGGGCAAGCAATTGATAAAGCAATGGGATCGAGAATCGGAATTACAAGATTCAGTTATGCTTCAGTTCCAATGGATGAATCTTTGGCTGAGGCATCAATTGATTTGATAAAACGCCCATTTTGGAAATCAACTTTATTGATTAAACGAAGTAAAATTGAAGATGTTTCAAAAGAAGATCTTGAACATTTTTTTCAATCCTTACTACAAAATCTTAACAGCTGCATTCACCTTACTGTAAAATATGGCGATAATGATCATCACAAAGTTGAAGCTGCCATAAAGTCACTTGCTGTTGCATTTAGAAACGCTTCAAAAATGGACAAAAAACAAAAAGGAATTCCAAGTACCAAGGGTTCAATGTAATGGTTAGCGTAGCAATTTTTGATTATGGAGCTGGAAATATTTTTAGCTTAAAGAATTCTTTAGAAAAAGCAGGTGCTACAGTTGATGTAATAACAAATTTTGATGAGCCTAACAACTACTCCGGTTTGCTACTTCCGGGAGTAGGAAACTTTGATCCTGCTATACATAGTATTAGAAATTATTCTAAAACTGAATTCAAAGATTATGTGGGGAATATGCCCGTACTTGGAATTTGTCTTGGGATGGAGATGTTTTTTGAAAAGAGTCAAGAAGGAAAAGAAAAAGGATTGAATGTTATTGACGGTGAAGTAATTATACTGCCGCCATCTCTCAAAGTTCCTCATATGGGGTGGAATGATCTTGAAATTAAAAGACCAGGAAAAATTCTTGAAGGTGTTGAAAATGGTTCATGGGTTTACTTTGTGCACTCTTACAGAGTTAAACCAAGTTCTAATGATGTTGTTACTGCTGTTTCTGATTATGGCATTAAAGTACCGGCAGTAGTTGAACAAGATAATTTTATTGGAACTCAATTTCATCCAGAAAAATCAAGCTCTGTAGGAAAAACAATGATTAAAAATTTTCTTGATGTGTGTAAAAAATGAAAATTATACCTGCAATTGATCTAATGGATGGGAAAGTAGTTCGACTTTACAAGGGTGATCCAACACAAAAGACAGTATACAGTGATAATCCTGTAGAAATTGCAAAAAAATGGGAATCTAATGGTGCTGATATGCTGCATATAGTGGACTTGGATGCAACCTTGGGATTGGGTTCAAATCTTTCCATCATCAAGAAAATCTTAGAGCAGGTTACAATACCTGTTGAAGTTGCTGGAGGTCTGAGAGATGAATCACTGATTTTAGATGTAATAAAAATATGTGATAGAGTGGTAATTGGAACTTTGGCATTTAAAGACCAAAAATTACTAAAAAAATTACTTTTATCTTTAGGTGCTGAAAAAATTGTAATTTCAGTAGATCACAAAGATAGTGAAATTGTCATTCATGGATGGCAAGATAAAACTGGAATAAAATTAATTGATGCTATCAGAGAATTCCTCAAAATGGGTTTTACAGAATTCTTACTAACAAATGTAAGCCGTGATGGGACTTTGGAAGGCCCTGATCTGGAGTTTTTGGAACAGGCTTGTAATATGGAGAAAGCAAATGTGATTGCAAGTGGTGGAATCTCAAATGTTGATGATGTAAAATATGTTAAAGAAAAAAATCCATACGGGGTAATATTGGGAAAGGCTCTTTATGAAAATAAGATCACAATAGAGGAAGCAAAGAAAATAGCATGACCTTAACAAAACGAATCATTCCTTGTCTTGATGTAAAAAATGGCAGAGTAGTAAAAGGGCTCAATTTTGGATCAATAAAAGATGCCGGCGATCCTGTGGAATTAGCTGCAAAATATAGTAATGAAGGTGCTGATGAATTGGTATTTTTAGATATTACTGCATCAGATGAACAAAGAGAAACAATCAAAGATTTGGTTAGACATGTTGCATCCGTAATCGATATTCCATTTACTGTTGGTGGGGGTGTAAAATCATTAGAGGATGCAAGAAATATTTTGCTTAATGGAGCTGATAAGGTTGGAATCAATACAGGCGCAATAAAAAATCCTCAAATTATTACAGAACTAATGGAATTATTTGGTCGTCAATGTGTTGTTGTTGCAATCGATGCAAAAAGAAACTATGTCCTCAAAGAAGATGTGACTGTTTTTTCAGAAGATGATAAAGAATTCTGGTTTGAGGTTTTCATCTATGGTGGAAAAGAGGGAACTGGAATTGATGCAATAAAATGGGCAAAAAAAGTGGATTGTCTTGGTGCTGGAGAAATCTTACTTACTAGCATTGACAGAGATGGTACAAAAGATGGTTATGATGTTTTACTTACAAAATCAGTTGTTGACTCTGTGTCTATTCCATTAATTGCATCAGGTGGATGTGGAAAACCTAATGACATGGTAGACATTTTTAAAAAATCAAACGTTGATGCAGCCCTGGCAGCATCTATTTTTCACTATGACACCCATGGTGTAGAAGGAGTAAAAACATACCTAAGAGAAAAAGAAATTCCTGTAAGGTTATAAAACCTATTTTTGAGTTTAAAAATATGTTAAAGTCTATTGATGATATTGATTTTGAGAAGAGTGGAGGTCTCGTTCCGGTGATTGTTCAAGATGCAAATACAAAAGATGTTTTGACTCTAGCTTATACAAATAAGGAATCACTTGAGCTTGCAAAAAAAACTGGAAACTCTTGGTTTTGGAGTCGTTCTAGAAATAAACTTTGGATGAAAGGAGAAGAGTCTGGCAATACTCAAAAGATTAAAGAGATTTTGGTTGATTGTGATTTTGATGCTATAATTTATCTAGTAGAACCGTCTGGTCCTGCATGTCATTTAGGTGAAAAAGTTTGCTTTCACAATAACTTGGAAAAATAAATCAACATACCGGTTGATAGTTATCTTCATCACCCGGAAGAATCTGCTCTGTGATCTCAAATTTTAAATTTGCATAATCTGTTCCTCTAAATACCACAGTCCATTGACCTGTAATGTCCTCTATTGAACATATTCCTGCAATCTTTGAGAGTTGAGGTTGAATGTAGTAGTTGAATGTATTTTTCTTTGCACCATCAAATGGAATCGTTTGATAAACCTTGTAGTGGGTATCATTAAGAGGTCTTAGAAATGCAGCTTGTCCTTTTTCTTGCTGCCCTAACCCTCCAATAACTAAGAATATTTTTTCACCAATCACATACTTGCTACGATCAATCTGAAAAGGTCCCGATGTGATCCACTCTCTTGGTTTTGGACTGTATTCATTTTCTAAATTAATTTTCTCAATTTCGTCTAGTTTTTTCTGAACTTCTGGGGAGATGTCCTCATCTGGCATTACTTCCTTGTCCAAAATATCCTCCACCTCCATAGAATCTGATTTTTCATTTGGAATCATTATTACTATCGCTACAATCACAGCTACAATGCAAATTGGAATGGCTATCTTTCCAGCATTTTTCATTGATATTGTTTTTTCTAAAATCTCTAAAAACCTTCCTCATAACTAAGAAGTTTCAACAAAGTTCATTTCACTTGAACTTTTATCATCTTTGAACTATCTATTTCTATTTTTTTATAACTATGCTAGTAAATTTATACTATATTTTTATTGACTAAAATTAAGTATTACTTATATTGATATTAGGATTTTTTATCTATGATATTAAAGGAAAAACTGATCTTGACTAGAACCTCACTACAATGCAGAGAATGTAAAAAAGACTATGATACTGCATTCAAATATGTATGTGATGAGTGTTTTGGTCCCCTTGATGTAAGGTATGATTTTCCTGAAATTACAAAGAATACTTTTTCTGGGCGTGATCATACCTATTGGAGATATTTTGAATTATTACCAATAGAGAACAAATCAAATATTGTCAGTATTGGTGCAGGAATGACTCCTCTTATCAAGGCCGATAATCTTGGAAAAAAGTTAGGACTGAACAATCTTTACATCAAAAATGATTCTGTAAATCCAACATTCTCATTCAAAGATAGGCCTGCAGGAGTTGCAATTTCCAAAGCAAAGGAATTTGGATTATCGTCTGTTGGATGTGCGTCTACTGGTAATTTAGCGTCTGCTACTGCTGCACATGCTGCAAAAGCTGGGTTGCCATGTCATGTATTTGCACCAAGTAACATTGAGATGGCAAAAATTGCACAGGCATTGTCTTATGGCGCAAACTATATCGCAGTAGATGGGACATATGATGATGCAAACAGAATTGCTGCACAAATTGGTGATAGCAAGGGGATAGGAATAGTGAACATCAACATGCGATCTCACTATGTAGAAGGCTCTAAAACATTTGCATTTGAAGTTGCAGAGCAATTTGGATGGGAAGTACCTGATCAAGTAATAGTTCCAGTAGGGAGTGGTGCAATGCTTAATGCAATTTGTAAAGGATTTGAAGAATTACAAACCATCTCATTGCTTGATGATGTTTCTAACATGCACATGATTGCAGCACAACCACATGGATGTGCTCCAATCGTTGATGCATTTAAGAAAAATTCCAAAGAGGTGATTCCAGTTGAAAATCCTGACACTGTTGCCAAGAGCTTGGCCATAGGTGATCCTGGGGATGGAAGGTATGTACTAAAACGATTATCACAATATGGTGGATTTGCAGAAGAATGTAATGACAAAGAAATTTTAGATGCCATACTGCTTTTGGCTCAGACTGAGGGAATCTTTACTGAACCTGCAGGAGGAGTGTCTGTTTCTGTTTTACAAAAGATGGTAGAGCAAGGAAAGATTGACAAAAACGATAAGGTGGTATGCTATGTTACAGGAAATGGCCTAAAGGCTACAGAATCCATCATGGAAGTTTTGGAAAAACCTCAGGTATTAAAAGCAGACATTGCAGAAATTTCGGCGGTAGTAAACTAAAATGGCAAATATCACATTTACCATTCCTTCAATACTTAATCAGGGGGGTGGTGAAAAGAAGACAGAGATTCCAGCTGATTCCCTACAAGATGCATTTGTAAAGATTTCTGAACTGATGGGTGATGACTTTAAGAGACGGATTTTGGAAAGCGATGGAACTCCGCGTTCATTGATTAACATCTACATAAATGGAAAGAATGCAAAATTTACCAATGGTATGGAAACTATTCTAAAAGACGGTGATGAAATTTACATATTGCCTGCAGTTGCTGGTGGTTCAGAAGAACTATCTTCAAAAGAACTTGACAGATTCTCAAGGCAGGTAATGCTTGAAGAGATTGGATATAACGGACAACTAAAACTAAAGAATTCCAAAGTATGTGTCGTTGGAGTCGGCGGACTTGGAAATCCAATAACATCAAGACTAGCTGCAATGGGAGTTGGTGTCTTGAGGATTGTTGACAGAGATGTAATTGAACTATCTAATCTGCATAGGCAAACAATGTTTGATGAAGATGATGTAGGTCAAGTTAAAGTTGAAGTTGCTGCAAAAAAATTAAAAAAACTAAATCCTGATTGTAAAATAGAAGCACTTGCAATTTCTGTTAATGATTACACGGCACTTGAAGTTGTTGAGGGATGCGATGTTGTAATTGATGCACTAGATAGTGTTAATGCTAGATATGCGTTAAACAAAGCATGTGTAAAGTTTGGAATTCCATTTGTAACTGGTGCTGCAGTTGGAGTTTCAGGGCAAGTCTTTACCATTCTACCAAAGCAAAGCGCGTGTTACTATTGCATGTTTCCAGAACTCAATGAAGATACAATGCCAACATGTAGCATTGAAGGAGTTCATCCATCAATACTCTCAATTGTTGGTGGTATAGAGGTTGCAGAAGCTGTCAAAATTATTATCGGAAAAAAACCTAGCCTCTCAGAAAATATACTTCACATTGATTTAGAAAATCTAGACTTTAACAGTACTAGAACATTTCGAGCAGAAGAATGTCCAATTTGCGGAACAGGAAAACTCGAAGTTACCCTTAAAACAGAATTGATTCTAGAAGAACTGTGTGGAAGAAATAGAGGAAAGAGAACCTATTCCATAACCCCTACTGATACATTTGATCTTGATGTGCCAAAAGTCACTACAATTGCAAAAGAAAAAGGATTCATCGTGGAAAATCAAGGGGAGTTGGGATTGTCTCTGAGAACTAATGAATTGTCTGTAAACTTTATGAAGAAGGGATCTGCAGTGGTTGTTGGCTCTAAAGATGAAGATGATGCTGTAATGTTGTACAAGAGTCTGGTTGACAAAAAATCCTGTTAAGATAGGCACTAAAATTTTCATAAATATATGGAAAAAAATGGAAAAATTATCGATCAAATTAATATGATAGTAATAAAATCTAGTTATTGTATTATAAAATATGAGAAATTGATAAAATTTCTAAAATTTGTAAAATAATCACAAAATATTGTGAATTTGTGGACAAATCGTCCATTAGGCTTAAATACAAACTTTAGAGAAAAAAACCAATAACATGAATAACGAATTAGGACGTAAAATAACTAGTCTTACATTAATGACAATTATGTTAGCAGGTGGTATGACCTTTGCTGCTCCATCTATGATGCCAGTAGCACATGCAGCCAACGCTAACCTATTTGTTTCCGCAGAAAACTCACAGTTTGATAACTACATGTCAGGACCTCAAGTAATTGAGGTCGTTGTAATTGATTCGGACATAAACGATACAGACGAGGCCAAAGGTGAACCAGACGTTACTGTAAACGGCAAGATCATGAGAATGGTTCAAGCAGTTGACGGTAACTGGTATGGTTACTTTGCAGACAGAGTTATGGCAACAACTGCCGATGCAACTTCCGCAGAACCTGGTATAGGACTGGACTTCGGTACAGTCTGTACTGTTGCTGCTGATATAGAATTAGCAGGAACCGCAATTGGTAGTGCAACTGATTTCTTCAGTGACACTAACGGTATTGCAGTAGGTGGTACTGATTGTTCAGTTACTGGCGCTGATCCAACAATACAGAATGTATTGAGAGAAGCAAAAGACCTTAACCTCACCATTCCTGGTGGTGGTTTAGGAGGACAAATTGGTATTGCCGATGGCACATGGCCATTTATTCAACTCTATACACTAAATCCAACTGGTAATGTTGTCGTACAGTATAACAAAGGTGGTGGTGTTCAAACAACAACACTTACTTTTGATACTGTTGATCAATTTGCCAGTGCAAGCTTAGACAGAGCAGTTTACACACCTGGCTCACAAGTACACGCAACAATCACAGATTTATGGTTAAACATAGATCCAACAGATGAAGATTCTTGGACATTTGGTACCACTGGTACTGATAACGAGAATGCTGCATCTACCAATTATCAAGTATTCAATGAGAATGGTATTGCAGTAGGTGATGTATTAAGTAATACTGATGATAACCTCTTAACTGATGCACTTGGCAGTCTTATGTGTGAAGACAATTGTCGTCTAATCACAAACGCAGATGTTCAGAAAAAAGGTGACGTAATTACACTTCAGGATAACGACGACTCTGAAATTGCAAATGCAATTGTAGGTCGAAGTGGAACCGGAAGTGACCAAGATCCTACCGCATGGAATACAGTAAATGGATTCCTTGATAACGGTGCTGGTATTGGTTTTGTACCTGTAACAATTACAGAACAGGGTCCAAACAGTGGAGTATTTGGCTCATATGATGAGTCAGATCAATCCGCTATTGTAATTACTAAAAATGCATTGAGGGGAACCTCTGCATCAATTACTTACAATGAAGACTCTGTATCAATTCTTGTAGGCTTGAGTTTTGGTAGCATTGACATTAAACCAATTGATGAAGAATGGACCTCTGGTGAAGAGATTCCAGTCGAGTTAACTGATAACGATGCAAACCAAAACAGTAGAGCAGAT
The DNA here is from genome assembly GCA_029881195.1 of Candidatus Nitrosopumilus sp. Taxonomy (GTDB): domain Archaea; phylum Thermoproteota; class Nitrososphaeria; order Nitrososphaerales; family Nitrosopumilaceae; genus Nitrosopumilus. Next base: position 11,647 of record JAOUNB010000041.1, read on the forward strand.
GAAGACTTAGACTTGAATAACCCGGTTGTTAAATTAATTCCATCTCTACAAACAGGTGATCCATTAACCTTGGATGACGCAACATCTATCGAATTAGATAATGTTGATGTTTTAGATAGAGTACAAGCATTCAGTGACAGAGCAATTCTATCAAGTGATAGTATTATTACTGTTGATCCTGGTGATGACTTGTTTTTGACAATTGGAACTTTTGGCGATTTCTTTGATGCTGCACCTGTAAATGATGCAGACTTTCATGGATTTGCATTGTTTAACTATGACGTTAGATCACTTTCTGACAATTTGCCAGATCTTGACTCTTTAGACATAGACATAAACGGTGTAAACATTGCTACCGCTACAACCGACAACCAAGATCTCATTTTACTAACTGGTAGTGACTTTGCTGGATTTGGAACCGGTGATGATGTTGAAGTAACATTCAATATTAACATGGGAGCTTCAAACAATATTCCAGCAGGTACAGAACTACCAATAGTAGTTGATGTCTTTGGATTTGGTTTCTTAAACGATGGCCTTGAAGACGACGAAAGAATTGCTAACCAAATAATCAGATTAGAGTTAGAAGAGACTGGTGATAATACAGGTATCTTTGCAGGTACTTTGGAATACACCATGATCAACCAACTCAACATACTTGATGCTGACACATATGAGAACCTTTCAACAATTTCTAATGAAGCAACCTTCATCGTAATTGAAGACTTGGATGATGA
>JAOUNB010000054.1 GCA_029881195.1 Candidatus Nitrosopumilus sp.
ATATGTTGCGCCTATGACTGTCTTGTTATTCCATACTTGGTACTCTTCTTTCTTTTTTCCACAAACAAAACAATTCACTAGTCTTCTCTAAAAAAGAACTGACTTAAGCCTATTGTTAGAGATTGGGTAGATTTCCTGATTTGTCTAAATTTGATTTGCAAACTTTACAATAAAGTCTGACTTCTGTTGATAGAAACTCTGCCCCGCAATTTTTACAAGTGTAAAATTTCCTTTCACTCACAAATTTCTTAGCATCAGAATGCACTTAAGATTATGTTTTGCATTTTAAATGTGCACTTGTGTCTTTATACTTTTGCTGAATTAATAATTACTAGTTGAATCCTTTTCTATAGAATACAATTAATCCCTTTTCACTGAAATTGTCTCCTTTACACATAACCTTGATGTCATTCTTGTAATTCTATGTCTTTTTGTAGTTCATTTGGCAGTCCACTCCACCATTTTTGACTCTCAGACATCATGTTGAATCAATCTAAACTTGCTAATAGATCTGTTGCTTAAATCCTCAAAGCAGTCATTCAAAAAAATCTGACAAAATCTAATCTTTCAAATATTTTATGTCCGAAACATCATTTATTTCTTTGATTTTTACAATCAATGTATCTCCTAATTTATTAAAAATACGTTGACGTTTTTCATTTGTCAAAAACCATCCCAAAATAACATCTATTGGTAAAAGAAATGCTTTTCCAAAACTACTGATCATAATCCCTTTCAAATTTGGCTTTCTTCCATCAATGTTGATTATTTTCAAATTCATAATCTTTTTTCCGATTGTTTGATTTGTCTTATATTCTAAAACAGTCCAATAAATAAAAAATAAAATACTCGTTGGAATGTATTGTATGTTTTCCATCCAAAATGAATCTCTTTCAAATGCATATTCTATTGAACCAAACGAAACAACCATTATTGCTGTTGAAATACTTGAAATAACTATAAAATCAATTAACCATGCAAAAAATCGGTCACTCCATTTAGCTAAAACTATCTTAGATGATGTATCTAAATTTGATTCATCCATAATTCATCTGTCTGATTCAAATTAATAAAACATGTTAATCATTAGCTAATACTCCTTTCAACATAGATGCTTTATTTGGGATATTTGATATATCATTATGAAAGCAAAATTTGCCACGTCTTGTATCTCCTGCGGAGATAAAATTCAACCCGGAAAAGAGATCTCAAAAAACAAAGATGAGAACTGGGTTCATAAACATTGTGCTGAAGACTCAGAAGGATTGCCCTAGAAATTAATATCCCTCATTTTTTAATAAATTTGAAATTCTTTTTGATATCAATTAATCTTCTTCATGTGTTATTGTGGACATTTCGTAGAAATGAAAAAGATGTAGTAAATCTTTACACCACTTTATCCCCTGTTATGCAGATAGCAACTGGTGGTTCTATGCTGAATTTTGGCTATTGGTCATCTGATCACACCGATCCTGTTTCTGCTCAAAACAACCTATGTCTTATTTTTGCGGAATTGGCAGAATTGTCTTCGGCAAAACATGTAATAGATGTTGGTAGTGGTTTGTCTGCCCCTTCCAAACTATGGCGAGATAAATTTCCAAATATTGATTTGTATGATGTAAATATTAATTTCAACCAACTACATTCATCTGGTGTTCAGAAAAACATAGAATTTTTAAACGCTACTTCTACAAAACTACCATTTGCAAATGATTCCATTGATCGTGTCTTGGCATTGGAATCTGCACAACATTTCAAACCCTTATCTGATTTTATAAGCGAGTCAAAAAGGATTCTAGTAAAATCTGGTTTTCTTGCACTCGCAATTCCTATAACGACTAAAAAATCATCATATGGAAACTTGGGAGTTTTAAAATTTACTTGGTCATCAGAACACTATACTCTGGATTTTTTGAAACATCTTCTAAACTCTGCAGATTTCACCATTTCTGAGGAACAATTCATTGGTTCACATGTTTATTCTCCTCTTGCAGATTATTATTTTGAAAATAGGACACGACTCAAAAAATTAATTTTAGCAAACTATCCTCAATATGTTGAAAAAATTCTCTTCAAATCTCTTTTGAAAATGAAAAAATTATCCGAAGAAAAAACAATTGATTATGTCTTGTTGAAATGTCGACTTTAGTTGTTCTCTGATTCTTGAATTGATTTATCCATTAACATGATCATACAAAATTATACCTATGCCTAAATTTGTAAAGTATGTCTGCTGTAATGTTAAATCATGTGTCTTAAGTTACTGATTTGTTCATAAAATTCACAAAATTTTAGAATATCTTGTGTGATCCTTTTTTCAAGACACTCCTGCTCAAAAGTAATTTGAACATCAAAACTAGATATTAATATAAATGTAAAAAATCCAAAAAACCACTGTTTTCAGTAACAAATTGTCTCCATTTTATTACTTGATTTAATGTAGAAAATTTTCAAACAGGATGGCCAATTCGAGATTTTTTCATAAAAATAAATATCTTGAAATTGATTAGGTTTTTATTTTTGATATTTTAATTGATATCATCATGTCAAATCCTGAAACCAAATTGAAGTTATATGGTGAAAAATGTAAAGAATTACTTCATGAATCTGAGATCCGATTTGCAGGTATTGTTGATAAAGATGGTCAGTTGATTGCTGGTGGATTTAAAGAAGGACTTGTGCCTCATGAAGGAGACGAGACTAGATTGCAGTCTTTTTTGGAGTTTGTATCAAAAGCATCCATTAGAAAAGAATATGATGAGAGTTTGGGTCCTATCAATTACCTTGCCGCAAGACGAGATAAGGCTGTTTTAGTAAGCTTTCCATTTCCAATAACACAAATCCTCTTGTTGATATCTGCAGAACCAACTGCCAATATTGAATCTTTGGCAAAAAAAGTTGTTGAAATATTCACAGACGTCTCCTGAGTCTGGTAGAACTATTTCCAAAATTCTTTAACATGCCTGATTGAGTTAGAACTCAAGTATAAAATAATATTTTATACTATTTTTCGTGTTGCTTTTCATTTCTTTTGTTCTGAATTATTTTATAACTATCAATAATTTTGTCACTGATAAATATGATATCCAAAGTGATTTTATCTTGCTTTAAAAATATTTCACATATCTCTCTGACGATTTAATTTCTCAATAATAATTATTAATTCTATAAATCTTTTATTCATAAAGACATCATTTAGGGTGAATAATTTAGAATGGTTTTAATTCTTTGTTGAATAGTTAACTTTATGAAAGCAACATTTGGTGCAGGATGTTTTTGGCATGTTGAAGATTTACTAAATAAAACTAAAGGTGTAAAATCAACCCAAGTTGGATATATTGGTGGCAAACTACCAAATCCTACTTATGAAGAAGTATGCACCGATAAAACAGGTCATGCAGAAGCTGTAGAAGTAGAATATAACCCTGACGAGATATCTTATGATGAACTTCTTGAAGTGTTTTGGAACAATCATAACCCTACAACCTTGAATCGCCAAGGACCTGATATCGGGCATCAATATCGCTCTGCAATTTTTTTCCATAATGAAGAACAAAAAGAAATAGCAGAAAAATCAAAACAGGAACTTGAGAAATCAGGTAGATTTGAAAATTCTATAGTTACTGAAATTGTTCCTGCTCCTACGTTTTACAAAGCTGAAGAATATCATCAAAAATATTTCAAAAAACATGGATTCTCTTAATCACTTTACAATAACTACGGGAATCTTTGATATGTGTATCACATAGTTTGATGTACTGCCAAAGAAAATCTCCTTAGCCGAACTTCTTCCTCGTGATCCCATTACTATCATATCGAATTTTTCTTTTCCATGTGCTGTTTTGATGATGTTATATCCAATTTCACCTCGCATTAGTTTTTCTCTAAACACAATTCCATTTTTTGCTGCAAGCATCTTGGCTTCCTCCATGATTTTTTTATCTCTATATTTAGTGATTTTTCTACTGAACCCACACCTCTAAATTCTGAATGTGGTGGTGCATAAATGGAATAAATTCCAGTAATGATTGCCCCGCATTGTCTGGCCAAGGTAATTGCCATCTCAAGTCCTCTAATGGAGTTTTTTGATCCATCTAATGGGACTAAAATTTTTGAAATTTTCTTTTGTATCACACAAACTTCATATCTTTTAACTTAAAAAAACTAATCTATGCTATTCATAAAAAAATTCAAATCCCTAAGCGGCCATGATCTCTATTTTCATTAAATTTATCTAGTGATTTAATCGAGCAAAAACAGTGGAAGAAAAATTTCTTCAAATCGATGACAACAAAATTCGATATCTGGAGTCTGGCAAGTCTAAAAAAACACTTGTACTAGTGCATGGTCTGGGTGCATCATCTGAAAGATGGAGTAATGTTATTCCCTTTTTCGCAGAACACTATCGAGTATTGGTTCCTGATCTTATCGGCTTTGGATATAGTGACAAACCACTGGTGGATTATACTCCTAATTTCTTTTCAGACTTTTTAAAAAAATTTTTTACTGCAACAAAAACTGAACGAGCAAGTGTAATTGGTTCTTCATTGGGGGGGCAGGTATCCACAGAATTTACTATATCCTATCCTGAAAATGTGGAGAAATTAATTCTTGCATCTCCCGCTGGAGTGATGGAGAATTCTACCCCGGCACTTGATGCATACATTATGGCTGCTTTATATCCTAATGAATTAAATGCAAAAAAGGCATTTGAACTTATGGAAGGTTCTGGTGATGAGGCTCCTGAAGAGATTGTTAATGGTTTCATAGAACGAATGAAATTACCTAATGCAAAACTAGCTTTTATGTCTACTATCTTGGGATTGAAAAATTCAAAATTAGTTCCATCGAAACTTGAGTCAATAACTGCTCCCACTTTGATAATTTGGGGTGTTGATGATCCAGTAATTCCAATTGAAAATGCTGAGATTTTTATTTCCCATATTCGCGACTCTCAACTTTTTAAGATGAAACATTGCGGTCATACTCCATATGTACAAGATCCACATGTTTTTTCAAGTAAAGTTTTAGAATTTCTAATCGATCCTTAGATCATTTAAATACATCTGTTTCCTATAATTACCAATGACTGGTAATCAAAACCTATATGATCCTAGTGAAATGTTCAAATCTTGGATCCAAAAAAGTGGACATGCTCAAGCAGAATTTATGAAAAATTTTGGCGCTTTGATGACACATCAAACTGGTCAAACATTCGATCCTTTAGAAACACTCAAGGGAGTTTCTGAAAGTACTCGAAAAACTCAATCAAACATTATGGAGAACGTAACATCAATGCAAAGTAAAAGCATGGATACCATGTTCAACATAGGACAAATGCTTCCATCCTTCATGAATTGGGGTGCATACAAAACCACCATTAGTAGCAATGGACGAATCTCAATACCTGAAGCTGAGCGTAATGCACTTGGCTTAGGTGACGGTGACTTGGTTCAAGTTATCATCTTGCCAATTGCAAAAAAATCAAAAAATAAGGAGGTGAAACAATGAGTAAAAACGAAACAACTGGAAATTCAAAAGATATTTTTTCTACATATCAAGAAAATGTAGACAAAATCTTCAATGGTATCAAACAATCAGTACCTCAGTATCATCAATCAATTACTAACGTACAACAGGAATACCTACAAGCATATGAAAACATGATAGATTCAACTATCGCACTACAAAAGGAATATGTAAAAAAAGCAGGTATTGCAGCAAATTTTCCTGAAACAACACTAAAAGTAATCCATGATACAACAGAAGAATTTGTAAAGGCATCTTCAATACAAAATCAAGTAACACTTGCAACTATGGATGCAACCCAACAAAACATCAAAACATTCAATGATAATGCAAAGTCGTTTGTTGACCTAAACAAAAACATTCTACAATCTTGGATTTCTGTCTTCACTACAAAGAATACCTAAAAAGAATTTTTTATTCTTTTTCCTTTTTTATGATCTTTCGGCTAACCATTGTCCAAGCTCAGGCAACACTTTCTTTTGTGATAGCGAACTAGCAATCATCCCTACATGCCCTGTTGGATACATCCTCAATGTTTTGTCTTCACTTCCAATGGCATAATGTAAGGGCATACTGCATTCAGGTGATACTAGATGATCTCCTACGGCAACTTGTGTAAATACTGGCATGTCTATTTTTTTCAAATCAATTTTTTGACCCTCTATGTACATCTTGTTTTGAATCAGTGAATTGTCTTGATAGATGTCTTTAATCCATTGTTTGAATAATTCTCCAGGGATTGGAGGTGTGTCTCCTAACCATTTTTCAACTCTGAGGAAATTATCTACAAATTTCTTGTTATCTATATTTTTGAAAAATTTTACATATTTTTCAATTCCCTGTTCAAATGGTTTGAGAACTGAAAAGCAATAATACATGAACTCTGGAGGCATGTTTCCTATGATTTCAACCATTTTATCTACATCCATGTGTTTTGCAAGATTACTAATCACAGTAGTGTCACGCCATCCATCGATTACAGGTGCGGTTGCAATGTAGTTTTTTACACTTTCTGGGTGCAAAGATGTGTAGGCTGTAGCAATAGTTGCTCCTGTACAATACCCTTGTAATGTAATTTTTTCATTGGATGATTCATTTTTGATATATTCTATATACGAATCTAAATATCCATTAACATAATCATCAAAATCAAGATATTTGTCCATGCTTGTGGGCGTTCCCCAATCTAACATGTAAACATCAAATCCTTGTTGAAGTAAATTCCTGACCCAGCTTTTTTCTGGCTGAATATCCAGAATATGATATCTGTTAATCAAGGCATATGAAATGAGTAATGGGGTTCTGTGTTGTTTCTCAGTGAGTGATCTATAATGTATCAGTCTGGTTTTATCCATCCTTTGTACTGTATCATGAGGAGTTACTTCCAAAACAATCTCATCAGGTGCAGCAACTAATTTTGGGGCATTAATTACATTTTTACTAAATTTCAAAATCTCTTCAATGATTTTCGGATCTACCCTTGACTCATTTTGCATTTTTGCTCATCTCCTTTTTCTTTAATTCTAATTCTAGCTTTCCCACTCTTTTTTTTAGTGAATGGATCTCTTTGTACACTTCGTCTATCTCTTCTTTACTTGGAAGATTTACCGATTGTAAGATTACATTAGTTATATTGTTCCAATGTTTAGTCAATTCCAGTTCTTTTGATACTAGTTTTCCATAATTCTCGCCAAATTTCTCAGAATCAAATAACTCTGTAAAATCATTATCAAAAATGTCGATCCAAATTCGTTTGAATGCCTCTACCTGCTCAATATCTTGAGGAACCTCTGGAGCTTTTAAATTTACCTTCTTTTGGGCAATTCCCCAAGCTTCTGCAAGCTGTTTGTAATATTGGGTTACGTATTTGTTGAATTCCATCAAATCCTCATTAATCTCGATCAATTCAGTTGAAATTTTCTTAGAGTTTGCAGCAAATGCCCGCATTGGACCAATTGATGTGAGTGCTTGAGGCTTACTTGCCATCAAATGCATGATGTCTGTCCAAAATAGCGATAGATGCTTATATTGATCTGATATTTCCTTAATTGACTCTGCTTTATCTTTAGTTTGCTCTGAATGCATAGATATCCATTACCACAGCTCGCAATAAATAGATCGATTATAAATTTAGACTAATGGATAATACTGAAGATCTTGAAAAAATCTGTCAAAAAATCATAAAACTAGACCCTAAAATGCGTTCAGCAAGAATCATCAACAGCAGAGGTCACCTAGCAGCTGGAGGGATGAAAAAAGGTATCTTTTCACTTGAAGCTCAAAAACAAGACGAAATGATGTTCATGGAACTATCGTTACGTGTTAGAATGAGAAGGGAATTTGATCATGAATTTGGTGAAGTTCATTTTTCGATGTCTTACAGAGACAAGGTAATTGTAATGAGCTTTCCATTAAATAATGATGATACGTTACTTTTGTCGTGTGAAAAAGACATAGATTTTGGTAAACTACCGTTTAAAGTTCTTAAAATCATTACTCCTTTGAAAAAATCTCCAACAAAAACCTTTTGAGTATAATTCGGTATTTTCATATAACAATTATGACATTAAAACAGGATGTTGATTGGAATGAAATAGAGTCATTGATAAAAATACTTTCAAAAATTATTTTGAAATTGCCTCGAACTTTTTTAACCATTACTACTCTCAGTCGAGGTGGATTAGTTCCTTCACGTTTACTTGCAGATCATCTTGGAATTGAAAAAATTTTAGTTGACAAAAACAAAATATCCTCCAATTCTCTATTTGTTGATGATATTTTTGATACTGGTGATACTTTTAACAAAATTATTTCAAGGGTTGATAATCCATCAAAACTTATCTTTGTTACATTATTTGCAAGACGCGGGAAACAATATCCAAAACAACTAATCTATGCGAAAAAAACAGACAATTCTGCATATGTTGTTTTTCCATGGGATAGATTAGAGTTTAAAAGATCTCATAATTAATTCATGCATTGAGGGATGTTCCCTTCATGTCTTTTTTTGTATTCTACTATTAATTTATTTTTTATTTCATCAAAATTATTCTCTTCTCTGAATCTAATTCTTGTAGCTTTTGTAACACATTTTTTTTCTAGCGTTTCAGTTATGGATTTTTTCATGTTTTGAGAACCACCAATAAATAATATTTTCATCGAAGCATGCATCATATACACACCCGGTTTCTCAGGTATTTTGGAAAGCAATTCTTGATTATTATCTCCCCAGTTAGACCATTTATTTTCTGGCATCTCAATCATTAAGCATTTTTCTTAATCCTGCACATCTGTTTCTTATAGTGACTTCTGTCACTCCTGATGCCACAGAGATATCTTTTTGTGATTTTATCTCTCCTGTGCTAATACAAGCTAGATACAGTGCAGCAGCTGCAATACCCATCGGATCTTTTCCTGCAACAATGCCCATTGTTTTTGCTTGATTTAAAATCTCAATTGCCTTTCTTTTACTCTTCTCACCCAATTCTGCGATACTTGCAATTCTTGAAACCCCTCTGACAGGATCTACTACTGGCATTTTTAATTCCAACTCTCTAAAAATTAATCTATAACATCTTGCAACATCTTTTCTTCTGATGTTAATTCCTTTTGCAATATCATCTAAAGTTCTAGGAGTTTCTGTATTTCTACATGATGCATAAAGACATGCAGCAACCAATCCCTGTATCGAACGACCTCTAACTAGTTTTCGTTCCATTGCTTTTCTGTAAATATATGCTGCTTTCTCTACTACTGCGTCAGTCAATGCAAGTTTGTCTTTTAATTTATCCATTTCATTTAGAGCTTGCCTAAGATTTCGATCTGCCGATGAATGTGCTTGTGTTCTACTATCCCAAGTCCTTAATCTTTCAATTGAACTCTTCACACTTGCAGATAATGGTTTTCCTGTGGAATCTTTGTTGGCAGATCCAATCACTGTAGATAGTCCCATATCGTGCATTGTTAGTGATGTTCCAGCTCCAACTCTGGTTCTGTTTGTCTCATCATTTGAAAAAGAACGCCACTCAGCACCGGTGTCTGCAATTTTATCATTTACTACAAATCCACATTTACCACAAAACAATTCTCCTGTGTCTTGATCTGTAACTATCTTTTGATTTCCACAAGATGGGCATTTTGGCCCTGAAACCATTGTGTTTTTAAGCATGATGAGGATTAATGGTCTAATTACCTTATTATCCGTTTTACCTAATTTCTGAAGGTTAATTGTGTGTAGGTTAAGCTAATGCTTATTCTCATTATTTAGAATACAAATATATTTTTGGAGTTTAAATCCCCCAGAATATTTGATGTGCTGTGTGAATTTGTACTGTCATGAAATTTAGAAATCCTATTCTTATTTTAGTAATACAAGTGTATCATTTGTAAAATATCGCAAAACTGAAAAACTATTATGATTGATTTCACGATCTTCTAAATTAATCTGTGCTGCTGTTTCTCTTTAGAGTTCAGATGTATTTTGGTAAAACCTCTAAAATCTTGTAATGAATTTTAACCCATGTTTATGATTTCCATTACAATAGATAATTTGATTGATTAATCATTACTTTGATTT
>JAOUNB010000140.1 GCA_029881195.1 Candidatus Nitrosopumilus sp.
CTCTGTTTATGCAAAAACAGTTACTGTGATAACTGATAAACTAAAACTATGACTCGAAAATGAAGGTTCCTAATTGGATTTTTCAATATTTCGTGTTTTAGATACAATTTATTTTTATTTTATACCAAATATGCACTATTTTTTATACATCTAGGGATTTGTTATTTTTAGAAAATCTTTAATTTATTCATCGATACGTCTTTTATATTGGCAAAACCCGTATCTGGAAAAATAATCTATGATTTACGAAAAAAGATACAAGAAATCAAATATGATTTAAATCAATTAAATGAATCCCCGTCTGAAATCCCCGAATTGATTACTTCTGCAAATTTGTTACGTTCAAACGAATTCTTGTCAAAAATAAATAAAAAGAAAACTGAATTAGTTTCTGTATATGAAGAATATTCTGAAGCTTTAGAGGTGATACTTTCATCTGTTTTTGAGATACAAAAAGACCTTAAAGAGATTCTCAAAACTCAATCCTCTATGATTGATACTCAGGAAAAGAAATCCTCAAAATCAAAAAATACTAAAAAATAATACTATTTTGGCAGATGAATGATATCTCCTGCAATTATTCTGCTTGTCTTATTTTTCTCTGATACAATTAATGTTCCATCTTCATCAATTTTGATTGCCTCTCCTTTAATTTTACCATCAATCGTATCAAGTTCTACTTTTTTTCCAATTGTTGATGATCTTTTTGTCCACTCTAAAATGATATTTTTTGTTTGCTTTGTATTTAGTAATTCGTAAATTTTTTCTAATTCTACTAAAAATGTCTGAACTAATATTTTTGGTTTTACTTTCTTTTTTTGCTCACTTAATGAATTCACTCCATAAAAATTAGGCGTATTTTTAAGAATTTTTTCAATCTGTTTTACATCTACATCAAAATTTATCCCAACTCCCAAAACTAAACTTTCAATCTTATTTGATTCTAAGGATGCATCTACTAAGATTCCTGCGACTTTTTTCCCCTTTATTGTCAAATCGTTTGGCCATTTTAATTCCGGTGTAATCTTGAATGTTTTTTCTATAGCATAAGACAATGCAAGTGATGATGCAATTGGAAATAGGGTTATGATTGAGATGTCAAATTTTGGGTGTAAGATCACTGAAAACCAAATACCTCCTTTGGGTGAAATCCATTTTCTTCCTAGTCTTCCCTTTCCCCCTGTTTGCTTTGCTGCAATAATTATAGTTCCATCATTTGCCGAGTCTTCTGACATCTTTATTGCTTGGCTTTGAGTGGAGTCTATTGAATCAAAATAATACGCTTTTTTCCCAATTCTCCTTGTTTTTAGTCCTGATGTGATTTCCCAAGGTAAAAGAGCATCAGAATTTAATGTAAGCTTGTATCCTAATTTTTGTTTTGACTCAACGGTGTATCCTAATTCTTGAATTTTTTTTATGTGCTTCCATATTGCAACTCTGCTAATTCTTAGCACATCACTCAAATCCTGACCTGACAAATATTCGGTGTTATGTGTTTGCAAAAATGTTAATACTTTTACTAATCCTGGACTATCAAATGTATTGTAAGCATGTTTGGCCAAATCATTAATTAAATAATATTATTACTATGATTACTTATCGATTATTGCATATTTTTTGGATTATATGTCTATTTCGAGTTTAATTATATTGTTAATCAGTGCAATTTTTAATTAATAATATTTTATTTTAAAATTCAGCATAATTGCATTCAAATTTCTTTTTAGACTCATGATCTTTTGTAATGTATCTTGCTGTCCTTTCAGAATCTGAGAATTTCATGTTGTATTTTAGGCAAACGTGAACCATCATAATCTCTTTTTTTGCTAAAACAAACTAATATTTTCTAATTAGGAATAATTAATAAAATTCTTGCCCAAATTTACATTATCCTGATGTATATTGAAATATTATTGAGTCACATATGGTTAATTGATATTTTCCACTAGGTAAGTAATCCAAAACCTATTGATCATTTTGGAGTCTACTAACATGTTGTTTTATGATCTTCAAATTCTGCATCGATCAAAAAATGCCTGTTACAGTTGTTGCAGTAGTTTGGAATATACATGATGTCTTTGCCAGGTATTCCTACTGGTGGTTTCACACATATCAAAACATTTGTTTAATTATATCATTTATAGACAAAATAAA
>JAOUNB010000111.1 GCA_029881195.1 Candidatus Nitrosopumilus sp.
TATTTGTGATAAACTAGGATTCTGAACTGTTGAATAGAAAATATATCTATTTGCTAGTAATTTTCTCGATAATATTCCTAATCCCTGTGACAAATGTTAATGCCTCGAGCAATCCAAACTTGTTTGTATCTGCTGAAAACTCTCAATTTCGTAATCATTTTTCAGGTTCTATGGTCATTGAAGTAGTAATTCGTGATAACAATATTCGAGACACAGATGAAGGTAAGGGTGAACCTGATGTCACAATAAATGGAAAAATACTCCGAATGGTTCAGGCAACTGATGGTAATTGGTATGCATATTTTGCAAATATAGACAAAGCAAAGATTGCAGATTCTACAATACCTTCTACTATAGCAAAGCAAGGGTTGGATTTTGGATCCATCTGTACTACGACAGAAGGTACTGCTACAATAGGTGTTGATCTTAGTGATGCTGATGGTGTGGCCTATCCCTATGATAGTTGTACTGGTATCCCTAACGACAGCAATAATGTCGTTAGAAAAGCAAAAACTCCGTCTAACTTCCCTAATACTGGTCCCACAACTACAGGAAAGGGACAAATTGGCATTGATTCATCTGCATGGCCATTTATCCAATTATTTTCATTTGATGATGTAACTATTCAATACAACCCAGCTGGTACACCACAACGAGTTGATTTAAAATATGATGAAATTCCAAATATCTCTTTTAGCATAGATAGAGATTTTTATCCAAACAGTGCTGAAGTCTTTCTAATTGTAAATGATTTTCAATTAAATCAGGATCCTACTGATGAAGATTCTTGGACATTTAATGTAGAATCTCCAGTAGCTACTTTTTACCAAGCATTTGATAATTCTGGAAATGATGCTGCCAATGGAAATGCCGGATTGGTAGATTTACGTCCTTATCTTTCAAGTCTAGGGTTTGAAAATAATGGTGAACTTTCTTTGGAACTTGGAAATGTTCTAAAACTAAAAACTAACAGTGATCAACCTGAGTCTTTTGTTAATGACGGAGTTCCAGGCCCATACTCTAAAATCGTCACATTAATTGAAAAAGGGCCCAATTCTGGAATCTTTGAAGGTTTTGATTCTAATGATCAATCTGTTATCAGTACACTTGATAATGCCCTACGCGGTCAAACTGGACAAATCAATTACAATCGAGATTCCCTTTCAGTTTTGACAGGATTGTCAACTGCTTCTGTTTCTCTTAATGATGACCCTGCTCTAACTATTGGAAATGCTAATGATCTCCGTCCTGGAACCGAATATCCTGTTATTCTGATAGATCCAGATCAAAATCTGAACACTGGTGCTGATGATGATTTGGATGTGTTTAGAGAAACAGCAATAATTCCTACAGTGACGATTGGAAATCCAATAACTATGGAACGTGCTAAAGATGTTAAATTTCATTCCACTTCTCCTGTTCTGACAGGTGGTACTAATGCATTCTCTTCTGTGCCTGACACTAATTCTGATAGATTGATTATTGATACTACTACACTAGGAATTGTCTCGTATGACATGTTTTCAGTAAATCTGGGAGTTACTGCATCCTCATTTGCTTCAATTTTACTTGATGGTTCTAAATCTAATACAGGAGGCACAAACTGGATAAATTATGATTTAAGATCATTTGAAAAAGATTTAGGGGTTTCTGACTTTAGCGATACTTCGTTTACTTTGACTTTTGGATCTCTTGGTTCATCACCAATCACAATTGTAGATGCAGGCGACATTTCATCATCACAAGGATTTATCCAAATTGATAATTCTGATGTAACAGATATTTTGGATAAAAATGGGAATGTTTTTCTTGTAATTGATTTTGATTCTTCAGCAAACGACGTTGGCGTCATTGACATTTCTAATGAAACCAAAAAACAGCCAATCATTTTTGATGTATTTTCTTTTGGATTAAAAAATGATCAAAGTATTAACAATTCAATTTATCGTCTTGAATTAGAAGAAACAAATGACAATTCTTCAACTTTTGAAGGTACTTTTGAATATGCTGTAGCAAATCAATTAAATGTACTAGATCCTAATTTTATTCAAACCATACAAACTATCGGTGATGAGATAAAAATTGTTGTCACAAATAGACTAATTGACGAATCAGGTATTACGATATCTTACTCTGATCTTGATGTAACTGGTGTAATAACTACTACTTCCACACAATCTGATCTTAAGACCCATTCTGGAGGCGTTACCCTTTCTTCACAAACATTTCGGTTTGGACAGCCAGTTACAATTACTCTCAAAGATCCTGATCTTAACTTGAAAAACGATCAAGTCGACATCTACTTCGTAATTGATGATCCAAATTCTAATAATGTCGATACCGTTGGTAAGAATGGAATTGCTTTACTTGAAGTTTTGATTAAAGACATTCGTTACAAGCGTTGTACTGTGGATGGAATTGAACATGGTGGTCTTGGCGCCACTGGATTTACTCTGGTTGAAACAGGACCTAGTACTGGTATTTTTGAGGGTACATTCAAAATGCCTTCAAAAATTTGCAATAAGTCTGGTACTGCATTAATTTCTTCAGCAGGAGGAAGTCTTGATGTCAAATATTATGATTCACGAGATAGTTCTGGTAATGCAAATACGTTTGGTTTACTGAGAAATCAGTCTTATACTTCTGTTTCTAGTTCACCACAACTCAGTTCATATGAAATAATGAAGCCACTTTCAGGAAAAATTGAGGAAATCACTCTCTCAGGCAATGTGAATAATCACATACGTGGAATTCCATTGGAAGTGACAATAATTTCTCCAGATGGAAACTCTCAAAATTTTGGTGCAGTTCTTTCTAGTAGTGGAGGGTATAGAGCTATAATTTCTATTAATGAAAATTCTTTACTTGGACTTTATCAAATTCATTTATTCCATAATAATTCTGATTTGGGAACCACATCTTTTGAAGTTTTTTCCACCAAAATTCCTAATTGGATCAAAAATAACGCAAAACTATGGGCCTCTACCTCCATCTCAAATTCTGAATTTATTGACGGAATCGAATATCTGATTAAGGAAAGCATAATTACAATCCCTTCTATTGAAAATGGTTCTGTTATCAATCCTACAATTCCTGACTGGTTCAAAAGTAATGCATTATGGTGGACTGATGGGATGATCTCTGATGAAGATTTTATTAAATCACTTCAATTTCTTATCAAAAAAGGTATACTTAGAGTATGATATGGTCAATTTTTATTTCGTTGAAAATATAAA